>NZ_JCALCW010000010.1:0-162037 GCF_059812545.1 Mycobacterium sp. NGS50
TCGTCGTCGCGCGGTTTGGCCGGCCGCATCTTGAACGAGATTCGCAACTTGATGCGATAGGTGATGCCGCCCTTGTCGTCCAGGGCCATGTCCTGCTCGACGACCTCGGCGACGCGGATGTCGTTGAGGCTCTCCTGTGCCCGGCGAACCGCCTCCGCGGCGGCGTTCTCCCACGACGACGGGCTGGTGCCGATCAGGTCGATGACCTTGTAGACGCTCATGCGGTTCAACCTAAATCAGGGAACCGCGCCGCGTCGAGAAAACGCGCTCGCTTGCCTGGTCGTGTCGCCACGGCGGCTTGCGCACCTGCGTATCCGGCCCGCTGATCGTGCGCCCGGGGTCGTGATTCCGGGCGCCGCACAGCCCGAGATGCACTCTTCACGACCACCGCGGTCGGGCCCGACGAGCACAACGACCCCAGCAGTCGCACCGTGACCAGGCGATATGCTGGACCGACAAGCGCCTGGCGCGCCGACACACCCATCGACGCTGCGCTGTCACACGCGTAACACCAGGCACACTAGTAACAACTACGTCGCGTGGAGGGTGTTGCCGTGTACCGAGTGTTTGAAGCGCTGGACGAATTGGGCGGGATCGTCGAAGAGGCCCGCGGCGTGCCGATGACGGCAGGCTGCGTGGTGCCGCGTGGCGACGTGCTGGAACTGATCGACGACATCAAGGACGCGATTCCGGGCGAGCTGGACGACGCCCAGGACGTGCTGGATGCTCGCGACTCGATGCTGCGCGACGCCAAGGAGCACGCCGACTCCATGGTGGCCAACGCCACCAACGAGGCGGAATCGATGATCAACCACGCCCGCGGCGAGGCGGACCGGCTGCTGGCCGACGCCAAGGCGCAGGCGGACCGGATGGTGGCCGAAGCCCGCCAGCACAGCGACCGGATGGTCGGTGAAGCCCGCGACGAAGCCGCCCGTGTCAGCGCCACCGCCAAGCGGGAGTACGAAACCAGCACCGGACGGGCCCAGGCCGAATGCGACCGGCTGGTGGAAAACGGCAATCTCGCGTACGAGAAGGCCGTGCAGGAAGGCATCAAGGAGCAGCAGCGGCTGGTCTCCCAGACCGAGGTGGTGGCGTCCGCCACCGCGGAGGCAACCCGCCTGATCGACTCGGCGCACGCCGAGTCCGACCGGATGCGCGGCGAGTGCGACATCTACGTCGACGCCAAGCTTGCCGAATTCGAGGACTTCCTCAACGGCACGCTGCGTTCGATCAACCGCGGACGCCACCAGCTGCGGACGGCTGCCGGCACCCACGACTACGCCACCCGGTAGGACGACTACGCCGCAGTTCAACACCGCGCTCGCCGTAAGATTGCCGGTATGGCGAGGCGAGCGGGCGTGACACACCGACCCTCCGACTCGCCGCTCGTCATCAACATCTCCCGGCTGGGCCGGCGCCCCGGCTCGATGTTCTCGCTGCAGAACCAGGTGACCAGCCCGTCGCGCATCGGCTTGGACCTGGTGGCGATCGAGCCGGAAGCCGTCTTGGAGTTGGATCTGCGGGTGGAATCGGTGTCCGAGGGTGTGCTGGTGACCGGAACGGTGGCCGCCCCGACGGTCGGCGAATGCGTGCGCTGTCTGGCACCCGTCACCGGCAGCGTCGAAGTCCAGCTGACCGAGCTGTTCGCCTACCCGGACAGCGCCACCGACGAGACCACCGAAGAGGACGAGATGTCCCGGGTCGTCGAGGACACCGTGAATCTCGAGCAGCCGCTGATCGACGCCGTCGGGCTGGAGTTGCCGCTCTCGCCGTTGTGCACACCGGACTGCCCGGGGTTGTGTCCGCAGTGTGGTGTCCCGCTGGCCACCGCCGAGCCCGGCCACCAGCACGACCAGATCGACCCGCGCTGGGCCAAGCTGGCCGGGCTGCTCCCGACCGAGGAGCCGCCGAGGTGAACCGGCAGCCGCTGCTCGATGTGCTCGGTGTGGACCTGCCCGACGAAGTGCTGACCCTGGCGTTGACCCACCGCGGCTACGCCTACGAGAACGGCGGGCTGCCGACCAACGAACGTCTGGAGTTCCTCGGCGACGCCGTCCTGGGATTGGCCGTCACCGACGCGCTGTATCACCGTCATCCGGACCTGCCGGAAAGCGAGCTGGCCAAAATGAAGTCCAGCGTGGTGAACACCAACGCGTTGGCCGATGTGGCCCGCGGCCTGACCCCCGACGGTTTGGGCGCCTACCTACTGTTGGGCCGCAGTGAGGTGATGACCGGCGGCTCCGACAAATCCAGCATTCTGGCCGACGGGATGGAATCGCTGCTGGGCGCGGTGTACCTGAACCACGGAATGGAAGTCGCCCGCGGCGTGATCCTGCGGCTGTTCGCTGATCTGTTGGATGCCGCGCCCACCCTGGGGGCTGGGTTGGACTGGAAAACCAGCCTCCAGGAGCTGACGGCAACCCTGGGTCTGGGCCGACCGTCGTATGTGGTGACTTCCAGCGGCCCCAGCCACGACCCGGAATTCACCGCGGTGGCCGTGGTGAATGACGCCGAATACGGCAGCGGGGTGGGCGGCACCAAGAAGGAAGCCGAGCAGAAGGCGGCCTCCGCGGCGTGGAATGCGCTGAACGTGCCCGACGACGCCTGATGCCCGAACTGCCCGAAGTCGAGGTGGTGCGTCGCGGCCTGCAGGTTCTGGCTGGCCGCACCATCACCGCCGTCCGCGTTCATCACCCCCGCGCGGTGCGCCGACACGAGGCCGGTCCGGCCGACCTGACGGCGCGCTTGCTCGGTGCCCACATCCACGGCACCGACCGGCGCGGCAAGTACCTGTGGCTGGTTCTCGACGACGATCAGGCGCTGGTCGTACACCTGGGCATGAGCGGGCAGATGCTGCTCAGCACCAACGGCGCGGCACCGCGGTCACCGCATTTGCGCATCGGCGCGCTGCTCGACGACGGCACCGCGCTCAGCTTCGTCGACCAGCGCACCTTCGGCGGCTGGCTGCTGGCCGACCTGGTCACCGTGGACGGCAGCGTGGTCCCCGAGCCGGTCGCGCACCTGGCCCGCGACCCGCTGGACCCGCTATTCGACGCCGCCGCGGTTGTCGAGACGTTGCGGCGCAAGCATTCCGAGATCAAACGCCAACTGCTGGATCAAAGCGTGGTGTCCGGGATCGGCAACATCTACGCCGACGAGGCACTCTGGCGTGCCGAGCTGCACGGCGCGAGGATCGCGGCCAAGCTGACTCGGCGCCAGTTGCATGCGGTGCTGGACGCCGCCGCCGAGGTGATGCGCGACGCGCTGGCTGCCGGCGGCACGTCGTTCGACACGCTGTACGTCAACGTCAACGGCCAGTCCGGCTACTTCGACCGGTCGTTGGATGCCTACGGCCGCGAAGGTGAGCCGTGCCGACGCTGCGGATCGGTGATGCGCCGGGAGAAGTTCATGAACCGCTCGTCGTTCTTCTGTCCGAGATGTCAGCCCCGCCCGCGGGGGTGAAAATGCCGGGCGAGCAGACACGGAATCGCACGATTCCGCGGCAATGAGTGCGATTCTGTGTCTGCTCGCGCGGGGGACTGGCGCCCAGCAGGTAGAAATGTCGTCATGACCGAACTGTGGGTGGAACGCACCGGAGTCCGCCGCTACACCGGGCACAGCTCGCGCGGCGCGCAGGTCCTCATCGGCTCTGAGCATGTCGACGGCGTGTTCACCCCCGGCGAACTGCTCAAGATCGCACTCGCCGCCTGCAGCGGGATGGCCAGCGACGCCCCGCTGGCCCGCCGTCTCGGCGACGACTACGCCGCGACCGTGCGGGTATCCGGGCAGGCCGACCGCGAGCAGGAGCGCTACCCGCTGCTGACCGAAACCCTGGAGTTGGACCTGTCCGAGCTCAGCGACGCCGACAAGCAACGGCTGCTGGTGGTCGTGCAGCGGGCCGTCGACCAGGTGTGCACCGTGGGCCGCACCCTCAAGTCCGGCACCGAGGTCACCTTCGCCATCGCCGAGCATGACCGCGCCTGACGTCCGTCTGACCGCCTGGGTGCACGGCCACGTCCAGGGCGTGGGCTTTCGCTGGTGGACTCGGTCCCGGGCGCTGGAGTTGGGGCTGACCGGGTACGCCGCCAATCGCCCCGACGGACGGGTGCAGGTCGTGGCGCAGGGGCCGCGGGAGAACTGTCAACGGCTCCTCGATCTGTTGCAGGGCGGGACCACTCCGGGCCGGGTCGACACCGTCGTCGCGGACTGGAACGAGGCCGGGGACGCGATCGCCGGCTTCGTGGAGAGGTAGCCGGGCGGTCAGGTCGCCAACCGGTAGTCTCACACGTCGTGCACCTCAAGAGTCTGACGCTGAAGGGCTTCAAGTCCTTCGCGTCGCCGACGACTCTGCGCTTCGAGCCCGGCATCACCGCCGTGGTCGGGCCCAACGGCTCCGGAAAGTCGAATGTCGTCGATGCGCTGGCCTGGGTGATGGGCGAGCAGGGCGCCAAGACGCTGCGCGGCGGCAAGATGGAAGACGTCATCTTCGCCGGCACCAGCTCGCGCGCACCGTTGGGCCGCGCCGAGGTCACCGTCACCATCGACAACTCCGACAATGCGCTGCCGATCGATTACGCCGAAGTGGCCATCACCCGGCGAATGTTCCGCGACGGCGGCAGCGAATACGAAATCAACGGCAACAGTTGCCGTTTGATGGACGTGCAAGAGCTGCTGTCCGACTCCGGCATCGGTCGTGAGATGCACGTCATCGTCGGACAGGGCAAGCTCGCCGAGATCCTCGAATCGCGTCCCGAAGACCGTCGGGCGTTCATCGAGGAAGCCGCCGGTGTGCTCAAGCACCGCAAGCGCAAGGAAAAGGCGGTCCGCAAGCTCGACGCGATGTCGGCGAACCTGGCCCGGCTGTCCGACCTGACGACCGAGCTGCGCCGCCAGCTCAAGCCGTTGGGGCGCCAGGCCGAGGTGGCTCGCCGCGCCCAGACCATCCAGGCCGACCTGCGTGACGCCCGGCTGCGGCTGGCCGCCGACGACCTGGTCACCCGCCAGGCCGAATTCACCGGCACCAACGATGCCGAGGCGACGCTGCGCCGCGAACACGACGAGGCGGCCGCCCGGTTGGCGGTGGCCGCCGGGGAACTGGCTGCGCACGAGAGCGCGGTGAACAGCCTCTCCGAGCGTGCCGAGGCCGCCCAGCAGACCTGGTTTCGGCTCTCCGCGCTGGCCGAGCGGGTCAGTGCCACGGTGCGCATCGCCGCCGAACGTGCCCAGCACCTCGACGAGGAGCCGCCCAGCACCGGCGGCGCCGACCCGGAAGCGCTGGAAGCCGAGGCCGACGAGGTCGCCGCCCGCGAGCAGCAGCTGCTGGCCGAACTGGAAGCCGCCCAGCAGCGACTGGAGGGTGCCCGCGCCGAGCTCGCCGAACGGCAGCGCATCGCCGCCGAGGCCGAAAAAGCCCACCTGGCGGCCGTCCGCGCCGAGGCGGACCGCCGCGAAGGGCTGGCCCGGCTGGCCGGCCAGGTGGAAACCATGCGAGCCCGGGTCGAATCCACCGACGAGGCCGTGGCCCGGCTGTCGGCACGCATCGAGGAGGCCGCGACCCGCGCCCAGGTCGCCCAGGTCGAGTTCGAAACCGTGCAGGGCCGCGTCGGCGAGCTGGATCAGGGCGAGGCCGGCCTCGACGAGCAGCACGAGCGGACCGTGGCCGCGGTGCGGCTGGCCGACGAGCGGGTCGCCGAACTGCAATCCGCGGAGCGCGGCGCCGAGCGCCAGATGGCGTCGCTGCGGGCCCGCATCGACGCGCTGTCGATGAGTCTGGAACGCAAAGACGGCGCGGCCTGGCTCGCTGATAACCACAGTGGTGCAGGGCTTTTCGGATCAGTCGCCAAGATGGTCAAAGTCCGCTCGGGTTACGAGGCGGCGCTGGCCGCGGTCCTGGGCGCCGCGGCCGATGCCCTGGCCGCGGATAGCTTCGGCTCGGCCGCCGCCGCGGTGCGTGCGCTCAAGGATGGGGACGGCGGCCGGGTGGCGATCGTGCTGGGGGACTGGCCGGGCTCCGCGCAGCTACCCACTGATGCGCTGCCCGACGGCGCGGTTTGGGCGCTGGAGCTCGTCGACGTTCCCGAGCGGCTGCGCGGCGCGTTGACCGCCATGCTGGCGCACGTCGCGGTGGTGCCGCAGCTGTCGGCCGCGCTGGAGTTGGTGGCTGCCCGGCCGACGTTGCGGGCGGTCACCGTCGACGGCGATCTGGTCGGCTCCGGATGGGTGAGCGGCGGCTCGGATCGCAAGCCGTCGACCCTGGAGATCACCAGCGAGATCGAAAAAGCGCGCGTCGAACTGGTGGACGCCGACGCGCAGGCGTCCCAGCTGGCCGCCGCACTGTCCGGGGCGCTGGCCGAGCAGTCCGCCCGCCACGATGCCGCCGAGCATGCGCTGGCAGCCCTCAACGAATCCGACGCCGCCATCTCGGCGATGTATGAGCAGCTGGGCCGACTGGGCCAGGAGGCGCGCGCCGCCGACGCGGAATGGCGCCGGCAACTGCGGCAGCGTGAAGAACTCGAGACCGGTCGCGCCCAAACCGTCACCGAGCTCACCGACCTGGAGACCCGGCTGCACAACGCCGAGGCCAATCCACAGGTGATCGAGGACGGGCCGGTCAACCGCGAACAGATCACGGCCGCCGCCGAGGCCGCCCGCAGCGTGGAGGTGGAGGCCCGACTGGCCGTCCGCACCGCCGAAGAACGCGCCAACGCCGTACGCGGCCGCGCCGATTCGCTGCGTCGGGCCGCCGCCGCCGAACGCGAGGCCCGGCTGCGTGCGCAACGCGCGCGGGCCGCCCGCGAACACGCCGCCGCCGTCGCCGCCGCGGTCGCCGATTCCGGACGGCTGCTCGCGCAGCGACTCGCGCAGGTAGTGACCGCCGCCTCGCAGGCCCGCGACGCGCTGGCCGCCGAACGCCAGCAACGCACGGTCGCGATGGCCGCAGTCCGCGACGAGGTGACCGCCCTCAACACCCGCATCGGCACGCTGACCGAGGCGCTGCACCGCGACGAGGTGGCCAAAGCGCAAGCCGCACTGCGGATCGAGCAGCTCGAACAGATGGTGCTCGAGCAGTTCGGAATGGCGCCGGCCGACCTGATCGCCGAATACGGCCCCGACACCGCGCTGCCGCCCACCGAGCTGGAGCTGGCCGAATACGAGCAGGCCCGCGAACGCGGGGAGCAAGTGACCGCGCCTGCCCCGATGCCGTTCGACCGGCCCACCCAGGAACGGCGTGCCAAACGCGCCGAACGCGAGCTGGCCGAGCTGGGCCGGGTCAACCCGCTGGCGTTGGAGGAGTTCGCCGCGCTGGAGGAACGCTACAACTTCCTGTCCACCCAGCTCGAGGACGTCAAGGCCGCTCGCAAAGACCTGCTCGACGTGGTCGCCGAGGTCGACGCCCGCATCCTGCAGGTCTTCGCCGAGGCCTACGCCGACGTCGAGCGCGAGTTCACCGAGGTGTTCGCCGCCCTGTTCCCGGGCGGCGAGGGCCGGCTGCTGCTGACCAACCCCGCCGACATGCTGACCACCGGTATCGAGGTGGAAGCCCGGCCCCCGGGCAAGAAGATCAAGCGGCTGTCGCTGCTGTCGGGCGGAGAGAAGTCGCTGACCGCGGTGGCGATGCTGGTGGCGATCTTCCGGGCCCGCCCGTCGCCGTTCTACATCATGGACGAGGTCGAGGCGGCTCTGGACGACACCAACCTGCGCCGCCTGTTGGCGCTGTTCGAGATGCTGCGCGCACGTTCCCAGCTGATCGTCATCACCCACCAGAAACCGACGATGGAAGTCGCCGACGCGCTTTACGGCGTGACCATGCAGGGCGACGGCATCACCGCGGTGATCTCGCAGCGGATCCGCGGCCAGGAGCTGGTCGCCAGCCCCGGCTAACCGTTGTTCGTGTCCCTGAAACAATGGCGTGGTGTCTGAGGGTCTCTGGATTGCTTTAGCGGTTGTCGCCGCACTGGTCGTCGTCACCGCGCTGGTTCTGGGCCTGCTCAGGTTCCGTCGGCGTCGGATCCGCCTTTCTGGACCAAGCCAGGAAAGCCTCGATCGTTCGGGGGGCTATACCGCGTCGTCGGGCATCACCTTCAGCCAAAGCGCCCCGCCGGTGCAGCCGGCCCAGCGCATCGACACCGCTGGGCTGCCCGCCGTCGGCGACGACGCCACCATCCCGCGCGACGCTCCCAAACGCACCATCACCGACGTCGAACTGCCCGAGGCCGATGCCGCGGTGGCTCCGCCGCCAGCGCCCGAGGTGGCCGCGCCGCCCGCTCTCGAGGTCGAGACCATCGCACCCGTCGAGGGCCGGCTGGAACGCCTGCGCGGCAGGCTCGCCAAATCCCAGAACGCGCTGGGGCGCAGCATGCTCGGCCTGCTCGGTGGCGGAGACCTCGACGAAGCGTCCTGGGAGGAAGTCGAGGACACCCTGCTGATCGCCGACTTGGGCACGGTGGTCACCGCGTCGGTGGTGTCACAGCTGCGCAGCCGGCTGGCCAGCCAGGACGTTCGTACCGAGGCCGACGCCCGGCTGGTGCTGCGCGAGGTACTGATCACCGAACTGCAACCCGGTCTGGACCGTTCGGTACGCGCGCTGCCGCACGACGATCACCCGTCGGTGCTGCTGGTGGTCGGGGTCAACGGCACCGGCAAGACCACCACCGTCGGCAAGCTGGCGCGGGTGCTGGTGGCCGACGGTCGACGTGTCGTACTCGGCGCGGCCGACACCTTCCGGGCCGCGGCCGCCGACCAGCTGCAGACCTGGGCGGCGCGGGTCGGCGCCGACGTGGTGCGCGGCGCCGAGGGTGCCGACCCTGCCTCGGTGGCCTTCGACGCCGTCGGCGAGGGCATCACCACCGGGGCCGACGTGGTGCTCGTCGACACCGCCGGGCGCCTGCACACCAAGACCGGCCTGATGGACGAACTGGGCAAGGTCAAGCGGGTGGTGAGCCGGCGCGCCGCCGTCGACGAGGTGCTGCTGGTGCTGGACGCCACCGTCGGTCAGAACGGTTTGGCGCAGGCGAAGGTGTTCGCCGAGGTCGTCGACATCACCGGGGTGGTGTTGACGAAGCTGGACGGAACCGCCAAGGGCGGGATCGTGTTCCGGGTCCAGCAGGAGCTGGGCGTTCCGGTGAAGCTGGTCGGCCTGGGCGAGGGACCCGACGACCTGGCCCCGTTCGAGCCGGCCGCGTTTGTGGACGCGCTGCTCGGGTGAGCCCGCTGACGGTGCCGACTGTGTAGGTTGTGGCGCGAGTCAGCCCGAATATTCGACCGCAACCCACACGCCCGACGGGAAGGATCGACACGATGAAGCTGGTGACCGCGATCATCAAGCCGTTCGCTCTGGCCGGCGTCAAAGCCGAGCTGGCCCAGCTCGGCATCCTCGGTATGACGGTCAGCGACGTTCGCGGCTTCGGCCGCCAGCAGGGACTCACCGAGGAGTACGGCGCCCCCGACGAGATGGTGGATTTCGTGGCCAAGATCCGGGTGGAGGTCGTGGTCGAGGACACCGCCGCCGACGAGGTCGTCGACGCCATCGTGCAGGCCGCGCGGACCGGCAAGATCGGCGACGGCAAGGTGTGGGTCAGCCCCGTCGAGACAGTGGTGCGGGTTCGCACCGGTGAACGCGGACCAGACGCCGTCTGAGATCCGGCGCCCCCGCCGTCGCCCCGGCTTCAGGCGGGCGCTGTGAGCAGGTTGTCACATAGCTGCAACGATGCGGCGTTGGAGCGGAAACAACCACTGCGCATTGTTTGACCAGCTTGGTCCCTGCATCGGGCGGCTGCGTCGGCGAGGAGGTCTGCGAACGTGGATCGGTTTCCGACGATGGGGGTGCCCGACACCGGGGATACCGCCTGGATGCTGACCAGCGCCGCGCTGGTGCTGTTGATGACGCCCGGGCTGGCCTTCTTCTACGGCGGGATGGTGCGCGCCAGAGGTGTGCTGAACATGATCATGATGAGCGTCAGCGCGATGGGCGTGGTGACCGTCTTGTGGGCGCTCTACGGCTACTCGCTGGCCTTCGGTGATGACGTCGGGAACCTGGCCGGCCGGCCCGGCGACTACTGGGGGCTGCGCGGCCTGATCGGGGTCAACGGGGTTGCCGGCGATCCGGGCAGCAGCGCCCCGCCGGTTGAGATTCCGTTGGTCGGCACCGTGCCGCACACCGTTTTCGTCGGGTTTCAGCTGATGTTCGCGATCATCACGGTCGCGTTGATCTCCGGAGCGGTGGCCGACCGGCTGAAGTTCGGCAGCTGGCTGCTTTTCGCGGCACTGTGGGTCAGCGTCGTCTATTTCCCGGTCGCACACTGGGTCTTCGCATTCGACAAGGCTGCGTCCGCGCACGGCGGCTGGATCGCCAACAAGCTGCATGCCGTCGACTTCGCGGGTGGCACCGCGGTACACATCAACGCCGGCACCGCCGCGTTGGTGCTGGCGGTCATCGCCGGCAAACGCACCGGGTGGCCCACCGCGATGCGACCGCACAATCTGCCGTTGGTGATGCTCGGTGCTGCCCTGCTGTGGTTCGGCTGGTACGGGTTCAATGCCGGCTCGGCGGTCAGCGCCAACGGCGTTGCCGGATCAACCTTCATCACCACCACGGTCGCGACAGCCGCCGCGATGCTGGGCTGGCTGCTGGCCGAGCGGATCAGGGACGGACACGCCACGTCCCTGGGCGCGGCATCAGGAATCGTGGCCGGACTGGTTGCGATCACCCCGTCGTGCGCCTCGGTCAACGTCGTCGGGGCGCTGGTGATCGGCGTAGTCGCCGGCGTCGCGTGTGCCTTCGCCGTCGGGCTGAAATACCGGTTCGGCTTTGACGATTCGCTTGATGTCGTCGGGGTGCACCTGATCGGGGGGCTGGTCGGCACCATCCTGGTGGGTTTCGTGGCGGCGCCCGCGACCGCGGCGATCGCCGGGGTATCCGGGGTGTCGCCCGGCTTGTTCTACGG
The DNA here is from genome assembly GCF_059812545.1 of Mycobacterium sp. NGS50. Lineage (NCBI taxonomy): Bacteria > Bacillati > Actinomycetota > Actinomycetes > Mycobacteriales > Mycobacteriaceae > Mycobacterium > Mycobacterium sp. NGS50. The sequence goes on from NZ_JCALCW010000010.1 coordinate 10,944, forward strand.
CGGCGGCATGCATCAGCTGGGGCGCCAGGTCATCGGGGCGCTGAGTGTCGCGGCCTATTCGGCTGTCGGCACCGCTGTCGTGGCACTGATCGTCAAATACACCGTCGGACTGCGGTTGGGAGCCGAGGCCGAAGCCTCGGGCATCGACGAAGCCCAGCACGCCGAAGGCGCCTACGAGTTCGTGGTTGCCGGCGGTCCGGCGCCCGCCCGCTCGATCGAAGAGAGAAGAGGAAATGAAGCTGATCACCGCGATCGTCAAGCCGTTCACGCTGGAGGACATCAAGACCGGTCTGGAGCAAGCGGGACAGCTGGGCATGACGGTCAGTCAAGTTCAGGGGTATGGACGACAGAAGGGGCACACCGAAATCTATCGGGGGGCTGAGTATTCGGTTGATTTCGTGCCCAAGGTGCGGGTGGAGGTGCTGGTCGACGACTTCGCGGTCGACAAGATTCTCGACGTGATCGTCCGAGCGGCGCACACCGGCAAGATCGGCGACGGCAAAGTGTGGGTCAGCCCGGTCGAAACGGTGATGCGGGTGCGCACCGGAGAGCGTGGGGCTGACGCCCTATGACATCGGGTGTGAGCAGCGATGATGCAAGACGACCCGGACTCGACCGCACAGCCAGAACCAGGTGCGTGCACCGCGGCTGATCTGACCCTAGCGCGTGCCGAGTTGCGTTCCACTACAAAGGATCATCTGGATGCAGCGGCGCTGCGCGAAGCGTGGTGGAAGCTGCATGAGTCGTGGCTCGTCGCCAAGGCAGAAGAGATCGGCATCGTCGCCGACAGCGGCTTTGCCATCGTCGCCACCGGTTCGTTGGGCCGTCGTGAGTTGCTTCCCTACTCCGACCTGGACCTGCTGCTCCTCCATGACGACAAGCCCGCCGAATCGGTGGAACACGTTGCGGAGCGGTTGTGGTATCCGCTGTGGGACGCCAACATTCGGATCGACCACAGTGTGCGTACCGTCACCCAAGCCCTTGAGCTCGCCACCGTGGATATGCTTACCGACCTCGGCATGCTGGATGCGCGGCACATCGCCGGTGATGAGCGGTTATCGACCCAACTTGTCGGCGGCATGCGGCACCAGTGGCGGTACGGAATCTTGTCCCGCTACGGCGCACTCGTCGAGGCCACGCATTCCCGATGGCAGCGAAGCGGCGAGATCGCGCATTGCGTCGAACCCGATGTGAAATGCGGTCGCGGCGGCCTGCGCGACGTTCAGCTGCTCAACGCGCTGGCCGTCGCCCATCTCACCGACCGCGCGACAGTGGGCGATCCGAGTGGCTCGGTGAGCGTGGCCTACCGCACGCTGCTTGATATCCGTACCGAACTGCAGCGTGTGTCCGGTCGTGGCTATGACCTGTTGCTGGCGCAGTACGCCGACGAGATCGGCGCCGCACTGCGTATCGGGGATCGATTCGACGTGGCGCGCCTCCTTTCCGATTCGGCCCGCACCATCAGCTACTGGGTCGACGCCGGGTTGCGGATCGCCGCGAACGCGCTGCCGCGGCGTGGCATCGCCGCTGTGCGGCCGCGGTTGCGGCGGCCGCTCGACGAGGGGGTGGTGGAATACGCCGGCGAGGTTGTGCTGGCACGCGACGTCCGACCCGACCGCGATCCGGGTCTGGTGGTGCGGGTGGCGGCCGCGTCGGCGATCACCGGGGTACCCATCGCGGCGGCCACGCTGAGCCGGCTCGCTGACGAAGCGCCCCGGCCATGTGCGCCCTGGCCCCGTGATGCCCGCAACGACCTCTGGGTGCTGCTGGCGGCCGGCCCTTCGACGGTGGCAACCATTGAAGCCCTTGACCGCAGCGGGCTGTGGGGCCGGCTGTTCCCGGAATGGGACGCGATCCGCGATCTACCGCCCCGTGACGCCGTACACATCTGGACGGTGGATCGTCACCTCGTCGAGGCAGTCGTCCAGGCCAGCGCGTTCACCACTCGGGTCGCCCGTCCCGACCTGCTGGTCCTCGCGGCGTTGCTGCACGATATCGGCAAAGGGCGCGGCGGCGACCACAGCGTGATCGGGGCCGAGCTGGCCACCGAGATCGGCACCCGGCTGGGCATGTGGCCCTCCGATGTGGCGATGCTGTCCACGCTGGTCCGACATCACCTGCTGCTGTCGAAGGTCGCATCCCGACGCGATTTGAACGACCCGGATGTCATCGCCGGTGTTGCCGCGGCGCTGGACGGGGATGTGGTGCTGCTGGAGGTGCTGCATGCGTTGACCGAGGCCGACGCACGGGCCACCGGCCCCGCGGTGTGGAGCGACTGGAAGGCCTCGTTGGTCGCTGAGCTGGTTCGGCGCTGCCGGCTGAGCATGGCCGGTGAGCCATTGTTGCACGCCGACCCGATTGACGACGACCATCTCTCGCTGGCAGCAGGGCGTGAGGTGCGTGTCGCATTGCGTCCCGACGCCGGCGGGCGCACCTACCGCGCCGTCATGGTCGCCCCCGATCAGCGCGGCCTGCTGTCGAAGGCTGCCGGCGTGCTGGCCCTGAATTCGCTGCGCGTGCACGCGGCGACGATCAACGCCCGTCAGGGGATGGTGATCAACGAGTTTGTGGTGTCCCCGCATTTCGGGGCGCCGCCGGCCGCCGAGCTCGTCTGCCAGCAGTTCCGTCGGGCGCTCGCACACGACATCGACGTCGTCGCCGAGGTGGAACGTCGCCACAACGGCGAGGGATACCGCGCGCCGATCGGTCAGATTCCCACCGGAGTGCCTGGTCACGGCACGACCGCCCCGCCGCGAATACGGTGGTTCGACGGCGGACCCGGCCAAACGATCATCGAGATCCGTGCCACCGATCGTGCCGGCCTGCTCGCGCGGCTGACCGGTGTGCTGGAACGCGCTGGAGCGGACATCGTCTGGGCGAAAGTCACCACGCTGGGCTCGACGGTCGACGACGTGTTTTGTGTGGTGCTGCCGATCTCCGAGTCCGGCCGGACGACGATCGAGAAACGCCTGCTCGACGCGTTAGAGCCTCCCGGCGTCGCGGATCACGGTCGCGAATAGTCAGCGAAGGGGGCCCTAGCCTTGGCGGTGACCCGCTGCGCCCGGCTCCGCCGCGCTTGCGATCACCGGTTTTTGGCGGTGACCCGCTGCGCCCGGCTCCGCCGCGCTTGCGATCACCGGTTTTTGGCGGTGACCCGCTGCGCCCGGCTCCGCCGCGCTTGCGATCACCGCTCCACTAGGCTGGCTGAGTGTTTGAATCACTGTCCGACCGGTTGACCGGCGCCCTTCAGGGGCTGCGCAGCAAGGGTCGGCTGACCGACGCCGACATCGACGCCACCGCGCGCGAAATCCGGCTGGCGCTGCTGGAAGCCGACGTCTCGCTGCCGGTGGTGCGCGAGTTCATCGGCCGGATCAAAGACCGCGCCAAGGGCGCAGAGGTGTCCGGTGCCCTCAACCCGGCTCAGCAGGTCGTCAAGATCGTCAACGAGGAGCTGATCGGCATCCTCGGCGGTCAGACCCGCCAGCTCGCATTCGCCAAGACCCCGCCGACCGTGATCATGCTGGCCGGCCTGCAAGGTGCCGGTAAGACCACGCTGGCCGGCAAGCTGGCGGTCTGGCTGCGCGGCCAGGGACACACCCCGCTGCTCGTGGCGTGCGACCTGCAGCGGCCCGGCGCGGTCACTCAGCTGCAAATCGTGGGGGAACGGGCCGGTGTCGAGGTGTTCGCGCCGCACCCGGGCGCGAACTCCGATGGTTCCTCCGACGCCGGAGCCGGCGACCCGGTAGCGGTCGCGGCGGGCGGTCTGGCCGAAGCCAAGGCCAAACATTTCGACGTGGTCATCGTCGACACCGCCGGCCGGCTGGGCATCGACGAGGAGATGATGGCGCAGGCCGCCGCCATCCGCTCGGCGGTGGACCCCGACGAGGTGCTGTTCGTCCTGGACGCGATGGTCGGTCAGGACGCGGTGGCCACCGCCGACGCGTTCCGCGAAGGTGTCGGCTTCACCGGGGTGGTGCTGACCAAGCTGGACGGCGACGCCCGCGGTGGTGCGGCGCTGTCGGTTCGCGAAGTCACCGGTGTCCCCATCCTGTTCGCCTCTACCGGCGAGAAGCTGGAAGACCTCGATGTCTTCCACCCCGACCGGATGGCCAGCCGCATCCTGGGCATGGGCGATGTGCTGAGCCTGATCGAGCAGGCCGAGCAGGTATTCGATGCCGAGCAGGCCGAGGTCGCCGCCGCCAAGATCGGCTCCGGTGAGCTGACGCTGGAGGACTTCCTCGAGCAGATGCTGGCGATCCGCAAGATGGGCCCGATCGGCAACCTGTTGGGGATGCTGCCCGGTGCCGGCCAGATGAAGGAGGCGCTCGCCGCCGTCGACGACAGCCATCTCGACCGCCTGCAGGCCATCATCCGCGGCATGACGCCGCAGGAGCGGGCCGACCCGAAGATCATCAACGCCTCCCGGCGGCTGCGCATCGCCAACGGATCCGGGGTCACGGTCGCCGAGGTCAACCAGCTGGTCGACCGGTTCTTCGAAGCCCGCAAGATGATGTCGTCGATGATGGGCGGTATGGGCATGCCGTTCGGCCGCAAAAGCGCCACCCGTAAAGCGGCAAAAGCCAAGGGCGGCAAAGGCAAGAAGGGCGGCAAGAGGCGGGGGCCGACACCGCCGAAGATGCGCGGCATGCCGGCCGGGTTCCCGGACCTGTCACAGATGCCTGCCGGGTTGGACGAGCTGCCGCCGGGGCTGGCCGACTTCGATCTGTCCAAGCTGAAGTTCCCGGGCCAGCCGTAGGTGGCGCTTCACCTCCGGGGCCGCACGCTGCCCGACGAGGCCCCGGCTGAGTACTGGATCGTCGACGGGCGGCTGCGCACCGACGCCGTGCCCGGCGCCGAGACCGTGTTCGACGGCGGCTGGATCCTGCCCGGTCTGGTTGACGCGCACTGCCACATCGGCATCGGCCCTGGCGGGCCCGTCACCGCGGAGGAAGCCGTCGCCCAGGCAGAAACTGAACGGCGCGCTGGTGTCTTGCTGGTGCGTGACGCGGGCTCACCCATCGACACCCGCGGCTTCGATGAGCGCGAGGACCTGCCGCAAATCATCCGGGCCGGCCGGCATTTGGCGCGGACCAAGCGTTACATTCCCGGCTTGCCGATCGACGTCGACGACGAGGAGCAGTTGCCCACCGTGGTGGCCGAGCAGGCGCGCCGCGGCGACGGCTGGGTCAAACTGGTCGGCGACTGGATCGACCGAAGTATCGGCGATCTGGCACCGCTGTGGTCCGACGACGTACTCCGGGCCGCGATCGAAGCCGCGCACCGGCACGGCGCCCGGGTCACCGCGCACGTGTTCGGAGAGGATGCGCTGCCGGGGCTGATCAACGCCGGCATCGACTGCATCGAACACGGCACCGGCATCACCGACGACATCATCGCGCTGATGCTTTCTCACGGCACCGCGCTGGTGCCGACGCTGATCAACATCGACAACTTCCCGGGCATCGCCGACTCGGCGGCCAGATACCCGATCTATGCCGCACACATGCGTGCCCTCTACGACAGTTCGCGCGCGCGGTTGGGCGCGGCGCGGGCGGCCGGGATACCGATCTATGCCGGCACCGACGCCGGCGGCATGGTCGCTCACGGCCGGATCGCCGACGAAGTGGCCGCGCTGGGCGGGATCGGCATGAGCGCTACCGATGCGCTGGGCGCGGCCTGTTGGGATGCGCGCCGCTGGCTGGGGCGGCCCGGACTGGAGCCCGGGGCGCCCGCCGATGTGTTGTGCTTTGCGGCGGATCCACGGACCGGCCCCGACGCGCTGCGCAGGCCCGACCTGGTGATCCTGCGTGGACGTGTGTTTGGACGACAGGCGGCCGCGACGGGCAGCCCTTAGGATTCAACGCATGTGGCTTTCCAGCGGCGCTGAATTCGCTGGCTACACGATCGATCGGATGCTGGGCTTCGGCGCCACCGGCGAGGTGTACCTGGTTCAGCGCGCCGGTCTGGTGCGCCACGACGTCCTGAAAGTGCTTTCGGTGGCGCTCAGTGCCGACCCGGAGTTTCGTGAGAGATTCACCGGCGAGGCAGAACTCGCGACGACCCTGCACCACCCGCACATCGTGGAAGCCCACCAGCGCGGTGAGTTCGAGGGCAGGCTGTGGACGGCGATGGATTACGTCGACGGCGAGACTGCGGCAACGGTGGTGGCCCAGCGTCACGCAGCCGGTATGCCCGTGGGGCAGGCGGTCGGCATCATCGCGGCCGTCGCGGGGGCGCTCGACTACGCCCACCGGCGCGGCATCCTGCATCGTGGGGTCAGACCCACCAACATCCTGCTCCCTGAACCCGACGGGGGAAAGCAGCGAGTCCTGTTGGGAGACTTCGGGATCGTCCGCAATGGAGTGGATGACTACGCCGCGCCCGAACAGATCAAGGGCCTGGCCGTCGACGAGCGCACCGATCAGTACGGGCTGGCCGCCACCGCGTATTTCCTGCTCTCCGGGATTGCGCCGGGTGCGCGGCTGGGTGCGATACCGCGGCTGGGCGACCGCCGCCCCGAACTCGCCGCGCTCGATGACGTGCTGGTCACCGCCTTGGCCGAGAATCCCGATCAGCGGTTCGGCCGGTGCAGCGCATTCGCCGCCGCACTCAGCGAGCGGGCCCAGGCCTGCGCCGGGGGCTACGGGCCCACCATCCCGGTCGTCGACTATCCCGACTACCCCGACGATGGACAGCCCCGATCAGCCTCTTCGCCCGGAAGATCCGCCCTGCTGCGAAAGTGGCCGGTCGCGTTGGCCGCGGTGCTGGTTGCAGCGGGTCTGGGCGGCGGCGTCTGGATCGGCCGCAGCACCTCGTCGAGCACGCAGGTCGCCGACCCCACCACCGCTGCGCCGGTCCCGGTCGCGGTCCCGCCCACCACGACCAGCGTCGCTGCCGCCGTGCCGGATCAACTGCTCGACGGGACCTTCCAGATCGACGTCAACCGTGCCCTGCAGACCTACAACGACAACCCGGCCCCGCAGCCGCCCAACGTATCCACCTGGTGGGCCCTGCGTTCGCGATGCACGGCGTCGGCGTGCCTGGCCGGCGGTGTTCAGCTGGACGACGAGGACCATCAGCAGCTCAGTGCGGGTCCGGCCATCAAGTCGCTGGTACTCGACTTCCATTCCGGAGCTTGGCAATCCCGGCCGCAGACCGTGCGGTTCGCCTGCATCGGGAAAGACGGATCGACCCTCGAACAGAGCACCACCCAGGTGCTGGTGCTGCGCCCGCAGGCCAGCGGCCCGCTGCGCGGCGAGATGACGGTGATCGTCGAATCCGACGAGTGTGGTCAGCAGGGCGGCAAGTTCTCGATTCCGGCGGTCGCCGGACGAACCGGTCCGGTGCCGCCGGACGTGACCGTCCCGCTGCCGGATCGGTGAGCGAACGCCGCTACAAGCTGCCGACGCCGGCCTGCGAGCCCTGCGCGAAGCCCCAGTCCAGCAGTGTCCCGGCCTGATCCCAGTACGACGGGCCACCCTCACGGATGAGGCCGTACATCATCGCGACCACCAGGCGACGGCCGTCACGGGCGGCGCCGCCGACGAACGTCTTGCGGGCGGCGTTGGTGAAACCGGTTTTGCCGCCGATCGCTCCCGGGTAACGCTGCAGCAGTTCGTCAGCGTTGACGATCACCTTGTCCCCGGCATCGGTGGGGAACGTCGCCGACGGGGTGGCAGTGATCTCGGCGAACACCGGGTTGGCCAGCGCCGCGCGGAAGATGACCGCCAGGTCGTGCGGGGTGGTCCACCCCGAACCTGCGGGCCCGTCCAGGCCGGATGGGCTGGCCGCGTGGGTGTTGGTCGCGCCGACCGCGGCCGCTTTGGCGTTCATCTTGGCCACCGCGGTGTCGACACCGCCGAGCATCTCCGCCAACGTGGTGGCGGCGTCATTGCCGGAAACCAGCAGCGTGGCGTCGAGCAGCTGGCGTGCGGTGTAGCTGCGGCCGGCTTTGACGCCCACGCAGCTGCACTCGACCCCGGTGTCAGCGGGGGTGGCGACCACGGTGGAATCCAGGCTCAGTTCGTCGAGCGCGACCAGCGCCAACAACACTTTGATGGTGCTGGCCGGCGGGGTCGCGGCATAGCCGTTGCTGTCGGCGAGCACCTGCCCGGTGTCGAGGTCGGCGACCAGCCAATTCGGCGCCGGACCGTCCGGGATCGGCAGTGATCCTGCTGGCTGGGAGACGTCGGCGACCGCGGCGGGGGAGGACAGACTGAACGCGGCCGCCGCGGCAACCGTCAGACACGCGATGAACTTGCGCATAGCGGCCCAGCCTAACTGCGCGGATCGAGTCGTGTTCAATCAAGGAATGTTGAGTCTGGCCGAGATCTCCGACCGCCTGGAGATCCAGCAACTGCTGGTCGATTACTCCACCGCCATCGACCGCCGCCGCTTTGATGACCTCGACCAGGTGTTCACCGACGACGCCTACATTGACTATCGCGCCATGGGCGGCATCGACGGCCAGTATCCGCAGGTCAAGGCTTGGCTGAGCCAGGTGCTGCCGAACTTCCCCGCCTACGCCCACCAGCTGGGCAACTTCGACGTGCGCATCGACGGGGACACCGCATCGTCGCGGACGCTGTGCTTCAACCCGATGGTGCTCGGCGGCGAGCAGCAGCAGCAGGTGCTGTTCTGCGGCTTGTGGTACGACGACGAGTTCGTCCGCACCGCCGCCGGTTGGCGGATGACGCGGCGCGTCGAGACCAAATGCTTCGACCGCATCGTGTGACGTCTCCGCGCCAGCAGTCCCCCAGTACAAGTGCCCTCATTCGCGGCGAATACGGCACCGTTGCGTCTCGCCCGAAAATGGGCCCAACATCCGGCGAGCGTGCGGTTTGGTACGCAGTGAGCGGCGTGTTGGGTACCAATCCGCACACTCGGTCAACTTTTCATCCTCCACCACGGGGCGACGCCCCCCCTGGATAGCTGTTCGCGCAAGGTGCGACCGGTGATTTCCGCCGATCGGCTGTGCTCTGGCACAATGGGCGATCGCACACGCGAGGCAAAACCGGACCGGGCATCCCGCCCAGGTCGCTGAATTGCAGCGTGCCAGCACAGGAGTGAATTCATGGCAGTCAAGATCAAGCTGACTCGGCTTGGCAAGATCCGCAACCCCCAGTACCGCATCACCATCGCCGACGCGCGCACGCGCCGCGACGGGCGTGCGATCGAGGTCATCGGCCGCTACCACCCCAAGGAAGAGCCGAGCCTGATCGAGGTCAACTCCGAGCGGGCCCAGTACTGGTTGTCGGTAGGCGCGCAGCCGACCGAGCCGGTCCTCAAGCTGCTGAAGATCACCGGTGACTGGCAGAAGTTCAAGGGCCTGCCCGGCGCCGAGGGCACCCTGAAGGTCAAGCCGGCCAAGCCCAGCAAGCTGGAGCTGTTCAACGCCGCGCTGGCTGAGGCTGAGGGTGGGCCCACCACCGAGGCCGCCACGCCCAAGAAGAAGAAGGCCCCCGCCAAGAAGGCTGACGAGGCCAAGGCCGAGGAGCCCAAGGCTGACGAGGCCGCGGCTGAGGCTCCGGCCGAGGGCGGCGAGCAGGCTGCGGACGAGAGCTGACGGCAGCGATGAGCACCGTCGTTGTTGACGCCGTCGAGCACCTGGTCCGTGGGATCGTCGACAATCCCGACGATGTCCGGGTCGATTTGGTGACCAACCGGCGCGGCCGGACCGTGGAAGTGCACGTTCACCCCGATGACCTGGGAAAGGTGATCGGCCGCGGCGGACGCACAGCGACCGCGTTGCGCACGCTGGTCACCGGGATCGGTGGCCGCGGTATCCGCGTCGACGTGGTGGACACCGACCGATAGTCCACATGGAGCTGACGGTCGGGCGCGTGGTCAAGGCGCACGGCGTCACCGGTGAGGTCGTCGTCGATGTCCGCACCGACGACCCGGAAGCGCGGTTTGCGCCGGGCGTCACCCTGCGCGCCCGACGATCCGGCGTCCCCGAGCGCGGCTACGTCGTCGAAACCGCCCGCAACCACGGCAACCGGCTGCTGGTGCGGCTGGCCGGGGTGGCCGACCGAACGGCCGCGGATGCGCTGCGCGGCAGCCTGTTCATCGTCGACTCCGGCGACCTGCCGCCGATCGAGGACCCCGACGAGTTCTACGACCACCAGCTGGAAGGTCTGCGGGTGCAGACGGGGTCCGGTGAGCGGATCGGTGTCGTGTCCGAGGTCCTGCACACCGCCGCCGGTGAACTACTCGCCGTGCGCCGCGACGACGCCGCCGAGCTGCTGGTGCCGTTCGTCAGCGCGATCGTGACGTCGGTGTCGTTGGAGGAGCAGCTGATCGAAATCGATCCTCCCGAGGGCCTGTTGGATCTGGGCTCGTGAAAATCGACATCATCACGATCTTTCCGGACTACCTCGACCCGCTGCGACAATCCTTGCCGGGCAAGGCGATCGAGTCAGGCAGGGTCGAGCTGGCCGTGCACGATCTGCGTGAGTGGACGCACGACGTGCACCGCTCGGTGGACGATGCTCCCTACGGCGGCGGGCCCGGAATGGTGATGAAGGCACCGATCTGGGGTGCGGCGCTCGACGACATCTGCACCGACGACACGCTGCTGGTGGTGCCCACCCCGGCCGGGAAGCTGTTCACCCAGGCCGAGGCTCAACAATGGACTGCCGAAACGCATCTGGTGTTCGCCTGCGGGCGTTACGAGGGGATCGACCAGCGGGTCATCGACGACGCCGCGCGGCGCATGCGGGTGGCGGAAGTATCCCTTGGCGACTATGTGTTGGCCGGGGGAGAGTCGGCAACACTGGTGATGGTCGAGGCGGTGGTGCGGCTGCTGCCGCAGGTGTTGGGCAATCCTGCGTCACACCATGATGATTCGCATTCGCCGGGCACCGACGGTCTGCTCGAGGGGCCGAGCTACACCCGGCCGCCGAGTTGGCGTGGCCTCGATGTTCCCGAGGTGCTGCTGTCCGGCGATCACGCGCGCATCGAGGACTGGCGACGGCAGGCCTCGTTGCAGCGCACCCGGGAACGCCGCCCCGACCTGCTGTAGCACCAGCGCCGAGTGTGAACACACGGCGAGATCAAGACGCAATATGCGCCCAGGATTCACACTCGGCGGCAAAAATCAGACGTGGCCGTCGGGGAACATCGTCTTGACCGCCTGGGTCACGGTCTGCCGCGCGGTGGCCTCGTTGGCGGTCTGCAGTGATTCGATCACCACGACGTAGCGCCGGTCGGCTCCGACCACGCCGGTGGACAGGTGCGACCAGTCGCTGCCGATACAGCACATCCAGCCCTGCTTGACGGCGACGGGTTCCGCGTACAGGCCGTCGGGGATACCGAACCGCTGCGGGTAGCCGTCGATCGCGATCGGGGTGGAATGGGCCAGATCGGCGATGATCATGTTGGCCCGCTCCGGGGGCAGCCCGCCGGCGCCGCTGAGCAGCATGTCGTAGTAGTGCACCAGGTCCGGGCCGGTGCTCATGGTGTTCCACCAGCGTCCGTCACTGCCTGGTCTGGTTCCCGCCAGGCCGTACCGGTTGGCAACCCGACTGATGATCGCGTCACCGCCGTTGCGGTTCCAGAATGTCTCGGCGGCGTTGTCGTCGGAGGACCGCAGCATGACGTCCAGTGCGGCACGGTCGCTCGCCGACAGCGCGCCGGAGTCCTTCATCAGCAGGTCGTCGGCGATGAACAGCTTGGCCACCGACGCGGTGGCGATGGAATGGCTCTCGGAGCCGTTGGTGACCAGCTCACCGGTAGCCCGGTCGAGCACGGCAACCGATATCTTGGCGCCCTGGGCGGCGGCATCGGTGGTGGCCTGCTGGATCCGCAGCGGAAGTCCGTCGAAGCTGCTGGCCAGCTGCTCGGCGGGACTTCCCGCGCCGTCGAACGAGTTGGCTACCGGGGTGACCACCGTGATCCAGTTCTCGGACTCGCCGGCGGGCGGTTCCCCGTGAACCTTGGCCACACAGCCGACAGCCAGCAGTGTTGCCACCGACGCTGTCGCCAGCACCACCCTCGACGGCCGCGCGCGCATGAGCCTCCTTGAGACGCGTAACGCCAACTTCCGGGCTCGCTGCAACCTCGCCCGCCGGGCATCAGAGTACCGGAGGCGGCACAGTGGCCCCGTCACATCCGCCACATGCGCGCCGGTCCCGCGGCCGAACGAGGCGGAGGTGTACTGCGATTTCATCACCTGCGTGCCATCTGGCACAATTGAGCAGTTGTCGGCCGATGCCAGGAGTGGCCCGGTCCGGCAAGATGCCCGAATCCATCGGCTCGGTGACGGCCCCACGCCCGCTCGTGGGACGCTGCCCGCAGTCGCGACTTGCAAGGAAGTGTCTCCGGATATGAACACGCTGGACTTCGTCGACAATGCGTCGCTGCGCGACGACATCCCGGCCTTCGGTCCCGGTGACACGGTGAACGTGCACGTCAAGGTCATCGAGGGCACCAAGGAGCGCATCCAGGTCTTCAAGGGTGTGGTGATCCGCCGGCAGGGCGGTGGCATCCGCGAGACCTTCACCGTGCGCAAGGAGAGCTACGGCGTGGGTGTCGAGCGGACCTTCCCGGTGCATTCGCCAAACATCGACCACATCGACGTCGCCGTTCGCGGTGACGTGCGCCGCGCCAAGCTGTACTACCTGCGTGAGCTGCGCGGCAAGAAGGCCAAGATCAAGGAGAAGCGCTGACCTCGCGGCGCGCCGGTGTGCGGCCGCGAACGGCTCGGGTCCTGCTGACTACCCTGAACGCGTGACCGACACCACCGACTCCTCGTCCGAGCAGCCCTCCGACGAGAGCCCGACGGCAACCGACGGTGGCGATACGACGGACCAATCCGCAGCGGAGACGGCCGACGTCGTAGCGAGCGACGACGAGGCCGACGAAGACAGCGAGCCCGACCAAAAGAAGGGCTCAGCGCTGCGCGAGGGCGCGATCCTGCTGACCACCGCGGTAGTGCTGTATTACCTGATGCTGACGTTCGTCGCGCGGCCCTACCTGATCCCGTCGGAGTCGATGGAACCCACCCTGCACGGGTGCCCGGGTTGCGTGGGTGACCGGATCATGGTGGACAAGGTCAGCTACCGGTTCTCTGCGCCGCAGCCCGGCGACGTCATCGTGTTCAAGGGCCCGCCGTCGTGGAATGTCACCTACCAGTCGATCCGGTCCCACAATGCGGTGCTGCGCACGGTCCAAAACGCGCTCTCGGTCATCGGCTTCGTGCCGCCTGACGAGAACGACTTGGTCAAACGTGTCATCGCGGTCGGTGGGCAGACCGTGCAATGCCGCGCCGAAACCGGATTGACCGTCGACGGCAAGCGGCTCTACGAGCCGTACCTGGATTCGGCCACCATGATGGCCGACCCCGCGGTGTACCCGTGCCTGGGTAGCGACTTCGGCCCGGTCAAGGTGCCCAAGGACCGGCTGTGGGTGATGGGCGACAACCGGACCCACTCGGCGGACTCCCGCGCACACTGCGCCAACACGCCGGACGGAATTCAGCACCGGGTGCTGTGCACCGGGGACCCGGTGACGGGCACCGTGCCGGTGGCCAACGTCATCGGCAAGGCCCGGTTCATCGCCTGGCCGCCGTCGCGCTGGGGTGGTGTCGACTCGGTGAACCCGCAGCAGGGTTCCTGACCATGGGTGCGACCTGGCCGCCGCGGCCGGTGATCCGCAAATCCTCCGGGTTGCGCACCCTGGAATCCGCCCTGTACCGCAGCGGGCTGGGGCCGGTGGCCGGAGTCGACGAGGTGGGGCGCGGCGCCTGCGCGGGACCGTTGGTGGTCGCGGCCTGTGTGCTCGGCCCGGGGAAGCTGGGCAGCCTGGCCTCCCTCGACGATTCCAAGAAGCTCACACCGGCGGCACGCGAGGAACTGTTTCCGCTGATCTGCCGGTATGCGGAGGCCTATCACGTGGTGTTCATCGACTCCGTCGAGGTGGACCGGCGCGGCGTGCACGCCGCCAATATCGAGGGGATGCGCCGGGCGGTGGCCGGGCTGCCGGTGCGCCCCGGCTACGTGCTGTCCGACGGGTTCCGGGTGCCGGGTCTGTCGGTTCCGTCGCTGCCGGTGCTCGGCGGCGACGCGTCGGCGGCGTGCATCGCGGCGGCCAGCGTTCTGGCCAAGGTCACCCGGGACCGGTTCATGGTGGCGTTGGACGCGGACCACCCCGGCTACGGTTTCGCCGAACACAAGGGCTACAGCACCGCGGCGCACACCGCGGCGCTGTCCGCGCTGGGGCCCTGTCGCCAACACCGCTTCTCCTTCGTCAACGTTCGCAGGGTGGGGCAGCGCACTGGACATGGGTAAGGAAAGATCGAGCACAATGGAGCCACTCGCTTCGTGTCGAGAAGAAGGACCGCTGAACAGATGAGTGCCGAAGATCTCGAGAAGTACGAAACCGAGATGGAGCTCTCGCTGTACCGCGAATACAAGGACATCGTGGGCCAGTTCAGCTACGTCGTGGAAACCGAGCGGCGGTTCTACCTGGCCAACAGCGTGGAGATGGTGCCCCGCAACGCCGACGGTGAGGTGTACTTCGAGCTGCGGTTGGCCGATGCCTGGGTGTGGGATATGTACCGGCCCGCCCGCTTCGTCAAGCAGGTGCGGGTGGTCACCTTCAAAGACGTCAACATCGAAGAGGTCGAGAAGCCCGAACTGCGGCTGCCCGAGTAACCGCTGCACCGGCAACTCATTCCGCACTACCGGTGGGCTGGTGGCGGGTGCTGATTTAGGCTTACGCCATGACCGATCAGGACCGTGCCGTCGTTCGCCGCGAAATCACCATCGCCCTGCTCAAAGCATTGGAACGCCGCCACGAGGTGCTCGACGCGATCGTGGACGCCGACGACCGGTCGGCTGCGATCGAGACCATCGCAGACCTGCTCGGCATCTCGCGGGTGGGTTGCGAGGCCGTGATGGGCATGTCGTTCGACCAACTCACCGAGGACTCGCGGGCCCGGATTGCCGCCGAGTTGGAGGACCTGAACAACCAGCTGACGTTCACCAGCGCGGAGCGCCCGGCCAGCCTGGGTGACACGCTGAGTCTGCGGGTGTTCGCCGGCGCATCCGACCGCGACATCTTCGAGGTGCGCACCGCCGAGGTGGGTGCCCGCGGTGACGGCTCCGGGGAGCCCGCCGGCGACCTCGACGACGAGATCCGCGCGGCGATGGAACGGGTGAACGACGAGGACGCCGCCTGGTTCGTCGCCGTCGATGGCAGCGAGAAGGTGGGCATGGTGTTCGGCGAACTGGCCCACCACGAGGTGAAGGTGCGGATCTGGATTCATCCCGAACACCGGGGGAAGGGCTACGGCACCGCCGCGCTCGGTAAGGCCCGCTCGGAGATGGCGGTCTACTTTCCGGGGACCCCGCTGGTCATTCGCGCACCCGCGGCGAAGGCCTAGGAGTACACGTCTAGCCTCACCCGGCCGCCGGCGAACGCGGTATCACGCTGGGACGGCGCAACCTTGCCGCGGCGTTGCTGACGCCACGTCCGGCCAGCGTCCCCAGCAGGGCCTCACCGACGACTCCTTGTCCGGGCACGGTTTCCAGTGCCGCCGGAACGACAGTGGCGGCGGGCGCGGGCGCGGCGCTTGCCGCCGGGGTGGCCGTGGCCGCCCATGATTGCGGCACCGACAACGTGCCGACCAGACTGGCCCGCCCGACCGCTGCCGACGCGGCCGGAGCAGGGATGCTCGACGGGCCGGCCGGGGCGGCGGCCAGGAACGGGCCGATGCCCTGGGCGTCGTCGCGGATGGCGTTGACGGCCAGCGCATGGTTCGTGGTCTGCATCGATGCCCCGGAGAACGAGGAACTCGTGGTGGATGCCGCCGCGCTGGTGATCGACGGGATCTGCAGCAGGTAGGTCATCAGCGACGCCGGATCGGCTGCCGCGGGGGCGGCCGCGGTCAGCGGTGCGGCAATACCCGCGGCTCCACCGGAGATCGTTTGTGGCGGGTCCTGGAACGGCATCATCGTCGATGCGCTGGCCGACGCGCCGGCGTAGCCGTACATGGCGGTGACGTCCTGCGCCCACATCCGCTCGTATTCGGCTTCGGTGAGTGCGATCGCCGGGCTGTTCTGGCCGAAGAAGTTGCCGGCGATCAGCGCGGCAACCTGTGCCCGATTCGCCGAGATCAGCGGAGGGGGCACCACCGCCGCGAACGCGGTCTGGTAGGCAGCGGCGGCGGTCTTGGCCTGCGCGGCGGTCTCCTCGGCGTGTGCGGCGGTGTTGTGCATCCACGTCAGATAGGGCGTGATCGCGTTGGTCATCGACCGCGACGACGGACCTTGCCATCCGTCGGTGGCGAGCGCGGCGATGACCGCACCGTAGGCGGCGGCCGAGGAGTGCAGCTCGGTCGCCAGCTGATCCCAGGCGGTCGCTGCGGCCAGCATCGGCCCGGTTCCGGGGCCGGTGTAGAGCCTGGATGAGGTGATTTCCGGGGGGAGAACTGCAAAGTCCATGCGCTTCATCCTTTTCGGTTGGCGGCCATGATCAGCCGGCGGCGGGGGAGCGGACGATCACGGGTTTGCTTTTGGCGCGGGGGGCGTCGTATCCGTCGCGCGACAGTGTCCCCAACACCGATTGGCTGAAGACACTCCCGGGCACCGGCGGTGTGTCCGCGCCGGCGGCCGGGGTGATCGCCGCGGATGCGGTTGGCGATGCCGGTTGCGCGGGCACGATCTCGGGGGCGGCCCACCCCGGTGGGGCCGACAACAACCCGACCGGGGCGGCTCGGCCCATACTTGCCGACACGCTCGGCGCCGCAGCAACGCTCGACACCAGGCGTTGACCGAGTTCGCCGGCGGGAACCGACGCCTCCTGTGCGGCCTGAAATGCCAGCCGCGAGTTGAGGATGAAGATCCCGCGCCCGGACGTCGCGGCGTTGCCGAATGAGAGGACGGTGTTGACTTCGTTGGGGACGCGTTCCAAGTAGTCCACCCACGTCGGCGATACGGTGGGCGCGGCCAACGGCTGCGGCGCAGCACCCGGTTGAGTGCCCGCCGCCTTGGCGGCGGCGTGGGCCACGACGCCGGATTGAGCGGCCAACCCGTTCGGGTTGGTGGTCTGCGGCGGTTCGGTGAACGGGTTCAGCCGGCTGGCCGACGCCGCGGCTGCCGCGTACCCGTCCATAGCGCCGGCGTCCTGGATCCACATCTCGCTGTAGTGCATTTCGGTCGCAGCGATCGCTGGAGCGTTCTGACCGAAGAAGTTGGTCGCGATCAACGCCAGCAGCAGGCTGCGGTTGGCGGTGACCACGGGTGGCGGCACCGTCATCACCAACGCCACCTCGTAGGCGGCGGCAGCGGCCTTGGCCTGGGCAGCGGTCTGCTCAGCGGACGCGGCGGTACTGTGCAGCCAGGTCACATAGGGCGCGGCGGCGTTGGCCATCGACAACGCCGCGGGCCCCAGCCAACCGTCCCCGGTCAACTCCGACAGCACGGATCCGTATCCGCATGCGGCAGCGGTCAGTTCGGCCGCCAAGGCGGCCCATGCTGTCGCGGCGGCCAGCATCGGACCCGAGCCCGGGCCCGAATATATTCGCGCCGAGTTGATCTCCGGCGGCAACGTTGCGTAATCCACCGACCGACGTCGCTTAGCCCGCGGCCACCGCGTTGGCGGCTTCAGTGGTCGCGTAGCTGGCGCCGCTGGCGCCCAGCGCTGTCACGAACAGCTGGTGAATCGCCTCGGCGTGAGCGGCGACCTGCTGGTAGAGCTGTGCGTGAGTCGCGAACTGTGCCGCGGTCAGCGCCGAAACCGAGTCGGCCGCGGCCGGAATGATTCCGGTGGTGGGAGCGGCGGCCGCGGCGTTCTGGGTGCTGATGGTTGAGCCGATCGTAGCCAAGCTGTCGGCTGCAGCGGTCAGCGCTTCCGGCTGGGCGGTGACAAAGGACATCGTGCTACCTCCTCGAAAGGTGTTGGTATGGAACGTGAATACGTCGCTTTACGCCGGCATCTGCCGGCCGGGGCTGCCAACGAGGTGGTCCGCGAGCTGGATCTGGAGGGTCGGTGCGCAGGACTGGGTTCGACTGCTGTTTGTTGCCGACCATTTCGCACCGCCTTCTACCGCGAGTCGCTCACAGGTAGAAGCTATTAGCCGGGTGCGGCGGTTAAAGGCGAGCTTCATCGCCTACCAGGATGTTACACGATGACGCCGCGAGTTCAACAGTTTGCTGATGTTCGACGTCGAGGTCGATCGCTTCCGCGTGCAGCGGTGACGGTCCTATGGTGGTGGGGTGGCCGGTGGTGGACATCGATGAACGACGACTGTTTGAAACTCAGCGTCTATTTCGACGAGCGTCAGCGCACCGGCGGCCGCTTCCTGGCCGACGTGATGCTCGACCTCTACGGGTCGCGGCGCATCGCGTCGAGCATCGTCTTGCGTGGGATCGGCGGCTTCGGCCCCCGCCATCACCTGCGCAGCGACCAGTCGTTGAGCCTGTCCGAGGACCCGCCCGTGGCGGTCATCGCGGTGGACACCAGGTCGGCAATCGAAGCCTTGCTCGAGCCGTTCTACGCCATCGACAAACGTGCGCTGACGACCTTGGAGCGTGCCCGCCTGGTGCGCGGCGAGATCGGTCGCATCGAGTTTGCCGACGAACTGAACGAGGCGATCAAGCTCGCGATCTACGTCGGCCGAAAGGAGCAGATCGGTGGTGCACCAGCCTATCTCGCGCTGTGCGACCTGATGCACCAGCGCCGGCTCGCCGGGGTATCGGTGTTTCTGGGTGTCGACGGGACTTCCCACGGGCAGCGTCGCCGCGCTCGCTTCTTCCACAGCAACACCGATGTACCGTTGATGATCATCGCCGTCGGCAGCGGCGCCCGGATCGCCGGGTTACTGCCTGAACTCGAGCGGCTGTTGCGCCAGCCGCTGATCACTTTGGAACGAGTCCGGGTCTGCAAGCGCGACGGTGAACGATTCGAACGTCCACACGCTCTGCCCGGAACCGACGAGCACGGCCTTCCGCTGTGGCAGAAGCTGATGGTCTACACCGACGAATCAGCGCGCCACGACGGCCTGCCGATCCATCGGGCCCTGGTACAGCGACTGCGGCAGCGGGAAACCTCCCACGGCGCAACCGTGTTACGCGGGATATGGGGGTTTCACGGCGGCCACGCGCCGCACGGCGACAAACTGTTCCAGCTGTCGCGCGGCGTCCCCGTTGTCACCATCGTCGTCGACACCCCGGAAAACATCGCCGGCTGCTTCGACGTGGTCGATGAACTCACCGCTGATCAGGGTCTGGTGACCAGCGAGATGGTGCCGGCGCTGGTGTCAGTCGACGGCGACCTGCGCGACGGGGGACCGCGCATGGCCCACTACCGCTACTGATGCCCGGCCGCCGCGCACTCTCGCCGGCAGTACCGCCATCGGGGCGCTTATCGGGGTGCCGCTGGGGGCGGTCGTCGCGTTCAGCGTGGCCGCGGTGCCGCTGCTGTGGATTGTGCTGCGGTCAATCCGTGGTCAAGCGGCGACAGCGGGTCAGGGCTGAGTGGGCGCGCCGGCCCGCAAGGTGAGGGCCAGGTGGCGCAGCATCGCAACGAAGGTGATGGCCCACACCGTCAGCGCGATCCACGACTCGCTCCGGCCGATGTGCTCGACGATGGGCAGATGGTCGGCGTGCCCCAGGTACTGTCCGCCCACCCCGTACATCCCCAGCGGGAACACCACACTCCACAGGGTCGCCTCATAGCGCAGTGGGACATGCCGGATCGCGTGTTTCCAGATGCCGGCGGCGATCAGCGGCGGGATGAGCCAGGTGCCGAACGCCCAGAACACCACCGACGTGCCCGCGATCAGACCGCGGGTGACGTCGACCATCGGTGCGTCGGCCATCTCGACGATGCGGGCACCGGCGACGACGGTGATCGCGGTGGCCCCCATCGCCACCCAGTACGGCGGGGTGAGGTCCTCGGGGCTCAGCGGGTAGAGCAGCAGTCGAGCGGCGACGA
This sequence comes from Mycobacterium sp. NGS50, assembly GCF_059812545.1. Lineage (NCBI taxonomy): Bacteria > Bacillati > Actinomycetota > Actinomycetes > Mycobacteriales > Mycobacteriaceae > Mycobacterium > Mycobacterium sp. NGS50. The sequence goes on from NZ_JCALCW010000010.1 coordinate 30,882, forward strand.
ACCCGCCGGCCGCCGCATACAGAAACACGCCTACGGACCAGGAGAACACCGCCAGTACGGCAAGCTCGCGGCGATCGCCCTCCAACACCGGCTCCAGCGTGGCCGCCAGCACCGCAACCGATTGGCTGGCGACGACCCAGATGAACCAGGTGCCGTTCGCACTTTCCAGCGGTGGCGAGTCCGGTCGTCGCGCGCGGTGCAGTACGGCGGTCCAGGGCACCACGTAGCCCAGCCCCAGCCATGCTGCGCCGCCGATGGCGAGCAGGGTGACGGCCAGGCCGTAGTGCCCGTCGACGGCGAGCCGGGCCCCGACCACTTCAGTGGCGGCAACGAAGGTGAAGAGGCCGAACCCGCGGCGGGCGTCTGCCAAGTCGCCGGCGATATCGGCGCGGAAAGCGATCAGCCGCACCCCGTTGAGGCCGACCAGCACCAGGTAGGCGATGCAGGCGATCACCATCAGCACAGTGGACAGCACGTACACGTGCTGGATATACATCGCGATCGATACGATGCCGGTCCCCATCACCAGAGCGAAATAACCCGGGTTCAGGGTGCGCACCGCATCGCGGATCGCGTCCGAGCGTTGCGCGAACCGTGCGCTCTCAGCAGCCGTCATCGATCCTCTTCCAGGTGTGTCCAGGCCGGATAGCCTGGACCGTAGGGTATAGCCCTCGGCCGGTTAAGGATGCAGGACAGTAGACCGCAGCGTGCCGAATCGGAGTGCCTGCGTGCTGTGGATGAAATCCCGACTGGGGATAAATCGGCTTCACCGTGCCGTTTTCGGGTTCGTCCGCGCCGACTCCGTCGTTGCTTTCCAGCACCCTGACGGCATGGCAACGTGGACACGCACCGAACTGGGCGCATTGGGGGAGCAGCTGGCCGTTGAGCACCTCACCGGGCGCGGGCTGCAGATTCTGGCACGCAACTGGCGCTGCCCGCGCGGTGAGCTGGATGTGATCGCCGTCGAGCCTGTCACCGACACGCTGGTGTTCGTGGAAGTCAAGACCCGCACCGGTGACGGCTTCGGTGGTCTGGAGGAGGCGGTGACACCGCGGAAGGTGCGCCGGCTGCGCCTGCTGGCCTTGCTGTGGCTTGCCGGCCAGGACCGGCATTGGACAGCAATCCGGATCGACGTGGTTCGGGTGCGGATTCGATGGTCCGCCGTGCCGGATGCCGCGGGCTGCCCGCAGATCAGCCACCTGGAAGGGATTGGCTGATGGCGTTGGGGCGGGCGTTCTCGGTTGCCGTGCGCGGGCTGGACGGCGCGATCGTGGAAATCGAGGCCGACATCACCTCCGGCCTGCCGGGCGTGCACCTGGTGGGTTTGCCCGACGCCGCGTTGCAGGAGTCTCGCGATCGCGTGCGCGCTGCGATCACCAACTGCGGCAACAGCTGGCCGATGTCGCGGCTGACGTTGGCCTTGTCGCCGGCGACCCTGCCCAAGATGGGGTCGGTCTACGACATCGCGCTGGCGGCGGCGGTCCTTTCGGCGAGTCGCAACGGGGCCTGGCACCGGCTGGCCAAGACGGTGTTACTGGGGGAGCTGGCGCTCGACGGACGAGTCCGGCCGGTGCGCGGGGTGTTGCCGGCGGTATTGGCTGCCAAAGAGGAGGGGTGGCCGACCGTCGTGGTCCCGACAGCCAACCTCGCCGAAGCCAGCCTGGTCGACGGCATCGAAGTCTGTGGGGTGCGCAGTCTGCGGCAACTTCAGGCCTGGCTAGAAGGGGTGGCGCAACTGGAGGGCCGGGTCGACGCCGCACCTACGGTGGCAGAACCGACGGCCGATCTGGTGGATGTGGTCGGACAGACACACGCCCGATTCGCTGTCGAGGTGGCGGCGGCCGGAGCGCATCACCTGATGTTGACCGGTCCGCCCGGAGTGGGGAAAACCATGCTGGCCCAACGTCTTCCAGGTTTACTTCCAACGCTGTCCGACGACGAGTCGCTGGAAGTCACCGCGATCCATTCGGTGGCGGGCATGCTGTCGGACACCACGCCGCTGATCACCCGGCCACCGTTTATCGCCCCGCACCACAGTTCCACGGTGGCCGCGCTCGTCGGCGGCGGGTCCGGCATGGCCCGGCCGGGCGCGGTGAGTCGGGCCCACCGCGGGGTGCTGTTCCTTGACGAGTGCGCCGAGATCGGGGTCAGCGTTTTGGAAGCACTACGAACACCGTTGGAGGATGGCGAGATCCGGCTGGCCCGACGCGACGGCGTGGCCCGTTATCCGGCCCGGTTCCAGCTGGTGTTGGCCGCCAACCCGTGCCCCTGTGCACCGGCCAAACCCGCGGATTGCATGTGCAAGCCGATGGAGAAACGACGCTACCTGGGGCGGCTATCGGGTCCGCTGCTGGACCGGGTCGACCTGCGGGTCGACATGCAACCGGTGCGTACCGACGCGCTCGCCCCCACCGCCGCCGAGACCACCGCGCAGGTGCGCGACCGGGTGGCTCGAGCTCGCGTCGGCGCGGCTGAACGGTGGGCACCCTATGGCTGTCGGACCAACGCCGAGGTCAGCGGCCCACTACTGCGACGCGACTTCCGGCTGAGCACCACGGCGATGGAACCGTTGCGAACCGCATTGGACCGCGGACTGCTGTCCATCAGAGGCGTCGATCGCTGCCTGCGAGTCGCATGGACAATTTCCGACCTGGCCGGCCGGGCTTCACCCGGGCGTGACGACGTTGCGGTCGCGCTGAGTTTCCGTCAGTCCGGGGCGTCCCGATGAACGACCACCAGACCGCATTGCAGGCGTGGGCGTATCTGTCCCGGGTCGCCGAGCCGCCCTGCCCCGAACTGGCCGCGCTGGTCGCCCGGGTGGGTGCGGTGCGGGCCGCTGAGCGGATTCGAAGCGGCCAGGTCGATGCCGAACTCGCCCAGCGCACCGAGGCCAGACGTGGGATCGACCGGGCGGCAGAAGATCTCGCATGGCTGGCCCGCTGCGGTGGTCGCCTGCTGACCCCGGATGATGACGAGTGGCCTGCGCTGGCGTTCACCGCGTTCACCGGCCCCGACGTCCGGAACAAGCCGCAATGCCGACCGCCGCTGGTGTTGTGGGCGCGGGGGCCGTTGCGGCTCGACCAGGTGGCACAGCGCGCCGCCGCGATCGTGGGCACCCGGGCCGCCACCGGCTACGGCGAACAGATGTCCGCCGACCTGGCTGCCGGCCTGACCGAGCGCGACGTCGCCGTCGTGTCAGGTGGTGCCTTCGGCATCGACGGCGCGGCGCATCGCGCGACGCTGGCCTGCGACGGCCTGACCATCGCGGTCCTGGCCAACGGTCTCGACATTGCCTATCCGGCAGGACATTCGTCGCTGTTGCACCGTATCGGTCAGCACGGGCTGCTGGTCAGCGAATACCCGCCCGGGTTGCGGCCGTACCGGCACCGGTTCTTGACCCGTAACCGGTTGGTCGCCGCGCTGTCCGGTGCCACGGTCGTGGTGGAAGCCGGGGTGCGCAGCGGTGCCGCCAACACCGCGGCGTGGGCGCGGATGCTGGGCCGGGTGGTGGGTGCGGTGCCGGGCCCGGTGACCAGCGGGGCGTCCGCCGGTTGCCACGCGCTGCTGCGCGGCGGGGCGGAACTGATCACCCGGGCCGACGAGGTGGTGGAATTGGTCGGCCGGGTAGGCGAATTGGCTCCCGAACTGCCGCGGCCCAGTTCACCGCTGGACGGGATCAGCGACACCGAGCGGTGTGTCTACGAGGCGCTACCCGCGCGGCGGGCCAGCACCGTCGAACAGATCGCGGTGGCCGCCGGACTGATACCCGAACAGGTGCTGGGACCGCTGGCGATGCTGGAGTTGGCTGGACTGGTCGAGCGTCGCGACGGTGGCTGGCGCATCCTGCGTGGTCGCGCGACCTGAGTGGCTCTCACCACCGGTGCCGCACATCCTCGGCCCACCCGAGGATGTCGTCGAACACGACGGTCTGTTCAACGGTGGCCAACGTCCCCGACCAGTGGCCGAAGCACTGGTCGGCACGCGAGGACAGCACCCCGAGGTTGACGTTCGCGGCCTTGTCGTAGAACGGCGTGAACAATGCGTCGAGTCCGCCCCCGCGGACCCGCCACGGACGCATCCAGTTGCCCGGGATGTAGTCCCAGCTCAGCGTTTCGTGAATCTTGTGCAGCCGCCCGTCCACGATCAGCCCGTTCTCGGTCTGCCCGGTCCCGTCGGTCCACCGGCCGCCGACCTGCACGCCGACGGTGTGACCGTTCGACACACCCGAGCCCGCACCCCAGTTCCACCGCGTGCGATACGGCCAACGGCCGCGGCCGTGATCGCGCACCGCCCAGGATTGTCCTTCGGCAAGCACATGGCTGGTGCCGTCGATCGTGAGCGTGCCCGACGCCGGCAACGCGACATCCTTGACGGTGTATTGGAAGCGTGTCGCGTCCCACGGCACCACCATGGCCAGGCATTCGTGCCCCGGCGGGCGGGTTGCGGTGATGTCGAACGACACCCCGGGAATGCGTGCTCGCAGATGCACCGAGCTCGCCGCGGTAGCGGGCTCGGTCGGATCGATGTCGATCTGAAGGCGTCTGGTCCTGACGCGACACGGCGCGGCGTCCATCCGCGGGGGCAGCTGCACCTTCCACGCGGGCAGCACCACCGACGCGCCGCGGTGTGACCGCGCGGTGCAGCGATCGAAGACCCACACCTCGTGGATGGCCGCGTAGTCGATCGAGGCCACGGTGAGCGCGAGGATGTGCGTCGGGGTGGTGACATTCCAGTACTCCCAGCGCTTGGTGCGTCCCCACGCCCGTCCGGGCGAACGGCCGAGGCCGCTGGTGTCCACGAGTGGCCGCCGCGCCCACCCGACCGCGTCGGGATTCAGGCGCCCGTCCGGACCGGTCAGCGACACCGGGCCGGTCAATTCGCGCGCCATCACCGGCTCCACGATGTCCCGACGACTGTCGCCACCGCCCGAGCTTATGCACCTACTCGTATAGTCGGCTCGTGGCAGGTCGACCCGTACATACCTTCGCAGTGGTCCGTACCGAGCAACTCGCCCCGCACATGGTGCGGGTGGTACTCGGGGGTGCCGGGTTCGACACCTTCGTCCCCAGCGGGTTCACCGACTCCTACGTCAAGATCGTGTTCGTCGCCCCCGATGTCGACGCCGGTACGCTGCCGCAGCCGCTGACCCAGGACAGTTTCGCCGAGCATCAGCCCGTCGTTCGCACCCTGACGGTGCGCCGCTGCGATTCGGTGGCCGGGGAGGTCAGCATCGACGTGGTGACGCACGGTGACGTCGGGACGGCCGGTCGGTGGGCGGCCGGTGCGCAGCCCGGACAACCCGTCTACGTGATGGGTCCGTCCGGCGCCTACGCACCCGACCCCAGTGCCGACTGGCATCTGCTGGCCGGCGACGAGAGTGCGCTCCCGGCGATCTCGGTGGCACTGGAAGCCTTGCCGGTCAACGCGATCGGTCAGGTGTTCATCGAGATCGCCCGGCCCGGGCACGAGATCGAGTTGACGCGGCCACCGGGTGTGCAGCTGAACTGGATCCACCGGGGCGGGCGGGCCGATCTGGTCGCCGACGACCACGCCGGGGACCACGCCCCGCTGATCCGAGCCGTCACCGCCGCACCGTGGCTACCCGGGCAGGTGCAGGTTTTCATCCACGGCGAGGCGCAGACGGTGATGCACAACCTGCGGCCCTACATCCGCAAGGTTCGTGGCGTCGACGCCAAATGGGCGTCCATCTCCGGGTACTGGCGCCGCGGACGCACCGAGGAAACCTTCCGGCAGTGGAAGAGACAACTCGCCGAAGCAGAAGCCGCAACCAACGGAGGGTGACGCCATGGCCTACGGGGACTACCAGTTCGAGATCTATCTGCAGGGTCTGGGTGGGGTCATCCCGTCGCTGCCGATGGCGTACGCGGAGTTGGAATCCCGGGCACACGCGGCGATGCCGCCATCGGTCTGGTCGTATGTGGCCGGCGGTGCCGGCGACGAACACACCCAGCGGGCGAATGTGACCGCGTTCGAGCGCTGGGGGCTGATCCCGCGGATGTTCGTCGGTGCGGCCGAACGCGACCTGTCGGTCGAGATGTTCGGTATGACGCTGCCCTCGCCGGTATTCATGGCGCCCATCGGCGTGATCGGCATCTGCGCAGGCGACGGTCACGGCGACCTTGCGACCGCCCGGGCTGCTGCGGCCACCGGGGTCCCGATGGTGGTCTCCACGCTGACCGCTGATCCTCTGGAAGATGTCGCAGCCGAATTCGGCGATACCCCAGGGATTTTCCAGCTGTACACGCCAAAGGACCGGGAGCTTGCGGCCAGTCTGGTGCAGCGTGCCGAAGCGGCCGGCTACAAAGCGATCGTCGTCACCCTGGACACCTGGGTGCCGGGTTGGCGTCCGCGTGACCTGTCCACCTCGAACTTCCCGCAACTGCGCGGGCACTGCCTGTCCAACTACACCAGCGACCCTGTGTTTCGTGCCGGGTTGGCGCAGCCACCCGAGGAGAACCCGCAGGCCGCGGTGCTGGCCTGGGTGCAAACCTTCGGTCACCCACTGACCTGGGACGACCTGCCGTGGCTGCGGTCGCTGACCAGTCTCCCGCTGATTGTGAAAGGCATCTGCCATCCCGACGACGCGCGCCGCGCCAAGGACGGCGGGGTCGACGGCATCTACTGCTCGACCCACGGCGGACGGCAGGCCAACGGCGGGCTGGCGGCACTGGATTGCCTGCCCGACGTGGTGGAGGCCGCCGACGGGTTGCCGGTGCTGTTCGACTCCGGGATCCGCAGCGGCGCGGACATCGTCAAGGCGCTCGCCCTGGGCGCCACCGCCGTCGGGATCGGCCGGCCCTACGCCTACGGGCTCGCGCTGGGCGGCTCAGCGGGGATTGTCCATGTGCTGCGCTCGCTGCTGGCCGAAGCCGACCTGATCATGGCCGTCGACGGCTATCCCGCGCTGAGGGACCTGACCCCGCAGGCGCTGCGGCGCGTCGGCTGACCTCGTCGGTCCGCGTCTGCGACGGTGGTGGGGTGGACGCGATCCTCGACGAGTACGACGAGTACCTGGCCCTGCAGCGGGGCCGCTCTGTGCATACCCGTCGCGCCTACCTGGGTGATCTGCGGTCGCTGTTCGCGTTCGTGGAAGACCGGGCGCCGGGCGGCGGCCTCGCGGCGGTGAACCTGCCGCTGCTGCGCTCCTGGCTGGCTGCCCAGTCCGGGGCCGGCGCGGCCCGCACCACGGTGTCCCGACGCGTCTCGGCGGTCAAGATGTTCACCGCCTGGGCGACCCGACGCGGGCTGTTGTCCTCGGATCCGGCGGTGCGCCTGCAGCTCCCGAAAGCCCGTCGCACGTTGCCGGCGGTGCTGCGCCAGGATCAAGCCCTGGACGCCATGGCTGCCGCGAAATCCGGTGCGGAACAAGGTGATCCAGTAGCGATTCGGGACAGGCTGATCGTCGAGATGCTGTATGCCACCGGCATCCGGGTCAGCGAGCTCTGTGGCCTGGACGTCGACGACATCGACACCGAGCGTCGGGTGCTGCGGGTACTGGGCAAGGGCGACAAGCAGCGCACGGTGCCGTTCGGCGAGCCGGCAGCGCAAGCGCTGCAGGCATGGCTGGCCGGCGGACGTCCGCAGCTGGCCACCGCGGCGTCCGGCCCGGCACTGCTGTTGGGCGCCCGCGGCGGCCGGCTGGATCCCCGCCAGGCCCGCACCGTCGTGCACCAGACCGTCGCCGCCGTCGACGGCGCTCCCGACATCGGGCCGCACGGGCTGCGGCACAGCGCGGCGACGCACCTGCTCGAAGGCGGCGCGGACCTGCGCATCGTGCAGGAACTGCTCGGGCACTCCACGCTGGCGACCACGCAGCTCTATACCCACGTCACCGTCGCCCGGCTGCGTGCGGTGCACGACCAGGCCCATCCCCGGGCCTGATGAAGTGGCGCGAGAAGACGCAAAAGTGCTCATTTCCGGCCCGAAATGAGCACTTTTGTGTCTTCTCGCGCCACTAGGCGCTAACCGCCCACCGGCTTGAGCCGGATCGGCGTGGCCGCCAGCAACCCCAGCGGGTCGACGTAGTCGGCGCGCGCCGCCGGGCCCCACATCGCACCCCAGTGCAGGCAGGTCGGCGCACAGCCAGGATGTCCGGCCTCCAGCGAACCGATCAGCGCCCCGGCCGCCACCTGTTGCCCGGTCCGCACCGCCGCCGACACCGGCTCGTAGCTGGTGTGCAGGCCACCCGGGTGGGCCACCGATACCACCGGCCGGCCCGCCAACAGTCCGGCGTACACCACCGTCCCCGCCCCGGCGGCATACACCGGATCGCCGGCCGCACCGGCCAGATCCACGCCGCGGTGCCCGCGTTGCCAGTCCGGCGTCGGGGCATCGAAAACCCGCAGCACCGCCGGTCGCGGCCGCAGTGGCCAGTCCAGCCGAAACGGGTCCGAACGGGCCGGCGGCGCCCACACGAGTGCCACCACAAGCAGTACCGTCCACCGCATCCGCCCAGTGCAGCGCGCCCGCGCGGATCGGGCCAGTCAGTGCTGTGGACAAAGCACCTGCTCGGACCGTGTAAACTCACCTGCGCAGTCCGTGTAAACGGGCTGACTTCGCGTGTCTGCACCACAACCGGATGCCGACGGTCCCTCACGGGTTCGGCATCTCCGCAGACACCAGGGCCTGGCCTCACCTGATGCCGGGCGTCAACCGACAAGAAAAAGGAAATAGCCGATCATGGCTGTTGTAACCATGAAGCAGCTGCTTGACAGCGGCACCCACTTCGGGCATCAGACCCGCCGGTGGAACCCCAAGATGAAGCGGTTCATCTTCACCGACCGCAACGGCATCTACATCATCGACCTGCAGCAGACGCTGACCTTCATCGACAAGGCGTACGAGTTCGTCAAGGAGACCGTCGCCCACGGTGGGTCCGTGCTGTTCGTCGGCACCAAGAAGCAGGCGCAGGAGTCCATCGCCGCCGAGGCCACCCGGGTCGGCATGCCGTATGTGAACCAGCGCTGGCTCGGCGGCATGCTCACCAACTTCTCCACCGTGCACAAGCGTCTGCAGCGGCTCAAGGAGCTCGAGGCCATGGAGCAGACCGGTGGATTCGAAGGGCGCACCAAGAAGGAAATCCTGGGCCTGACCCGGGAGAAGAACAAGCTCGAGCGCAGCCTCGGCGGTATCCGCGACATGAACAAGGTGCCCTCGGCGATCTGGGTCGTCGACACCAACAAGGAGCACATCGCCGTCGGCGAAGCCCGCAAGCTCGGTATCCCGGTCATCGCGATCCTGGACACCAACTGCGACCCGGACCTGGTCGACTACCCGATCCCGGGCAACGACGACGCGATCCGCTCGGCGGCGCTGCTGACCAAGGTGATGGCCTCCGCCGTCGCCGAGGGCCTGCAGGCCCGCGCCGGGCAGGGCAACGGCGAGGGCAAGCCCGAGGTTGATGCGGCCGAGCCGCTGGCCGAATGGGAGCAGGAACTGCTGGCCGGTGCCACCGAGACCGCTGCTGAGACCACCACCGACACCACCACCATCACGGAAGGCTGAGATGGCCAACTTCACCGCTGCCGACGTCAAGCGGCTTCGGGAGCTCACCGGTTCGGGCATGATGGACTGCAAGAATGCCCTGGCTGAGAGCGACGGCGACTTCGACAAAGCGGTCGAGGTGCTGCGGATCAAGGGCGCCAAGGACGTCGGCAAGCGTGCTGAACGCGCCACCGCCGAGGGCCTGGTTGCGGCCAAGGACGGCGCGCTGATCGAGCTGAACTCCGAGACCGACTTCGTCGCCAAGAACGCCGAGTTCCAGGCACTCGCCGACGAGGTGGTCACCGCCGCCGCGGCTGCCAAGACCGACGACCTCGAGGCACTCAACGCGGTCAAGGTCGGCGACCGCACGGTGGCCGAGGCCGTCGAGGCGCTGTCGGCCAAGATCGGCGAGAAGCTGGTGCTGCGTCGGGTCGCCTACTTCGGCGGCACCGTCGAGACCTACCTGCACAAGCGGGCGTCGGACCTGCCGCCGGCCGTGGGTGTTCTCGTCGAGTACACGGGTTCCGGGACTGATGCCGCGCATGCGGTGGCGTTGCAGATTGCCGCGCTCAAGGCCCGCTACCTGACCCGCGACGAGGTTCCCGAGGACGTGGTGGCCAACGAGCGCCGCATCGCCGAGGAGACCGCCAAGGAAGAGGGCAAGCCGGAGGCGGCGCTGCCCAAGATCGTCGAAGGCCGGGTCAACGGCTTCTTCAAGGATGTCGTGCTGCTGGAGCAGTCGTCGGTGTCCGACTCGAAGAAGACCGTCAAGGCTCTGCTCGACGAGGCCGGTGTGACCGTCACCCGCTTCACCCGCTTCGAGGTCGGCCAGAACTAGATCTCGCGAAACCCTGGTGTGCCGAGCGTGAACCTGGTGTCACGCTCGGCACACTTTTTCGCGCTGGTTGCACGCTCGGCGACACCGCAGACCCCTGCTAGCGTCGGGGGATGCAACATGTGCACGCCTTCGGCGAGGACGCGCTCGGCGACCTCGATGCGGTCGCGCTGACCGAAGCCATCCGGTCCGGCTCGGTCTCGCGTCCCGAGGTCACCGAGGCGGCCATCGCCCGACTGGAGAAGGTCAACCCCGCCCTCAACGGGCTGGCGTATGCGGCGTTCGACCGGGCCCGGGAACGGGCCGCGGCCGCCCGCCCGTTCGGCGGATTCTTCGACGGGGTGCCGACATTCGTCAAGGACAACGTCGATGTCGCGGGCATGCCGACGATGCAGGGCACCGACGCCTGGGATCCGCACCCGGCCGCTGCCGACGGCGACTTCGCGCGGCTCTACCTGTCCACTGGGCTCAACGCGCTGGGCAAAACCCGGTTGAGCGAGTTCGGGTTCAGCGCTGCCGCCGAGCACCCGCGGCTGGGGGCGGTGCGCAACCCGTGGAACACCGATCACACCGCCGGCGCGTCATCGTCGGGGTCGGCGGCATTCGTGGCCGCCGGCGTCGTGCCGATCGCGCACGCCAACGATGGCGGTGGATCCATCCGTATTCCGGCGGCGGTCAATGGACTGGTCGGCCTCAAACCATCCCGGGGCCGGCTGCCGCTGGACAAGGACTTCCGTCAGATGCCGGTGCGGATCGTGTTCAACGGTGTGGTGACCCGGTCGGTGCGCGACACCGCCGCCTTCTACCGGGAAGCCGAGCACACCTGGCGTCACCCCAAGCTCCCCGCGGTCGGCGATGTCACCGGACCCGGCAAACGACGCCTCAAGATCGCCGTCGTCACCCGTTCGATCGGCCGAGAGGCCAGCCCCGAGGTCCGTGAGCTGACGCTCAAGACCGCAGCGCTGCTCGAGGAGCTCGGCCACCGGGTCGAGCACGTCGATTCCCCGCCGATTCCGTCCTACTTCGCCGACGACTTCCTGCTCTACTGGGCGTTTTTGGCGACGGCACTGGTGCGCGGCGGTCGGCGGACGTTCGGCCCGTCCTTTGACCGCAGCAAGCTGGACAACCTGACGTTGGGTTTGGACCAGTACGCCACCCGGCACCTGCACCGGCTGCCGTTGGCCATCGCCCGGCTGACGGCTTCCCGGCGACGCAGCGCACGGTTCTTCCGCGGTTACGACGCGCTGCTGACCCCGACGCTGGCCCACGAGACACCTCGGGTCGGTCACCTGGATCCGACCGCGGACTACCAGCAGATCATCGACCGGTTGATGGATTGGGTCGCCTTCACGCCGCTGCAGAACGCCACCGGGGATCCGGCGATCTCGCTGCCGCTGGCCCAGAGCGCTTCCGGTCTGCCGCAGGGGATGATGTTTGCCGCTGAACCCGGCGCGGAGGCCCGGCTGCTGGAGTTGGCCTACGAACTCGAAGAAGCCCGGCCGTGGGCCCGGATTCAGTCCGGTAGGTCGCAGTGAGGGCCCGGATGATCGGAGCCGAGTAACTCCAGCATGCGTTTGAACTCGCGCTGTTCGGTGCTGCTCAGCTTGGCCAGGATCACGGCGTCGGCCATCGACACCGCGTTCTCGGCGCGCTTGAGCAGCGCCTGACCCTCACGCGACAGCGTCGCCGGCAATGCCCGCCCGGACGGCACCGTCGCCGGTCGGCTTACCGCACCGCGGTCTTCGAGTTGGCGCAACACCGTGTTCATCGCCTGGGGTGTGACGTTGCCCTGGCGGGACAATTCCGCGCTGGACATCCCCGGATTCAGCGAAAGCATTCGCATGCAGACGAATTCGGTGAGTGACAGGCTCAGCGGTCGCAGCGCGGCCGACACCTCCGGTCGCAGCGCCGACCCCACCCGGTGCAGCAAATAGCCGAGCGGCGCGTTATCGGTCAGGCCCACATCAACCATCTTGACATATATCAACCTGGTTGATACACAGGAGGGCATGACTGAAACACAGAAGTTTGATTTCGATTTCGAACCGGCCTACCGCGGTGACACCCCTCAGTTCGGCGTGGGTCAGCGGCCGCCGTGGAGCATCGGGGAGCCCCAGCCCGAGATCGCCGCGCTGATCGCGCAGGGCAAGGTCCGCGGTGACGTGCTGGACGCCGGCTGCGGAGAGGCCGCGGTCTCGCTCTACCTCGCTGAACGCGGCCACACCTGTGTCGGGCTGGACGCTTCACCGACCGCCATCGAGCTGGCCCGTGCCGAGGCCGCCAAGCGCGGGCTGACCGACGCCTCCTTCGCGGTCGCCGACATCTCGTCGTTCACCGGCTATGACGGCCGATTCAACACCATCATCGACAGCACACTTTTTCACTCGATGCCCGTCGAGCTGCGGGACGGCTATCAGCAGTCGATCGTGCGTGCCGCGGCGCCCGGAGCGTCCTATTTCGTGCTGGTCTTTGACCGCGCCGGAATGCCAAACAGTCCCGGCCCCAACCCGGTCACCGAGGACGAGTTGCGTGACGTGGTCGCCAAGTACTGGGTGATCGATGAGATCCGCCCGGCGCGCATCCACGCGAACTTCCCCGACGGCCCCTCCGCCGAGTTCCCGGTGTCTGATCTGCGCGACGAGGGCAACGGACGCAAGTCCGTACCGGCCTGGCTGTTGTCGGCGCATCTGGGCTGAGCGGGGACGGCCGGCCTGAGCCGACCCCGAACATGCCGCGACCCGCGTGATGCGGCAGGATAGAGCCTGTCGTCGTGGGTGATTGGCCTCCGATGGCGCTGTCATGCGTGGACATGAGCCTGAGGAGCCTGATGACCGAGCCCAACAGCGCCGGTGGCACTCAGGCCACCCGGGGCCGCCCCCCATATTCGCGGGTGTTGCTCAAACTCGGCGGCGAAATGTTCGGCGGCGGACAGGTCGGCCTGGACCCCGATGTGGTGGCGCTGGTGGCCCGCCAGATCGCCGAAGTGGTCCGCGACGGTGTGCAGGTGGCCGTTGTGATCGGCGGCGGCAACTTCTTCCGTGGCGCCCAACTGCAGCAGCGCGGCATGGAGCGGATGCGCTCGGACTACATGGGCATGCTCGGTACGGTGATGAACAGCCTTGCGCTGCAAGACTTCCTGGAAAAGGAAGGTATCGACACCCGGGTGCAGACCGCGATCACGATGGGTCAGGTCGCCGAGCCGTACATCCCGCTGCGGGCGCAACGGCACCTGGAAAAGGGGCGGGTGGTGATCTTCGGCGCCGGCATGGGCCTGCCGTACTTCTCCACCGACACCACAGCCGCCCAGCGGGCCCTGGAGATCGGCGCCGAGGTGGTGCTGATGGCCAAGGCCGTCGACGGGGTGTTCACCGAGGATCCGCGGGTGAACCCGGACGCCGAACTGCTGACCGCGATCAGCCACCGTGAAGTCATCGACCGGGGGCTGCGGGTGGCCGACGCCACCGCGTTCAGCCTGTGCATGGACAATGGCATGCCGATCCTGGTGTTCAACCTGCTCACCGACGGCAATATCGCCCGGGCGGTCGCAGGTGAGAAGATCGGAACGCTGGTCACCACCTGACAGGAGCGGCGCAACATGATAGACGAGGCTCTCTTCGACGCCGAAGAGAAAATGGAGAAGGCCGTATCGGTGGCCCGTGACGACCTGGCGACCATCCGTACCGGCCGGGCCAACCCGGGCATGTTCAACCGGATCGCCATCGACTACTACGGGTCGATGACCCCGATCACCCAGCTGGCCAGTATCAACGTGCCCGAGGCGCGGCTGGTGGTGATCAAACCCTACGAGGCCAGCCAGCTGCAGGCGATCGAGACCGCGATCCGCAACTCCGATCTGGGGGTCAATCCCGGAAACGACGGCACGGTGATCCGCGTCGCGGTGCCGCAGCTGACCGAGGAACGCCGCCGCGAGCTGGTCAAGCAGGCCAAGGCAAAGGGGGAGGACGCCAAGGTTTCGGTGCGCAACATCCGCCGCAAGGCGATGGAGGAGTTGCACCGCATCCGCAAGGACGGCGACGCCGGCGAGGACGAAGTCGGCCGGGCCGAAAAGGATCTGGACAAGTCCACCCAGCAGTACGTCAGCCAGGTCGATGAGCTGGTCAAGCACAAAGAAGGCGAGCTGCTGGAGGTCTAGCGGCCGCCCAGTAACCATTCCCGTGGCAGACACTCAAACCGGTACATCCGGGGACGCCAGCGGCTCCGCTGCCAGAACGTCGCGTGCCGGGCGCAATCTGCCGGTGGCGATCGCGGTGGGCCTGGTGCTGGCCGCGATGCTGGTCTACGCGGCGATTTGGGCGCCGACGATGTGGGTGGTGATTCTGGCGGTTTCCAGCGCCATCGCCACCCACGAAGTGGTCCGCCGGCTCCGCGAAGGCGGCTACGACGTGCCCTTCCTGCCGCTGTTCTTCGGCGGTCAGGCGATGGCGTGGCTGGCCTGGCCATTCGGTCCCACCGGTGTGCTGGCCGCGTTCGGCGGCACCGTGGTGATCTGCCTGATCTGGCGCCTGGTCGACCAGGGTTTGAACCACACCCCGGTCAACTACCTGCGCGATGTATCGGCGACGATCCTGCTGGCGGCATGGGTTCCGCTGTTCATGGCCTTTGGAATCCTACTGGTCTTCCGCGAGCCCGGGGTGTTCCACCACGATGCGGCCGGGCGGGTGTTCTGCCTGCTGGTGCCGGTGGTCTGCTCCGATGTGGGCGGGTACGCGGCGGGGGTGTTGTTCGGCAAGCATCCGATCGTTCCGGCGATCAGCCCGAAGAAGTCATGGGAGGGGCTGGTCGGGTCGTTGCTGCTGGGCATACCCGGCGCGGTGTTGACGGTCACCTACCTGGTGCCGAACAAGGACTGGTGGGTGGGGCTACCGCTCGGGTTGCTGCTGGTGATCACCGGCTTCCTGGGCGACCTGGTGGAATCACAGATCAAGCGTGACCTCGGCATCAAGGACATGGGCCGCTTGCTGCCGGGCCACGGCGGCATGATGGACCGCCTCGACGGCCTGCTGCCCGCGGCGGTCACGACGTGGATCGTGCTGACCGTACTGCCCTGAGGACCCCCGGGGACAGACATCCGGGGCCTCACCGGTGGTGGAGGATGAAAATGGCTGCCGACCGTGCGGTTTGGTACGCGTCTTCTCGGCGAACGCCTACCAAACCGCACAATCGATCGGCTCATTACGGATCGTTCACTGAATTTTCGACGGCGACGTGACAGCACCCCTTCGTCGGCGTGTCACGGGACTTTCACGTCTCCACATGAGGGGCCAGTGGCGCCGCAGGTTTCCCACCAGTGCACGGACCAGCAGCGAGGGATCCTGCCTGCGACCTGGCGGATCAACCAGGTGGGTGACCCGCAGGAACCGTTCGGTCAGCACGACGTCATACTCGGCGGCCTTGAGCACCTGATCCGTGGCCCACCGCTGCAGCCGTCGCGATATCGAAGGCCGCGTGCGCGTCGGCGACAGGATGCGGTCGGTGTCTTTGTTCATCGCCCACACCGGGCCGATGTGGGCGGCGGCGGCGCGGAAGAAGTGCCCTGGCGTGGTCCGGTTGCGCAGATGGTCGCGCAGCGCCACCGCCTGCAGCGCCGCCATCGCCATGCCCTGGCCGTAGATCGGGTCGAAGGTGCACAGCGCGTCGCCGATCACCAGCAGGCCGGCCGGGAACCAAGGCAGCTGGTCATAGCGTCGCCAGACACCGGCGGGTAGCCGGGATACGGCCACCTCGCCAAGAGGTTCGGCGGTGCGCAGCCCCGCCAGAACGCGTGGCGGCGCGAACTGCTCGGCCAGCGCGAGCATGCCGGCCAGGTCGGTGGGGGGATCGGGGTCCATGGCCAGCTGCCCGACCGTCAGCACCCAGGTGTGGTTCTCATAGGCCAGCAACCCGCCGATCGGCACGCCATGTCCGGGCCGCACCAGCATCAGCTTCTCGTCGATCCCACCGTCCGGAATCCGCAGGAACTGCGAGTAATACGTCCCGTGCGCCGCGACACAGTCCTCGGCGGGCCGGAGGTAGCCGAGCTGCTCGAGCAGCGCCGGGGTGCGGGTCGCGCGACCCATGGCGTCGACCACCAGGTCGGCCTCCAGCGTGGTTTGCCCGCTGGTGGCGCGGCTGGCCACCCGCACGCCGGTGACGCGGTCGGCGATGGCTACCGCCGTGACCACATCGTGGTCGTCGAGCAGGCGCACTCCGCCTAACGCGGCCACCCGCCGCCGGACGTGGAACTCCAGGAACGGCCGGCTCGCCAGGTAAACGGCCAGCGCCGCCGGATCCTTGAGCGTCCCCGACCGGTTGAGCCCATATCGGCCGAAGCGCGTGTAGATGCGGGACAGGTCGCCGTCGTCGAGGGCCTCGGCGCCGCCGGCGACCAGCTCATCGAGGAATCCCGGAAACAGTTCACCCAGCACCTGCGCGCCACGACTGGACAGGACATGCAGGTGACGTCCCTGCGGAATCCCCCGCCGCTGCCGCGGGCTACCCGGCAGCCGGTCGCGCTCGATCACCGTCACCGTCGCGTAGAACTCCGACAGCACCCGCGCGGCGAGCAACCCCGCCATACCAGCCCCGAGCACCACCGCATGCCGACGTGATTCGCTCATCGGCCCGACGATACCCAAAATTTAAGGAAAATAAGAGAATATTGGCAAAAGCCTAAAACTCGTGTCCGTGCCGATGGGGTGCGGGCAGCGCTCAGACCGCATACTGGACGGGATATGAAACAGCAGCTGGTGTTCGAAGCGCCCCGGCGCGCGATGCCGCCGCGGCATCTGGCCGACCTGGATGCGGCCGGCCGCACGGCCGCGGTCGCCGAGCTGGGTCTGCCGGCATTCCGCGCCAAACAGCTTGCGCACCAGTACTACGGCCGGCTGATCGCCGACCCCCAGCAGATGACCGACCTGCCGGCCGCGGTGCGCACGTCGGTCGCCGATGCCTTGTTTCCGACACTGCTGAGCACCACCCGCGAGATCGAATGCGATGCCGGGCAGACCCGCAAGATGCTGTGGCGTGCGGTCGACGGCACCGCGTTCGAGTCGGTGCTGATGCGCTACCCGCGGCGCAACACGGTGTGCATCTCGTCGCAGGCAGGCTGCGGGATGGCGTGTCCGTTCTGCGCGACCGGGCAGGGCGGGCTGACCCGCAATCTGTCAACCGCCGAGATTCTCGAACAGGTGCGGGCAGCGGCCGTAGCGTTACGAGACCGCGGCGGCACCGGATCGTCTGGGGTCCGGCTCTCCAACATCGTGTTCATGGGGATGGGGGAGCCGCTGGCCAACTACAACCGCGTCCTGGCCGCGGTGCGCCGGATCACCGAGCCGTCGCCGGACGGGTTCGGCATCTCCGCGCGAGCAGTCACGGTGTCGACCGTCGGGCTGGCCCCGGCGATCCGCAAACTTGCCGACGAACGCCTGGGGGTGACGCTGGCGTTGTCGCTGCATGCCCCCGACGATGAGCTACGCGACACGCTGGTGCCGGTCAACAATCGCTGGAAGGTCGCCGAGGCACTCGACGCCGCTCGCTACTACGCCGACGCGACGGGCCGGCGGGTGTCGGTGGAGTACGCGCTGATTCGTGAGGTCAACGATCAACCATGGCGGGCCGATCTGCTGGGCAAGCGATTGCACAACGCGTTGGGCCCGCTGGTGCACGTGAACCTGATCCCGCTCAACCCGACACCAGGCAGCGACTGGGACGCCAGCCCCAAACCGGTCGAGCGGGAGTTCGTGCGGCGGGTGCGTGCGCAGGGTGTGTCCTGCACGGTCCGCGACACCCGCGGCCGCGAGATCGCCGCTGCCTGCGGGCAATTGGCGGCCGAAGACTAGGGCCTATCGCCGAGAATGCAACCAGGTACGAAAAGGTCGAATACCTATATGCGTAGGTGCAATTTCGCGGTGAGGGCGATGAGGGCTGCGAACGCCGGCTAGCGCAGCCAGCCGCGGCGACGACCCCAGGCGTCGCGCACCACAACCACGAACGTCAGCACGGCGAACCCGATCAGGAAGCAGTTCTCGACGTGGCCGACGTGGTTGCCGCGCAGCATCAGCAACAGGAATCCCGCCGCGCCAAGACCGGCGATGTACCAGGTGCGGTAGTTGATCGCGCTCCAGCCCCATTCCGCGGACGGCACGTCGGCGGTGTCAACCCCGCTGTGGCGCTCCACCTCGGTACTGACCACTTGGGATCCTCCTGCTCGTCGGCAACTTCCCGACATTCTGGCACACCGTCAACCGCGGACGGTCGCGCGCTGCCGGATTACCCTGGCGGTGATGGCCGATGATCAGCCGCAGATCTGGGATTTCGCCGTGGCGCCACCGCGCAGCGCACCCGGCGTGACGTCGATGGTGGGCTACCGTGGACTGGAAGTACCCGAAACCGTCCACCTGGGGCTGCCGTCGTCGACGTTGACCTTCATCGTCAGTCTCGACGAGGGCGTCGCGGCCGCCGACTCCGCCGACGCTCTGCCTGCGGCCCGACCCACCCCGATCATCCTGGGTGGGCTGCACATGAAGGCCAGCTATGTGCGCCAGGTCCGCGGCCAGGCCGGCGTCCAGCTGGGCGTGCATCCGCTGGCGTCCCGCGCGCTGTTCGGGGTGCCCGCCGGTGAACTCAGCGTGACCGACTTCGATGCGGCCCCGGTGCTGGGTCGGGCGTCGGCGCGGCTGCACGAACGCGCGGCCGAATCGCGTCCGTGGTCGGACACCTTTGCGCTGGTGGCGGACTACCTGGTGGATGCCCGACGACGCCGGGACCGGGTCAGCGTGCGATCCGAGGTCGCCTATGCCTGGCACCTGCTGGAGCGCAGCCGGGGCCGGGCGCCGGTGGGGGCGCTGGCCGAGCGGGTCGGGCTGAGCGCGCGGCATCTGGCCACACTGTTTCGCCGCGAAGTGGGCCGCACACCCAAGACCATCGCCATGCTGATGCGGTTCGAATACGCCACGGCCCGGATAGTCGACGCTGCGCGTGCAGGGCGACGTGTCGACCTGGCCGGGATCGCCACCGATGCCGGATACGCCGATCAGGCCCACCTGACCCGCGAGTTCGTTCGGTTCGCGGGTGTTCCGCCCGGGGTCTGGCTGGGCGAAGAGTTCCAAAACATTCAAGACGGTGGCCATCCCGCACGGTCAGAGTGGTGCCATGAACACCTCAACTCCAACGACCACATCGAATCCGACCGTCTGGTTGACCCTGCAAGCCAATGACGCGGCCAAACTCATCGACTACTACGTCGACACCTTCGGCTTCGTCCTCACCGCCCGCTACGGCGATGGCGACACCGTCGCCCACGCCGAACTGGCCTGGCCCGAAGGCGCCGGCGGCGTCATGCTCGGCAGCCACAAGCCCGGCAACCCATGGTGTCGCGAACCCGGCACAGCGGGCGGCTACGTCGTCACCAGCGACCCCGATGGCCTCTACCAGCGGGTGCTGCAGCACAGGGCCGACGTGGTGCGACCGCTGGCCGACACCGACTACGGGGCCCGCGAGTTCACCGTCCGCGACCCGGAAGGCAACCTGTGGAGCTTCGGCGACTACGCCGGCGCGAAACCGCCCGCCGGTTAGCGGCACAATAGGCGGGTGACCACCGAGCGCCGCAAAGTGCTGATCCTGGGCTCCACCGGCTCGATCGGTACTCAGGCGTTGCGGGTGATCGCCGCCAACCCGGACCGCTTCGAGCTGGCCGGGTTGGCCGCTGGCGGCGGGAACCCGGAGCTGCTCGCCGCCCAGCGCGCCGAGTCGGGTGTGACCAACATCGCCGTCGCCGACCACCACGTCGCCGATGCACTCGACGTCCCCTACCGCGGCGACGACGCCGTCACCCGGCTGGTGCAGGACACCGAGGCCGATGTGGTGCTCAACGCGCTGGTCGGGGCGCTGGGCCTGCGGCCCACCCTGGCCGCGTTGGCGACCGGCGCCCGGCTGGCGCTGGCCAACAAGGAATCGCTGATCGCCGGGGGCCCCCTGGTCCTGCAGGCAGCCGCACCGGGCCAGATCGTCCCGGTGGATTCCGAGCACTCCGCGATCGCGCAGTGCCTGCGCAGCGGTACGCCCGACGAGGTCGCCAAGATCGTGCTCACCGCCTCCGGCGGGCCGTTTCGCGGCTGGACGGCCGGCGACCTGGAGCACGTCACCCCGGAACAGGCCGGCGCGCATCCCACCTGGTCAATGGGGCCGATGAACACCTTGAACTCGGCGTCGCTGGTCAACAAGGGCCTTGAGCTGATCGAAACCCACCTGCTGTTTTCGGTCCCCTACGACCACATCGAGGTCGTCGTGCACCCGCAGTCGATCGTGCATTCCATGGTCACCTTCACCGACGGCTCGACGATCGCCCAAGCCAGCCCGCCGGACATGTGCCTGCCGATCGCGCTGGCACTGGGCTGGCCGGCACGGGTGCCGGCCGCAGCCGCGGCCTGTGACTTCTCCACCGCCTCGACCTGGGTGTTTGAGCCACTCGACGACGAAGTATTCCCGGCTGTCGCCCTGGCCCGCCACGCCGGGCAGGCCGGCGGTTGCCTGACCGCGGTGTACAACGCCGCCAATGAAGAAGCCGCCGACGCCTTTCTTGCCGGCCGGATCAGCTTCCCGACCATTGTGCGCACGATCGCCGATGTGTTGCATGCCGCGGACCAATGGGCCGCACAACCGGCTACCGTGGATGACGTACTTGACGCGCAGCGCTGGGCACGGGACCGGGCGCGCCGCATCACCGCACAGGAGGGCATACCCAGCTGATGATGTTTGGTGTCGGCATCGCGCTGTTTGCGCTGGCCATCCTGGTCTCGGTCGCGTTGCACGAGTGCGGTCACATGTGGGTGGCGCAGGCCACCGGTATGAAGGTGCGCCGCTACTTCGTCGGCTTTGGACCGACGCTGTGGTCCACCCGGCGCGGGGAGACCGAGTACGGCGTCAAGGCGATCCCGGCGGGCGGCTTCTGCGATATCGCCGGAATGACCGCGGTCGAGGAACTCGAACCCGACGAAGAAGACCGGGCCATGTACAAGCAGAAGGTCTGGAAACGGGTCGCGGTGCTCGCCGCCGGACCGGGCATGAACTTCATCCTGGGCCTGGTGCTGGTCTACGCGATCGCGGTGATCTGGGGGCTGCCCAACCTGCACCCCTCCACCTCCGCTGTGATCGGTGAAACCGCGTGTGTCGCACCGGAAATCAGCAAGGGCGAGATTGGGAAGTGCAGCGGCGCCGGTCCGGCGGGCAACGCCGGGATCCGGTCCGACGACGTCGTCGTCCGGGTCGGTGACACTGACGTCGCCACCTGGGACGAGATGTCGGCGGCGGTGCGTAAGCAGCACGGCACCGTGCCGTTCGTCATCGAGCGCGACGGCACCAGGATGACGGTGCCGGTCGACGTCACCACCACGCAACGGTGGGTCGCCGGCAAAGACGACCCGTCGCAGATCGGCATGATCGGGGTCGCTCCCAAGGCTTACCCGCCGACCCACTATTCGGCGCTGGACGCGGTGCCCGCCACGTTCACCTTCACCGGGGACCTGTCGGTGCTGCTCGGCAAGTCGCTGGCCGCTATCCCGACCAAGGTGGGGGCATTGGTGCACTCGATCGGTCACCCGCACCAGCAGCGCGACCCCGAGACCCCGATCAGCGTGGTCGGCGCGTCGATCATCGGCGGGGACACCGTGCAGGCCGGGCTGTGGGTGGCGTTCTGGTTCTTCCTGGCCCAGCTGAACTTCATCCTGGGGGCGCTGAACCTGTTGCCGCTGCTGCCGTTCGACGGCGGGCACATCGCCATCGCGGCGTTCGAGAAGGTCCGCAACATGATCCGCACGGCACGTGGGATGGTCGCGGCCGCCCCGGTGAACTACCTCAAGCTGATGCCGGCCACCTACGTGGTCCTGGTGGTGGTCGTCGGCTACATGTTGCTGACGGTGACCGCGGACGTGGTCAACCCGATCAGACTGTTCCGATAGGAGATCGATGATGAGCGTCGGCCTCGGTATGCCGGCGGCCCCGGTGCCCACTCTGGCGCCGCGGCGCACCACCCGCCAGCTGATGGTCCGTGACGTCGGAGTGGGCAGCGACTATCCGATCTCGGTGCAGTCGATGTGCACCACCAAGACCCATGACATCAACGCGACCCTGCAGCAGATCGCCGAGCTGACCGCGGCGGGCTGCGACATCGTGCGGGTGGCGTGCCCGCGCCAGGAGGACGCCGACGCGCTGGCGGCGATCGCGAAGAAGAGCCAGATCCCGGTGATCGCCGACATCCACTTCCAGCCCAAGTACATCTTCGCCGCCATCGACGCCGGCTGCGCGGCGGTGCGGGTGAATCCGGGCAACATCAAGGAATTCGACGGCCGGGTCGGCGAAGTCGCCAAGGCCGCCGGTGCCGCGGGCATCCCGATCCGCATCGGCGTCAACGCCGGCTCGCTGGACAAGCGGTTCATGGACAAGTACGGCAAAGCCACCCCGGAGGCGCTGGTGGAGTCGGCACTGTGGGAGGCGTCGCTGTTCGAGGAACACGGTTTCTCCGACATCAAGATCAGTGTCAAACACAACGACCCGGTGATCATGGTGGCCGCCTACGAGCAACTGGCCGCGGCGTGCGACTATCCGTTGCACCTCGGTGTCACCGAGGCCGGACCGGCATTCCAGGGCACCATCAAGTCGGCGGTGGCGTTCGGGGCGCTGTTGTCCCGGGGCATCGGCGACACCCTGCGGGTATCGCTGTCGGCGCCGCCGGTCGAAGAGGTCAAGGTCGGCAACCAGATCCTGGAGTCGCTCAACCTGCGACCCCGTGGGCTGGAGATCGTGTCCTGCCCGTCGTGCGGGCGCGCCCAGGTCGACGTGTACACGCTGGCCAACGAGGTCAGCGCCGGTCTCGACGGCCTCGACGTGCCGCTTCGGGTCGCGGTGATGGGCTGCGTGGTCAACGGGCCGGGGGAGGCACGCGAAGCCGACCTCGGGGTGGCGTCGGGCAACGGCAAGGGCCAGATCTTCGTGCGCGGCGAGGTGATCAAAACGGTGCCGGAGGCACAGATCGTCGAGACGCTGATCGAGGAGGCCATGCGGCTGGCCGCGGAAATGGCAGCGACCGGCGCCGACCCATCTGCAAGCGGACCGCCCGAAGTCACCGTAAGCTGAGGACATTCGGGCTCCCGACCCGTCATCCGCAGAAAGATCGACCATGCCGGCACCGTCCATCTTCCGTCTCGTCGACGAACGACGGGTGTCGGTGGTGCGCGATGCGGCCGCGGTGTGGCGGGTGCTCAACGACGATCCGGTGGGATCGTGCATGGTGGCAGCGCGGGTCGCCGATACCGGCGTGGACCCGGCCGCGATCGGCGGCGAATTGTGGACGCGGCGCGGTGCCGAAGAGTCGCTGTGCTTCGCCGGCGCGAACATCGTCCCGCTGCGCGGTACGCCGGCGGATCTGAACGCATTCGCCGACAAGGCGATGAGCATGTCGCGGCGCTGTTCGTCGCTGGTCGGGCGGGCGGAACTGGTGTTGCCCATGTGGCGGCGGTTGGAGCAGGCCTGGGGGCCGGCTCGCGACGTCCGGGAGTGCCAGCCGCTGATGGCGCTGCACACCCATCCCACCTGCCCGTTGGATTCCGGGGTGCGCCAGGTGCGGGCCGACGAGCTGGACGCCTATCTGGTGGCCGCCGTCGATATGTTCATCGGCGAGGTCGGCGTCGACCCGCGACTCGGCGACGGGGGCAGGGGCTACCGTCGCCGGGTGGCCAACCTGATCGCCGCCGGCCGCGCCTGGGCCCGCTTCGAGCACGGCGAGGTGATCTTCAAAGCGGAGGTCGGATCGCAGGCGCCGGGCGTCGGTCAGATCCAGGGTGTCTGGGTGCATCCGGAGTGGCGTGGTCAGGGCCTGGGTGCGGCCGGCACCGCAATGGTCGCAGCGGTCATCGTCGGCACCGGCCGGATCGCCAGCCTGTATGTGAACGACTTCAACACCGTGGCCCGCGCAGCCTATGAGCGGGTCGGGTTCACCGAGGTCGGCACCTTCGCGACGGTGCTGCTTGACTAGCCGCCGCTACTGCGGGAGCTTGGCCGCGATCCGGTTGGCGATGTCGACGGCTTGGCCGGAGTAGCCGGGGGAGCAGCTGAGGATGTCGACGACGACATTGCTGCGGAACGTTATCGCCCGCCCGCAGACGTTGCTGCCGCCTTGTTTGGTGAGGGTGATGGTGTAGAGATCGGGGCTGGGCGTGCCCTGCTGGGCGAAGGTCCACGGCACCGGCCCATTGGAGGTGTTGATGGTGACGGTGCGTCCACCGCACGCTTTCCACTGCCCGCCCAGGTTCGTGGCACTGGCCTTGGCCTGGTCCTGACTCGGGAACCCGATGACCGACTGGGCGATGGAGACCGCGTCGTGGCTGACATTGGGTTGCTTGACGACCTGGGTTCGGATGTCGGTCCAGCCGCTGCCGTCGTAGCTGGCGGTCTGGCCCGGCATCCATGCGCTCAGGCAGTCCTTGTCCGAGATGGCGTTGCTGTCGTCGGCCATCGTGTCGCGCATCGGATCGGCACCCAGCGGGGTGCCCATCACGCCGGCGAGTTCGTCGGCGCTGAGCAGGAATCCGGGCAGATCCGCGGCGGGTGCCAACGGCGGCGGTGTGGTGCTGGTCGGGGTGGCCAGCGTCTTGGTCGTCTGGGCGGTCGTTGTGTTGGCGGCGACGGTCGACGTCGGTGCGCTGCTGGGAGTCGAGTCCGAGTCGTCGGACGGCCACGCCAACACGGTGATCAGCCCCGCGACGAGCACGACAACGCCAACCACTCCGGCGATGATGGCGGTACGACGGCCCTGCGGGGGCTGGGCGGGGCGGTTCGTGGGCCGCGCTGGCGGTGGCGGTGGCCCGGGGCGGTGCCCTGGTGCGAGGGGCTGCCGCGGCGGTCCGTGATGCGGCTGCGGGCCCGGTGGGGGGCCAGACGGCCGGTAGATCGGCACCGGAGGCGGGGAACCGTACTGCTGCCGTGGTATCGGCGGAGGAGTGAGGCGATGTGTCGCCTCTTCATTCCGAGTGGGTTGGCGCAGAGCGGCTTTGGCGGCCATGGCAAGGTCGGTGCAGCTGCTGAAACGACGGGCCGGATCCTTGGCCAGGGCGGTGGCGATCACGGCGTCCATCGCCGGTGGCAGCCAGGCCGCATACTCGGTGGCTCGCGGAGGTGGCTGCTGAAGGTGGGCTTTCATCACCGCGGCCTGCCCTTTGAGGTCGGCGAACGGCGTCTTGCCGGTCAGCAGCCGAAACAGCGAGCAGCCCAACGAGTATTGGTCAGCACGCCGATCGACCGGGTTGCCGGAGATCGCCTCGGGCGCCGCATAGGAGACGGTGGCCATCAGCTGGCCGGTGCCGGTCAGACTGGCGTCATCGAATGCTCGGGCGATTCCGAAGTCCCCCAACAACACTCGCTCTTCCGGCCCGGCCGGACCGGACAGCAGGAAGTTCGCGGGTTTGACGTCGCGGTGCAGCACGTTCTGCCGGTGGGCGTAATCGAGCGCTTTGGCCACTTCGCCGATGATGTGGATGGCCCGGTCGGGGGTCATCTTGCCGGCGCGCAACGCGGCATCGGCGTCGGTGCCGTCGACGAACTGCATGGCGATCCACAACTGGCCGTCGTCGGTCTGGCCGCGCCGGTGGATGGACACGATGTTGGGGTGGTCCAGCTGCGAGGCCACGTCGGCTTCGCGAAGGAACCGGGCCCGGAACCCCTCATCGCGCGACAACTCCGCAGACAGCAGCTTGAGCGCTTCCTTGCGGGGCAATTCGGGGTTGGCCACCAGGTAGACGGCACCCATGCCGCCCTCCCCAAGAACCCGTTCGACCCGGTAACCCGCAACAGTCGATCCGACAGACAGCATGGGTTACCGGGGGGAGTGATGCGGACTGGCCGCGTCGACCGTGGCTGCGTTCATGCGGCAAATATATCGTTCGCGCAGTCCCTGCACCCCGGCAGCGCGGCCAGCGCGAGTCGGTGACCAAATCCGGCGGCAACCCACTGAAATCGACGCCCAGACTGACCTACAGCCCCGGAGATCCGCTGTTTTGCAAATTTGGACGTCGATTGCAGCGGCCTGGACATCACGATTCGGTCTCGGTGCGCCTCCGCCCGTCCAGGCCACCAATTACTTAACATCAGCCCCAATGACCACATCTACCTCATGGGCATCACGAGTCGCGGTCTTGGTGACCGTGGTCGTGGCCACCGGCATCGTGGCGGCCTGCACCCCGCGGCCGGATGGGCCGGGCCCGGCTGCCCAACGCTTTTTCGCCGCCCTGGCCACCGGGGACACCGCCGCCGCGGCCGACCTCAGCGACGATCCCACCGCGGCCCGCGAAGCGCTCAACGCGGCCTGGGCCGGTTTGCAGGCCAGCCGCCTCGACGCACAGGTGCTCAGCGCGAAGTACAACGAGGACACCGGCGCCGTCGAATATCGCTACACCTGGCAGCTGCCGAAGAACCGGACCTGGAGTTACCAGGGCCAGCTGAAGATGGCACGCAACGAGGGGCGCTGGCAGGTCCGCTGGACCACGACCGGGCTGCATCCGAGATTGGGGGAGCATCAGACATTCGCGTTGCGGGCCGATGCGCCGCGACGGGCCTCGGTCAACGAAGTCGGCGGCACCGACGTGCTGGTGCCGGGCTACCACTACCACTACGCACTGGATGCGGCCCGGGCCGGCCGGGATCTGATGCATACCGCCCGGGCGGTCATCGACGCGCTCGGCCCGTTCGACGACACCCTCAACGATCCGCAACGCCTTGCCGAACAAGCCAGTTCGGCCAACCAACCGTTGGATCTGATCACGCTGCGCGCCGACGACAACAACCGGATCGCGCCCGTGATCGGTGCGCTGCCGGGCGTCGTGGTCACCCCGCAGCCCGAGTTGCTGCCCACCGACGCGCATTTCGCACCCGCTGTCGTCACCGAGGTGAAAAAACAGGTGGCCGACGACCTCGACGGGCAACCGGGCTGGCGGGTGGTCAGCGTCAACCAGAACGGCGTGGACGTCGCGGTGCTGCATGAAGTGGCGCCGGCGCCGGCCCCCTCGATCACCATCAGCCTGGATCGTGCCGTGCAGAACGCGGCCCAGCACGCGGTCGACACCCGCGGGGGCAAGGCGATGATCGTGGCGATCCGGCCCTCGACCGGCGAGATCCTGGCGGTTGCGCAGAACGCCGGGGCCGACGAAGACGGTCCGCTGGCCACCACCGGCCTGTTCCCCCCGGGATCGACGTTCAAGATGGTCACCGCCGGTGCGGCGATGGAGCGCGACATGGCCACACCCAACACGCTGCTGGGCTGTCCCGGCGAGATCGACATCGGTCAACGCACGGTCCCCAACTACGGCGGATTCGATCTGGGCGTGGTCCCGATGGCGCGGGCGTTCGCCAGTTCGTGCAACACCACATTCGCCGAACTGGCCAGCCGGATGCCCCCGCGGGCGTTGACGCTGGCGGCTGCCCAATACGGTCTCGGCCTCGACTACCAGGTGGACGGGCTGACCACGGTGACCGGATCGGCGCCCCCGACGGTCGATGTGGCCGAGCGGACCGAGGACGGTTTCGGTCAGGGCAAGGTGCTGGCCAGCCCGCTGGGGGTGGCGTTGATGGCGGCAACCGTCGCGGCCGGCAAGACTCCGGTTCCCCGGCTGATCGAGGGCCGACCGACGGCGGTGACCGGTGAGGCCACCCCGATCAGCGAAAAGATGCTGGAGGGTCTGCGCCCGATGATGCGACTGGTGGTGACCAATGGCACCGCCAAGGACATCGCCGACTGCGGTGAGGTGTACGGCAAGACCGGTGAGGCCGAATTCGACGGCGGGTCGCACTCCTGGTTCGCCGGGTACCGCGGGGACCTGGCGTTCGCCGCGTTGATCGTCGGCGGCGGTAGCTCGGAGTACGCGGTGCGGATGACCAAGGTGATGCTGCAAAGCCTGCCCGGCGACTACCTGGCCTGAGCGCAATAACCTGTCGCCCGGGCGCATGTTCGCGACCGGGCGACAGGCATTGTTGCCGAGCAAGCAGTCCCACCCAGGAACAACGTTCCACTACTTGCCCGGTTATGGGCGGCCGACCGGCGAGGTCTCACCGGTCAGCCGCCCACCCCGTCAGGGCGCCGCCGGGAAGCCCAGCAACAGGTCGATGATCGGGCCAAGAAGCAGCGGTCCCAGACCGGTTGGGTTCAGCAGGAACGCATCCAGGTCCACGGCGACGTAACCGAGGAAATCGTCGGGAACCAGATACCCACCGGCAGCACCGACACCAGCAGCGTCCGTGAGGTAACCGGTGATGTCGTCGTCGTGCTGGATCACGAACGCGCTCGGGTCGAGCCCCCAGATGAGCTGGGTCAGCGGGTGGGCGGTGCCTGCCTCTTCGAAATTGTCGACGTAGGTGTCAAACGACTGCGCATTGCCGGCGCTCTGTTCCAACAATTGCGCGTCCAACGCCACATTGTCCCTGATCTGTCCGGCAGACAATCCAGCCGTGCCCGGTGCCCCGAACAGGTCTTCATACGCGTCGGCATCGCCGGCGTCGGCGTAGGCGGATCCCACGCCGATAAACGCGGCGACAGCCGCGCCGATGAACGCTGCGCCTAAACCGACTGCGGTAGTCTTGATGTGACTCATGTGTGAGCCTCCAATCCGGTATGTCATCAATGGATGCACACGTGGGGCTGGTCCCCCACGGTCGTTGGCTCGCACATGAGTCCCTAAAAACTCAGGTGGCCGACCCCCCGACACCGGGAAGCCTATACCTACGCACGGCGAAATCACAGGGAATTCGAAAAGAATCTCAGTCCGAACTCAGTCTACTTTCTTGCACTATTGAATACCTTCGGTAACCCGAAGTGGGACACGGGTTATGTTGTGGCTAAACATCTTTCAGCTAATCAATGTCGATTGAAGCGGACGGCCGCGCCAGGATCCTCGCAGGTCCGCAGCATTCAACCCGGCACAGCCGATTTGACCTACGGGCGGAGCGATAAATTTTGATAAACCAATGTTGATTTTCTGAAATAGCACTGCCATTTGTGGGATATCACTCTCGCAACTGATTGTTCAGTGGCCGCCCGCGCCGCGACGCCCGGCCGGTGTGCACGCCGTCGAACCGGCGCGCCGGAGCCCGCGGCGGTAAATTGCTGAGAGGGCGTCGGACCGGAGTTCAACAGGGAAGCCATGACGGAGATCGATAGAGAAGCGGCGTTGGTGCTGCGCGTGTCGGATGCGGACCGCAACGGCACGCTGCGCCGTCTGCACAACGCGGTCGCTCTCGGGCTGATCGATATCGCCGAGTTCGAGGAACGCTCCGCGCTGGTCTCGCAGGCCCGGATGCGGGCCGAGCTCGACAACCTGGTCGGCGACCTGCCCGGGCCGCGGGCGATCGTCACCTCCGCGGCCGACCGGCTGGAGCTGCGCGGCTGGGCCGGCTCGCTCAAGCGAAGCGGGGAATGGGTCGTACCGACCCGACTGGCGCTGGTACGCCGGCTGGGTTCGGTGGATCTGGACCTGGTGCAGGCCCGCTTCGCCGGACCGGTCGTGGTCATCGAGCTCGACATGCGATTCGGATCGCTGGACATCCGGTTGCCGCCCGGCGCCAGCGCCTCGGTCGACGACGTGGAGGTCTACGTCGGCAGCGCCCGCGACCACCGCAAGGACGCGCCGGCCGAGGGAACTCCGCATGTGGTGTTCACCGGACGTGTGGTGTGCGGGTCGGTGGACATCCGCGGCCCCCGCCGTCAGTGGCGATGGCGGCGTCAACAGGTCTATTAAGCTGGGGCAATGCCCACACGTTCCGCGTTGTCTCCCGGCGTGCTCTCTCCGACGCGCCCGGTGCCCAAGTCCATCGAACGTCCGGAATACGTGGGCAAGCCCACCGCCCGTGAAGGCAGCGAGCCGTGGGTGCAGACCCCGGAGGTCATCGAGAAGATGCGGGTGGCCGGCCGGATCGCGGCCGCCGCCCTGGCCGAGGCGGGCAAAGCCGTCGCACCGGGCGTGACCACCGACGAACTCGACCGGATCGCCCACGAGTACATGGTCGAGCACGGCGCCTACCCGTCGACGCTGGGCTACAAGGGCTATCCGAAGTCGTGCTGCACGTCGCTGAACGAAGTCATCTGTCACGGCATCCCGGACTCGACGGTGATCCAGGACGGCGACATCGTCAACATCGACGTCACCGCCTACATCGACGGGGTGCACGGCGACACCAACGCCACCTTCCTGGCCGGTGACGTCGCCGAGGAGCACCGCCTGCTCGTCGAGCGCACCCGCGAGGCGACCATGCGGGCGATCAAGGCGGTCAAACCGGGACGGGCATTGTCGGTGGTGGGGCGGGTCATCGAATCCTATGCAAACCGATTCGGCTACAACGTCGTTCGAGATTTCACCGGGCACGGCATCGGCACCACGTTCCACAACGGGCTGGTGGTGCTGCATTACGATCAGCCGGCCGTGGAGACGGTCATCGAGCCGGGGATGACATTCACGATCGAGCCGATGATCAACCTGGGCAGCCTGGACTACGAGATCTGGGACGACGACTGGACCGTGGCAACCACCGACCGGCAGTGGACCGCGCAGTTCGAGCACACACTGGTGGTCACCGACGACGGCGCGGAGATCCTGACGCTGCCGTGACGACCCGGGTATGTCAGTCGTCCTGATAACTCTCTGAGGAAGCCCGCGGAAAACCGTCCGCCGAAGGCCGGCTGGCGGTACCGTCCTGAAAATGCCTTCGACGATGACCACCGTCGACGGATTCCCGATTCCGGTAGACGTCGCCGGCCCCGAGGGGAGTCCGGCCGTTGTCCTGCTGAGCGCCGCCCAACGCACACTTGCCGCCTACGACGGCGTCTGCGAGCGGCTGCACACCGCGCATCTGCGGACCGTCGTCGTCGGGCCTGACCCGCGGCTGACCGCCAAGTCGGTCGTCGGCATCATGGACTCGCTCGACATCCAGTGGGGAATCGTGGTCGGCGACCGGTTGGGCGGTGGCGAACTCGCCTGGGAACTGGCCGCGACCAGGCTGGACCGTTTCACCGGGTTGGTGTCCATCGATCGCGGGCACCCGCGGGTGGCTGACCTGAACGGCATGGTTCGAGACGAACACTGCCCACCGGTGGAGATCAACACCACGGTGCTGGTCAGCAGTCGGGCCGCCGAGCAGGTGGCCCGCGCCAGCCAGCGCTTCGTCTACGGCGACTTCCGGATGGTGGAGCTGCTCGGACGGCGCAGCGCCCAGGAATCCACCGCGCAACTGGCGGCGGAGATCGTGCTGCGCGCCAGCACTTGGTGACGGTCTGAGATCAGCGGCCCCATGTTGTCGCTCACCGACCTGCAAGGGCTGGTCGCAGCGGGAGAGATCGACACCGTTGTGGTGGCTATCCCCGACATGCAGGGGCGGTTGGTCGGCAAGCGGATCGCCGCTGATGTCTTTCTCGGCGAGGTGGCTGCCCGTGGCGCGGAGTGCTGCGGCTACCTGCTGGCCTGCGACGTCGAGATGAACACCGTGCCCGGCTACCCGCTGTCGAGCTGGGATACCGGATACAGCGACCTGGTGATGACCCCGGAGATCGGCACGTTGCGCCGCCTCCCCTGGCTGCCCGCCACCGCGCTGGTGCTGGCCGACGCGAACAGCGCAGACGGTCATCCGGTGACCGTCGCACCGCGGGCCGTGCTGGCCGCCCAGATCGAACGGCTGGCGCAGCGGGGTCTGACGCCATACGCCGCGACCGAGCTGGAGTTCCTGGTCTTCGAGGAGCCCTACCGGCACGGGTGGGCCCGCGGCTATCGCGACCTGACCCCGGCGACCGACTACAACGCCGACTACGCGCTGAGCGCCGGCGCCCGGCTGGAGCCGCTGCTGCGCGACATCCGGGTGCACATGGCCGGCGCCGGCCTGCAGTGGGAGAGCGTCAAAGGCGAATGTCACCCCGGCCAGCAGGAGATCACCTTCCGATACGAGCAGGCGATGGCCGCCTGCGACAACCACGTGATCTACAAGTCCGGCGCCAAGGAGATCGCCGACCAGCACGGCAAGAGCCTGACGTTCATGGCGAAATTTGATGAACGTGAGGGCAACAGCTGTCATATCCATCTGTCGCTGCGTACCGGCGACGGAACCCCCGTCTTCGCCGACTCCGATTCCCCGCGCGGCATGTCGGCGCTGTTCTGCAGCTTCGTTGCGGGTCAGCTGGCCGCACTGCCGGAGCTGACCCTGTGCTACGCGCCGAATATCAACTCCTACAAGCGGTTCGCTGCCGCCAGCTTTGCGCCGACCGCGTTGGCCTGGGGCTTCGACAACCGCACCTGCGCGCTGCGGATCGTCGGCCACGGCGACGGTCTGCGGGTGGAATGCCGGGTCCCCGGCGGGGACGTGAACCCGTACCTCGCTGTCGCGGCGCTGATCGCCGCCGGCCTGCACGGCGTCGACAACCAGTTGCAGTTGCCGGAACCGTTTGCCGGCAACGCCTATGACAGCGAACTGCCGAGGTTGCCGACTACGCTGGCGCACGCCGCGGCATTGTTCGAACA
Organism: Mycobacterium sp. NGS50; assembly: GCF_059812545.1. Classification (NCBI taxonomy): domain Bacteria; kingdom Bacillati; phylum Actinomycetota; class Actinomycetes; order Mycobacteriales; family Mycobacteriaceae; genus Mycobacterium; species Mycobacterium sp. NGS50. The sequence goes on from NZ_JCALCW010000010.1 coordinate 63,756, forward strand.
CTCGGCGGTGGCCAGGGAGGCGTTCGGCGACGACGTCGTTACCCATTACCTCAACAACGCCCGAGTGGAACTGGACGCCTTCAACGCCGCGGTCACCGACTGGGAAAGGATGCGTGGCTTTGAGCGGCTCTAGGCCCGGAACGCCCGTCGTCGGCATGACGACATATCTCGACCAGGCGCAGACCGGGGTTTGGGACGTCCCCGCCAGCTTCTTGCCCGCCAGCTACATCGCAGGAATCACCGCCGCCGGCGGGGTTGCGGTGCTGCTGCCGCCGCAACCGGTGGATTCCGAAATCGCCGACGCGGTGCTCGACGGTCTGGACGGCCTGGTCATCACCGGCGGCCGCGACGTCGACCCCGCCGCCTACGGTCAGCCGCCGCATCCGGCCACCGACGAGCCCCGCGGCGACCGTGATGCGTGGGAGCTCGCCCTGCTGGCGGCCGCCCTGCGGCGCGGGCTGCCGGTGCTGGGGATCTGTCGCGGCGCCCAGGTGCTCAACGTGGCGCGCGGCGGAACACTGCACCAGCACCTGCCCGACGTCATCGGGCACGACGGGCATCGCGCGGGCAACGCGGTGTTCACCACGCTGACCGCACGCACCGTGCCCGGCACCCGGCTTGCGGAACTTCTCGGCGATTCCGCCGAGGTGCAGTGCTATCACCATCAAGGGATCGCCGAGGTGGGGGAGGGACTGATGGTCAGCGCCCGAGACGACGATGGCGTGATCGAGGGAATCGAGCTGCCTGGAACGCATTTCGCGCTGGCGGTGCAGTGGCATCCGGAAGAATCCCTGCAGGACCTGCGGCTGTTCACCGCCATCGTGGAGGCTGCGCGAGGGTATGCGGGCGCGGCGGCATGAGCAGCGCCGAACTGGTCAACCCCGCCACCGAACAAGTGCTGCAACACGTCGTGCATACCGGCGCGGACGCACTCGACGATGCGGTGGCACGCGCCAAGGCGGCGCAGCGCCGGTGGGCGCGGCTGCCGCCGGCCGAACGCGCAGCGCGGTTGCGGGCATTCGCCGCCACCGTCGACCGCCACACCGGTGAGCTCGCCGCCCTGGAGGTCGCCAACTCCGGACACCCGATCACGGCGGCCGAATGGGAGGCCGGCCACGTCCGCGATGTGCTGCAGTTCTACGCGGCCAGCCCGGAACGGCTGTCCGGCCAACAGATCCCGGTTGCCGGCGGACTCGACGTCACCTTCTATGAACCGCTGGGCGTGGTAGGCGTCATCACCCCGTGGAACTTTCCGATGCCGATCGCGTCCTGGGGATTTGCGCCGGCACTGGCCGCCGGCAATGCAGTGCTGATCAAACCCGCCGAATGGACCCCGCTGAGCACCATCCGGCTGGGCGAACTCGCGGTCGAGTCCGGACTGGATGCCGACCTGCTGCAGGTGTTGCCCGGTCAGGGTGCTGAGCTGGGGGAGGCGCTGGTCACTCACCCTGAGGTTCGCAAAATCGTGTTCACCGGATCAACCGCCACCGGCACCCGGGTGATGGCCGCCGCGGCCCCGCAGGTCAAACGCGTCACGCTGGAACTCGGTGGCAAGAGCGCCAACATCGTGTTCGCGGACTGCGATCTGGACCAGGCGGCGGCGACCGCGCCCGACGGCGTCTTCGACAACGCCGGGCAGGACTGCTGTGCCCGCAGCCGGATCCTGGTGCAGCGCGGCGTGTACGACCGGTTCATGGAGTTGCTGGAGCCCGCCGTCAACGGTGTCGTCGTCGGTGACCCCACCTGCCGGGATACCGAGATGGGACCGCTGGTGTCGCGTCCGCACTGGGAGAAGGTCGCCTCCTATGTGCCCGACGACGCGCCGGTCGCCTTCCGTGGCCATGCCCCCGACGGCCCCGGATACTGGTTCGCGCCGACGGTGCTGACCCCGGCGCGCACCGACCGCAGTGTCACCGAGGAGATCTTCGGCCCGGTGGTCACCGTCCTGCCGTTCGAAGACGAGGCCGACGCGATCGCGCTGGCCAATGACACGATGTTCGGGCTGTCCGGGTCGATCTGGACCAACGACCTGTCGCGGGCGCTGCGGGTATCCCGCGCGGTGGAAGCCGGGAACCTGTCGGTCAATTCGCATTCGTCGGTGCGCTACTCCACCCCGTTCGGCGGTGTCAAGCACTCTGGTCTGGGCCGCGAGCTGGGACCGGATGCGCCGCTGGCATTCACCGAGACAAAGAACGTGTTCGTTGCCGTTAAGGAGCTTTCGTGATGGATCTCAGCCGCCGTCTGGCCGGGCGAGTCGCCGTGATCACCGGTGGTGGGGGTGGGATCGGCCTGGCTGCCGCCCGGCGCATGCATGCCGAGGGCGCCACCGTGGTGATCGGTGACGTCGACGCCGAGGCGGGTGCCGCCGCTGCCGACGAGCTGTCCGGATTGTTTGTGCCGGTGGATGTCTCCGATCAGGACGCCGTCGATGCGCTGTTCGACACCGCCGCGTCCCGATACGGTTCCGTCGATGTCGCATTCAACAACGCCGGCATCTCCCCGCCGGACGACGACCTGATCGAGCACACCGAACTGCCGGCGTGGCAGCGGGTGCAAGACATCAACCTCACGTCGGTCTACCTGTGCTGCCGGGCTGCGTTGCGGCACATGGCGCCCGCGGGCCGTGGGTCGATCATCAACACCGCATCGTTTGTGGCGGTGATGGGTTCGGCGACGTCGCAGATCTCCTACACCGCCTCCAAGGGTGGAGTGCTGGCCATGTCGCGGGAGTTGGGTGTGCAATACGCGCGCCAAGGCATCCGGGTCAACGCGCTGTGTCCGGGCCCGGTGAATACGCCGCTGCTGGCCGAGCTGTTCGCCGCCGACCCTGAGCGGGCAGCGCGCCGGCTGGTGCATGTCCCGCTCGGACGGTTCGCCCAGCCCAGCGAGATCGCCGCCGCTGTCGCCTTTTTGGCCAGCGACGACGCATCGTTCATCACCGCGTCCACCTTTCTGGTCGACGGTGGGATCAGCTCGGCGTATGTGACGCCGCTGTAGGCCGCCTGCTACGGCCCGTCATCATCTTCGTTGTCGCCCAGCACCTGTTCGGGGCGGTGGTAGGTGTTGGTGCGGGGTTGACCGTGGTCCAGATGCGGCGGTGGCAGGGTTTCGGTTTCGCCGCGATGGTTCTTGCGGGTTTTCCAGCCGCCGGTGGTGATGATCTGGTGGTGCGGGTGACAGCGGAAGGTCAGGCCGTGGATGTCGGTGACCCCGGTGCTTGCGTAGTCGTCGTCATGGTGGACGTCGCAGTGATATCCGGGTATCGGGCAGTTGGGATGCGAACACCCGCGTTCTTTGGCATAGAGCACGATGCGTTGGGCCGGGTTGGCGAGTCGTTTGGTGTGGAACAGGGCAAGTTCCTTGGCGCCCTCGTAGATCCTCAGATAGTGGTGCGCGTGGGAGGCCATGCGCACCACGTCGCTCATCGGCAGCCAGGACCCGCCACCGGTGTACGCCTTGCCGATGCCGGCTTGCAGCTCGGACAGGGTGGTCGAGGCGATGATCGAGACGGGTAGCCCGTTGTGTTGGCCCAGCTCGCCGGAGGCCAGCAGGTGGCGGCCCATCGCGATCAGGGCGTCGTGTTGGCGTTGGCGGATACCGCGGTGATCGGCGTCGATCGCCTCCTGCGACGGGGTGCCGTTCACACACGGCGTGGGATCGTCGGGGTTGCACATGCCTTTGGCGGCCAGCCGGGCGAATACGGCCTCCACCACGGCGCGGGCTTCGGGGGTCAGGTCGCCTTTGATGGTGCTCATGCCGTCGCGGCCCTGGGTGCCGATCACGATGCCGCGGCGCCTAGCGCGGTCGTCGTCGGTGAAGTCGCCGTCCTGATCGAGCTTTTCGGCCAGGGCGACGGCGGCTTTGTGCAGTTGGTCGGGGCGCAGTTCGGTGGCGTAGCCGGCCAGGTCGATCTCGGCCTGGATCCGCTCGTCGATCGCCACGCGGTCAGACAGGTAGGCGAAGAAGTCCTGAATCACCTGCACATGCGCGGAGCCCAGGTGCCCGTCGCGTTGGGCGGCGGCCACCGTCGGCAATACCGGTTCCAGGGGTTCGCCGGTCAACCCGTGCCGCGGACCCAGATCGGCGGCCGCGGCGATCCGCCGGGCGGCTTCGCCACGGCTGATCAGCAGCCGATCGGCGATCGCCCACCGCAATTTGGCACCCAACTCCGACTTATCGGCGCCCGCAAGCTGGTTGAGCAACGGATGCTCGACAGCGGGCAGCTGGCGGCGCAGCACCTCGCAGCGCTCCAAGAACGTCAACCGCTCCGGGGTGGTCAACACCTCAAAGTCCAACTCCAACGCCCGCTTCAGATCCGCAGCCAGCGCGTCGAACACCTCGACGATCGCTTCCCGGCTACCCGAATCCATACCAGAACGCTATCGTTGGGGTCTGACAAGTTACGGGCTGAAGCTGCACCTGTAAAGCCGATCGAAGATCACGAAACCATAACGATTGCAAGGATATCCGAACACGACCCGGTCGATCAGATTCTCGTCATTGACACTGGGTGCGTGACTGACGACGAGGACGCGATCCGCAGGCTGGTGGATCGTCAGGTCAAGGGCTGGGATGCCGGGGATCCCGACGCCTACGCCAGTGTCTTCACCGCCGACGCGGACTATGTGACGTTCCTGGGCTCCCACCACCGGGGCCGCGACTCGATCGCGGTGTCCTACGCGCCGTTGTTCAAGAAGTTCCTCAAGGGCTCACGCCTCGACGTCGAGATCACCCAACTGCGGTTCCTGACGCCCGATACCGCGCTGATCCACGCCAAAGCCGCCGTGACGAAGGGAAATCGGAGGCCACGCGCCTACCGCGTGAACACCACCGTGGCGGTACGGACAGAGGAAGGCTGGCGGTTCGCCTCGTCCCAGAACACCACCCATCGCCGATTGGCCGAAAGACTGCTGACCGCGCTCGCGTCCTAACGCGCCAACCGAACGCCCACCCGTTCGGTCGCCAGCAGGTCGCCAAGGATCTTCGTCACCGTCGCCAACTCGGCACGGGTATAACGCGACAGAAACTCGCCGAACCCGAGGTTCATCTCGTCGTGCATCGCTCGGTGGGCACGCGCGACGGTTCGGCCATCGGCGGTGAGGCGCAGCGCGATCCCTTTGCGGTTGCCCGGCACCGGCAAGCGCTCGACCAGGCCCGCCGACACCAGTCGCTGCACGTGCTTGGACGTGGTCCCCTTGAGTTGACCGGAGCAGGCGGCCAGCGCGACGAGGTTGATCGGCTCGTCGGTGATGTGATCGAGCAGATGCATGCTCAGCGTGGGTAGTTCGCGTGTCAGGCTGCGCAACCGCCGCGGGCACGCCGCGGCGATGAATTCACGTTCGGCGTCATGATCGGTGTCGCCGAACTTGTCACCCACGGCCCGGATCAACTCGCTGATCTCAGAGATCGCGGAGGCCTTAGTTTTCACGGAGACCATATTGTCACGCCGGCTCGGTCGAGAGTAAGTTTCCATGGAAACCATTAGGAGGCGTGATGAAGGCTGCGGTGATCCAGGAGTTGGGGCGTGCCCCGGTGTACACCGATTTCGCGGAACCCGAGGACCGTGACGGGGCGGTGGCGGCCACAGTGGAGGCAGCAGCGCTGACCAACCTCACCCGCGGGCTGGTGGCCGGAACACACTACGGCAGCAAGGAACTGGTGTTGCCCAGCGTTGCCGGGGTGGACGGGGTGGCCCGGCTCGCCGACGGCCGGCGGGTATACGGCGGTGCGGTCAGTCCGTACGGAATGATGGCCGAGCGCACGTTGATGGATCCGCGTGCGGTCATTGAGGTGCCAGACGGTGTGGACGCGGTCACCGCCGCCGCAGCGCCCAATCCGGGTCTGTCAGCGTGGATGTCGCTGCAGCACGGCGCGCAGGCTCGGCCCGGGCACCGCGTGTTGGTATTGGGGGCGACGGGGGTGACCGGCTCGTTGGCGGTGCAGCTGGCGCAGGTCGAATTCGGGGTGCAGCAGGTGGTGGCGGTCGGCCGCAACGCCAGCCGCCTCGAGTGGCTGCGGAGCACCGGTGCGGACACCATCGCGCTGGGGGAGGTGGACCTGCACGCCCGGATCTCCGCCATGCACCGGGAACAGCCATTCGATGCCGTCATCGATTACCTGTGGGGCGAACCGGCCGAGCAGACACTCGCGGCCCTGGGCAATCACGGGTTGTCAGCCGCCTACCAGGCCACCAGATTCGTGCAGGTCGGCCAGATGGCGGGGCCGACCATCAACCTATCGGCGGGAATTCTGCGCAGCGCCGGAGTCACGCTGTGCGGAGTGGGGATCGGCAGTGTTCCGCTGGACGTCGTGCTGCAGGCCCGTGGCGAATTCCTGCCCCGGCTGCTGGCCCTGTTGGGCGAGGGACGCGTTCGGTTGACCACCCAATCGGTGCCACTGCGGGAGGTCGAAGCCGCGTGGGCGCACAGCGAACCGTCGGGTACGCGGGTGGTGTTCAAACCCTAGAAGCCGGCTGGTCGGAATGCGGATGACCGTGGTGCAGCACCGCATGCCCCACGAATGGCGCCCGCACGGTGGCGAACAACTGGTTGCGGTTGACGATCAGGCCGAGCAGCGCCAGCACCGCGTACACCGCCGACAGCACCAGTCGACCCTCGGTGGACGTGATCGCGAACTGGACGGCGAACAGCCCCAATAATGCCCATGCCGTGGCCCGTTGGAAACGCAACGCCAGGATCAACGCGACACCCATCAGGGTCTGGGTGGCGGTGAGCAGCATTTCCTCGACCTGGCGCGAATCCAGGACAAGGGCGGGTCCGCCCCCGCCCAGTAGATGCGCCAACGGCAGCGAGCCGACCAGCAGCGTCCACTGGTTGACCTTCGCCGACACCAGGGTGGCGATCGCCGCCGCACCTTTGCCGCGCCTGGCGAAGATGGTCGCAATGATGAATTCGGGTGCTTCGGATGCCAGCGGCGCCAGCCACTGCACCAGCAGGAAGCGGTCGATGCCGAGTTGGGTGCCGGCGGCGACAAGGTTGTCGGCGAACGGCGCCGCGCACAGCAGAATCACCGCGCCCGCCGTGAGGAACAGGGCGACCACGGTGAGCCGCCTCGGGCGGTCGCCGAGTTCGCCGATGGCGGCGGCGGTGCCGATCAGGTCGGGCTCCTCGACGTCGCCGTGGCTGATCTTGTACAGGTAGAAGGCGAACCAGGCCAGCAGCACCAGGCCGAGCGTGAGGTGGATGTGAGCGGTGGCCGGGACGACGAATGCGACGACACCGGCGATCAGCAGGAACCCGAGTTCCACCCGGTTGGAGGGCTCCAGCGACAATGCGGACGCTTTGGCGCCGGTGGTCTTGCGTGCCACCACCAGGCCGACCAGCACCACGACCGGCCAGCCCAGGCCCATCAGCAGCCGGTTGGAGCCGGTCATGTTGGCCGCCGCGTATTGGGTGTATTCCGGGACGTGGCCCGAGATGTATGCGTAGTACAGGTCGACGGCGTATTCCGGCAGTACCGCGATCAACGCCAGCACCGCGATCGCCAGCCCACCGGCAACGTCGATCTGGGCGGCCTCTGCAGCCCAGGCGAGCAGGAAGCTGGCCGCCACCACCGCCGAGCCGTATACCACCAGTGCGATGACCGGACTCGGGTGAAGGCCCGCGAGGCGGACCACCATGGCCGGGATGATGAACATCGCGGTGAGGCCCGCAGAGCGGCTCAAGACGCGCCACGGTGGACGGTACGCCGGAGCGACGGTCACGTCGGGGCGGCGGATGGCGAGCATCGTTTTCCTTCGCTGCGGATGTGGATCGCGGTGGCAGACCCGGTTCCGAAGGTACCCGCTTGCGCCAGCTCCAGCAATTTGGCGGATAGTTGCGGGTGTGTCGCGAGGTGAGCCGTTCAAGCAGGTCAGGGCGGTCGATCGTGGAATTTAGGCGAACCTAATTGTAAAGTTTGGCAAACCTTGTCAGGTGAGGCCGAGCAAGGCGTTTTCGACGACTTCGGGCAATCCCGGGTGTATCCAGTACTGGCCGCGCGCCATCGACCCGGCGGTGAGTCCGAAGCTCATGGCCTGAATCAACGGCTGGATGATCGACGACGCCTGATAGCCCATGATGTGGGCGCCCAACAGGCGTCCGGTTCCGCGCTGCGCGACGAGCTTGACGATGCCGACGGTGTCCTCCATCGCCCAGCCGTAAGCCACGTCGGCGTAGTCCTGCACCTTCACCGATACGTCGTACCCCTGCGCGACGGCCTGCGACTCGGTCAGGCCGACGGTGGCGATCTGCGGGTCGGTGAACACCGCGTAGGGCACGTATCGGTGGTCGCTGGCAACCATGCCGGCGGTGTCGTCCCACTCGCACAGCAGGTTGTGTTGCACCACTCGTGCCTCGTGGTTGGCGACATGTTTGAGTTCGTAGGGCGATGAGACGTCTCCGAGTGCGAATACCCCGCGCGCGGACGTCCGTTGATAGGCATCGACGACCACCCGTGACCCCGCGAGCTCGACACCGGCGTTCCCGGCGTCCAGCAGATCGCCGTTGGGCACCCGGCCGGTGGCCACCAGCACCGCGTCGGGACGCAGCACGGCACCGTCGTCGAGTTCCAGCCTGACTCCGGATCCGTCGTTGCGCGCGTCGATGACATGGCGATGGGTGTGCACGTCCCACTTGTCCGAGGCGATGCGGGTGAACCGGTCGCTGAGTGTGTCATCGAGCTGGCGTAGCAGGGTGCCGCCGCGGATCACCAGGGAGACCCGAACTCCCAGCGCGGAGAAGATGTGCGCGAACTCCGCGGCGACGAACCCGCCGCCGATGATCACCAGGTGCTGGGGGAGTTCGGCTATCCGCATCACGGTGTCGCTGGTGTAGTAGGGGATGCCGCTGCTGGCGAAAAGTGGCGGCACGACGGCGCGCGCACCTGCGGCGATCACCACCTGCTCGGCGAGGAATTGCTCGCCGCCGTCGGTGAGCAGGACATAGCGGCCGTCGGCGACCGGTCCGAACCGGGTGTGCTGGCCGTATACGTCGACGCCTGCCATGGAGCGCCGGTACTTCTCGCCGCCGGAGGCGATCGGGTCGATGCGGCCGAACACCCGGGCGACGATGTCTTCCCAGCGCACCGCATCGACATGCGCGTCGATGCCGTAGCGGGATGCGCCGCGGATGGTGTCGGCGACCTCGGCGGCGTAGACGAACATCTTGGTCGGGATGCATCCGACATTGAGGCAGGTGCCGCCGAAGGCACCCTGTTCGCAGATCGCGACCCGCTTGTCGGCGTAGCGCTCGTCGAGAAGGCTGTTGCCCGAGCCGGTTCCGATGATGGCCAGGTCGTAGCTTTGCACGGCCTCAGGCCTTTCCCGACGCCACCGTCGTGCTGAGATTGGAGTCGAGCCAGTTGTCCAGCTGCTGGTAGGCCACCTGGCGGGGCTGCGGCATGGACAAGAACACGTCGTGCTTGGCGCCGGGAACCGGGACGACGGTGCTGCGATTGCCGATACAACCCGCCCACCGCGCGATCTGGGCGACGTCGAGGACGGCGTCGCCGCGCTGCAGGGTGACCGGGTCGGAGGTCTCACACACGCTGTGATCCGAGCGCAGGATCAGGTTGGGCACGCCGACGTCGAGTCCACGGTGCAGGCGGGCCTGGCCGCGACGGGCCGCGTGCAACCAGCCGAAGGTGACGGGGAAGCCGCCCAGCGGCTTCCATGCCAGGTTGTAGTCGAACTCCCCGTGGTAGTCGCGGTGCAGGCTGGACCCGTATCCGCCGCTGCTGGGTGATCGGGCCACTCTGGTTCCGGCCATCCGGGCCAGCGCCGCGATCAGCGCCGAGGTCACCGGCATGCGCAGGATCGGTGAACCGTGCAGATCCAGCCACGGGCTGTTGAGGACCAGCCCGGCGACACCCGCTGCGGCGGTCGCGCCTCGACGCCGCAGCCGGTCCAACCACAGCGACACGATCAGCCCGCCGGCGGAATGGCCGTATACCAGCACTCGCGGTGACCCGGACCGTTCGGCGATCACGGCCAGGGCTGCCTCGAGCTCGGTGTCGTAGCACGCCAGGTCCGTGGTGAAGTGCGGCGTTTGGTCCGGACGCCGGGATCGACCGCATTTACGCAGGTCCAGTGCATAGAAAGCAAAGCCTCGGGCGGCGAAGTGCTCGGCGAGGGCAGTGTGGAAGAAGTAATCGGTGTAGCCGTGGACCGCCAGGACGGCGCGCGGACCCGCGAGCGCTCGCGCGCCGACCGAGTCGCGGGTTACCAGTGTGGCGACGATGTCGCCCTCGCCGTCGGGGTCGGTACCCAGCGGGATCGTGTACCGCAGGTAGCCGGGCAGGTCGTCGGGCTCCCAGCCAGTCACACCGCAAAGCTTAAGCCGACCCGACGTTGTACGCCGGTAGGCTGCGGCGATCCTGGTCGGGATAATCTTGAGACCGAAATACCCGCGAGTAGGTAAGGACGAACGATCCGGTGTCAGAGCAAGGCAAGATTGTGAAGACCGACGTCGTGTTGGTCGGCGCGGGGATCATGAGCGCCACCTTGGGTGCGCTGCTGCGGCGACTGCAGCCGGACTGGTCGATCACGCTGGTCGAACGCCTGGACGGGGCCGCCGCCGAAAGCAGCGACCCGTGGAACAACGCCGGTACCGGGCACTCGGCGCTGTGTGAGCTGAACTACACGCCCGAGCAGCCCGACGGGTCGATCGACATCACCAAAGCGGTGCATGTCAACGAGCAGTTCCAGGTCACCCGCCAGTTCTGGGCGTACGCGGTGGAGAACGGCATCCTCACCGACGTCCGCAGCTTCCTCAACCCGGTCCCGCACGTCAGCTTCGTTCACGGCGCTGACCGTGTCGACTACTTGCGGCGCCGCCAGCAGGCGCTGGCCGCCAACCCGCTGTTCGCTGCTACCGAGTTCATCGACGACGCCGACGAGTTCGCCCGCCGTCTTCCGCTGATGGCCGCCGGACGCGACTTCAGCGAGCCGGTCGCGCTCAACTGGAGTACCGACGGAACCGACGTCGACTTCGGGTCGCTGTCCAAGCAGCTCATCGCCTACGCCGTCCAGAACGGCACCACCGCGCTGTTCGGCCACGAGGTGCGCAATCTGGCCCGGCAATCCGACGGCAGCTGGCGGGTCAAGGTCCGCAACCGGCGCACCGGGGCGAGCCGCAAGATCGACGCCAAGTTCGTGTTCGTCGGAGCCGGCGGGGACGCGCTGTCACTGCTGCAGAAGTCGGGTATCAAGGCGGCCAAGGGATTCGCGGGCTTCCCGGTCGGCGGAAAGTTCATCCGCACCGCCAACCCCGAACTGGCCGCTGCCCATCAGGCCAAGGTGTACGGCTTCCCGCCGCTGGGCGCCCCGCCGATGTCGGCGCCGCACCTGGACACCCGGATCATCGGCGGCAAGCCGTTCCTGTTGTTCGGGCCGTTCGCCGGCTGGACGCCGAAATTCTTGAAGCAGGGCCATTTCTCGGACCTGCCGAAATCGGTGAAGCCCAACAACGTGGTGCAGATGGCCAGCATCGGGGTGACCCAGCTGAGCCTGGTGAATTACCTGATCGGACAGTTGCTGCTGTCCGAGCCGGCCCGGGTGCAGGCGCTGCGCGAGTTCGCGCCCACTGCACGCGACGCCGACTGGGAAACCATCGAAGCCGGCCAACGTGTGCAGGTCATCCGCCCCGACGGGATCAAGGGAGTGCTGGAGTTCGGCACCACCGTGCTCGCCGACGACGACGGCAGCATCGCCGGCCTGCTCGGCGCCTCGCCGGGTGCATCGACCGCGGTTCCGGCGATGCTGGACGTCATGCAGCGATGCTTCCCCGATCGCTATCAGTCGTGGCTGCCCGCGCTGAAGGAGATGGTGCCGTCGCTGGGTACTGACTTGTCCGGCGAGCCCGCCCTCTTCGATGAGGTGTGGAAGTGGGGCACCAAGGCGTTGCGGCTGGATTCATCGGCGGCCGGCTGACACCGGCGAGCGTGCGTGGTTGTACAACGACACGCCGGTGAAGTTGGCATTCTGTGCACGCTCGCGGCGACAGGCGAACCCGGCAAGGTAAGGATGTGTTCGTGCACAAGCTTCTGCTGACCCCGATCGCCCTGGCCTGTGGCGTGGCACTCGCAGTTTCGGGCTGCTGTCACTCAGCCACCCATCACCATCCGGCCGCCTTCGACCTCGACGATCAGTTCCGTCCGTGTGACGACTTCGCCTCCTATGTCAACGCGAAGTGGAATGCGGCCAACCCGATCCCGGCCGACCAGACCGGTTGGGGATCGTTCAGCATGCTGGCCGACAAGAGCCGGCAGGAGCAAAAGGCGATCCTCGAGGACGCCGCGGCGCACGCCGAAAAGGACTCCGGGGACCTCACCGACAAGCTGGGCAACCTGTATGCCGCCGGCATGGATATGGATGCCATCAACAAGCTCGGCTACGAGCCCATCAAACCGCTGTTGGCCGCCGTCGACGCACTGCAGAACCCGGCCGACATCGCCGGGTTCATCAATAGCCGCTACAGCAACGGCGACGCCTACCTTTTCAGCTTCGGCTCAGGCGCGGACTTCAAGGACGCGACACGTCAGATCGGCTACGTCGAGCAGAGCGGGCTGGGGCTGCCGTCGCCGGACTATTACGCGCAGCCGAAATATCAGCAGATCCGCGAGGCATACCGGGGCTTCATCACCAAGGCGCTGCAACTGGCCGGCACCCCCGAAGCCGACGCCACTCAGCAGGCCGGTCAGGTGATCGCGTTCGAGACCGATCTGGCCAAGGCGTCACTGTCGCCGACTGAACTGCGCGACCTGGACAATCAGTACAACCTTGTCACCGTGGCCGAGGCCGACAAAGTCAGCCCGCACTTCAGCTGGGCGAAATTCTTTGCTGCACAAGGTGTCGACGTGGGAGCGGGCTTCTCACTGTCGCAGCCGAAGTTCATCGCCGGGTTCGACCGGCTGTTGGCGACCGCACCGATCGACCAGTGGCGCGCCTACTTGCGCTTCAACGTCATCAGCGGCACCGCTTCGATGCTGAGCCAGCCGTTCCAGGACGCCGTGTTCGACTTCTACGGCAAGACGCTCAACGGCCAGCCGCAGCAAAAGGAGCGGTGGAAGAAGGTTGTCGGCGCGGTCAACGGTGCGATGGGGATGGGCCTTGGCCAGTTGTACGTCGCCAAGTATTTCCCGCCGGACGCCAAGGCGCGCGCCGAGCAATTGGTCACCAATGTTCGCGAAGCACTGCGGCACCGCATCGAGAACCTGACCTGGATGAGCGCGGAGACCAAGAAGAAGGCGCTGGACAAGTGGGCGCTGTTCCTGCCCAAAATCGGCTACCCCGACGACGAGCACTGGCGTGACTGGAGCGGCCTGCAGATCGAACCGGGCAAGTGGTACGCCAACCTGCAGGCGGCCGGAAAGTACAACTACCACTACGACATCTCACAGATCGGCAAAGCGACCGACCGCAAAGAGTGGGGGATGACCCCACAGACGGTCAACGCCTATTACAGCCCGTCCACCAACACGATCAACTTCCCGGCGGCGGTGCTGCAACCGCCGTTCTTCGACCCCGACGGTGACGACGCCGCCAACTACGGCGGTATCGGCTGGGTGATCGGTCACGAATCCAGCCACGGTTTCGACGATCAAGGCAGCCAGTTCGACGGTAACGGCAACCGGGTCGACTGGTGGACACCCGAGGACAAGAAACAGTTCGACGAGCGCACTGGCGCGCTGGTCAAGCAGTTCGATGCCTACACCCCGATTCCGGGCAAGCCCGACCTGCACGTCAACGGCGCGCTGACACTGGGTGAGAACATCGCCGATCTGGGCGGGCTGAACATCGCCTACGACGCGCTGCGGGCAACGCTGCCGGACGATCAGGCCGACACGAGCGCCGACGGCCACACCGCAGATCAGCGGTTCTTCTTGAGCTCGGCCCGTATCTATGAAGGCAGCACCCGCGAGCAGGCCGCAGAAGTCGCGCTCAACACCGACCCGCACTCGCCGGACAAGATCCGCGCGTTCGCATCGGCTACCAACATGCCGCAGTTCGCCTCCGCCTTCGCGTGCAAACCCGGGGATCCGATGGTGCACACCGGCGCTGAGCTGGTGACGATCTGGTGAGCGCCCCCGAGGCCAACCCGTACCTCGTCGGCCTGCGCCTGACCGGCAAGAAGGTCGTCGTGATCGGTGCCGGCTCCGTCGCGCAGCGTCGGCTTGGCCTGCTGATCGCCAGTGGCGCCGACGTTCATGTGATCGCCCGGGAAGCCACTCCTGCGGTCGAGGCGATGGCCCGAATCACGTTGTCGCTGCGGGAGTATCGCGATGGCGACCTCGACGGCGCCTGGTACGCGATCGCCGCCACCGATGACCCGGCGGTCAACACCGCGGTGGTCGCCGAGGCCGACCGCCGTCGAATCTTCTGTGTCCGCGCCGACATCGCCGTGGAAGGCAGCGCCGTCACGCCGGCGACGTTCGATCACACCGGGCTCACGGTGGGGGTACTGGCCGGCGGCGAGCATCGCCGGTCGGCGGCGATCCGCTCCGCCATTCACGAAGCACTGCAGGCCGGGCTGGTCTCCGCCGGCAGCTTCGAGGTGACCCGCCCGTCGGTGGCGCTGGTGGGCGGGGGACCAGGGGACCCCGAATTGATCACCGTGCGCGGCCGTCGCCTGCTGGCGCAGGCCGACGTGGTGATCGTCGACCGGTTGGCGCCCCCGGAACTGTTGGCCGAGCTGCCCCCACAGGTGGAGGTCGTCGACGCCGCCAAGATCCCCTACGGGCGGGCGATGGCGCAGGACGCGATCAATGAGCTGATGGTCGAGCGGGCCAAGGCCGGCGAGTTCGTGGTGCGGCTCAAGGGCGGCGATCCCTTCGTGTTCGCCCGCGGCTACGAAGAGCTGCTGGCGTGCGCCGAAGCCGGGATTCCGGTCACCGTGGTGCCCGGTGTGACCAGTGCCATAGCGGTTCCCGCGCTGGCGGGTGTTCCGGTCACACACCGGGGCGTCAACCACGAATTTGTGGTGGTCAGCGGCCATGTCGCGCCCGGTGACCCCGAATCGTTAGTGAATTGGGACGCGTTGGCCGCAATGACCGGAACCATTGTTTTGCTGATGGCGGTCGAACGCATCGAACAATTCAGCGAGGTGCTACTGAAAGGCGGCCGACCTGCGGAAACACCGGTTCTGGTGGTTCAGCACGGCACCACCGCCGCGCAACGCACGTTGCGGGCGACCCTGCGCGACGCGCCGGAAAAGATCCGGTCAGAAGGGGTCCGACCTCCCGCGATCATCGTTATCGGGGCCGTCGCCGGATTCGGCATTTAAAACTCTCTTAATATTACTGTAGGGTAGCCCGCTATGACGGCTCTCAATGATGCAGAGCGGACCGCCCTTGTGTGCAGCCGCCCGGAAGATGAGAACCCCGTGCCCGCCGATCGGAGCGCTGTGGACCGTTTCAAGAGGTTCCTGCCGGACTGGCTGCCTTCCCGCGGATTCATCGCGGCGGTGATCGCCATCGGCGGCATGCAGCTGATGGCGACCATGGATGGCACGATCGCGATCGTCGCGCTTCCGAAGATCCAGAACGAGCTCGACCTGTCCGACGCCGGGCGCAGCTGGGTGATCACCGCCTACGTGCTCACTTTCGGTGGACTGATGCTGCTGGGCGGCCGACTCGGCGACACCATCGGCCGCAAGCGCACCTTCATCGTCGGTGTCACCGGCTTCACCATCGCCTCGGTGCTATGCGGCATCGCCTGGGACGAGCCGACGCTGGTCACCGCCCGGCTGCTGCAGGGCATCGGTGCCGCCATCGCCTCACCGACAGGTCTGGCGTTGATCGCCACCACCTTCCCGAAGGGCCCGGGCCGTAACGCCGCCATGGCGGTGTTCGGCGCGATGACCGGTGTCGGTTCGGTGATGGGGCTGGTCGTCGGCGGGGCGCTGACCGAATGGTCGTGGCGGCTGGCGTTCGTGGTCAACGTGCCGATCGGGCTGGTGATGATCTATCTGGCCCGCACAGCGTTGCGGGAGACCAACCGCGAACTGATGAAGCTGGACGCCGCCGGTGCGGTGCTGGCCACGCTGGGCTGTACCGCGGCGGTGTTCGCGTTCTCGATCGGGCCGGAGAAGGGCTGGGTCTCGGTCTTCACCATCGGTTCGGGGCTGGTGGCCGCGGCGGCGTTCACGGCGTTCCTGTGGGTGGAGCGTTCCGCTGAGAACCCGATCGTCCCGTTGACGCTGTTTTTCGACCGCAACCGGCTGGTCACGTTCGCCGCGATCTTCCTGGCCGGCGGCGTGCTGTTCACCCTGACCGTGCTGATCGGCCTGTACGTGCAGGACATCATGGGCTATAGCCCGCTGCACGCCGGCGTCGGCTTCATCCCGTTCGCTGTCGCGATGGGCATCGGTCTGGGCGCCTCCTCGCAGCTGGTGCGGTACTTCCCGCCGCGGGTGCTGGTGATCGCCGGTGGGGTCCTGGTCGTTGGTGCAATGGTGTACGGCTCCACGCTGTACGCCGGCATCCCGTACTTCCCCAACCTGGTGGTGCCGATCGTCGTCGGCGGTATCGGGATCGGCGTGATCATCGTGCCGCTGGCGCTGGCGGCCATCGCAGGTGTCGGCTTCGACCAAATCGGGCCCACCTCGGCCATCGTGTTGATGCTGCAGAACCTCGGCGGTCCCGTGGTGCTGGCCGTCATCCAGGCCGTCATCAGCTCCCGCACGCTGTACAAGGGCGGTATCACCGGCCCGGTCAAGGACATGAACGCCGCGCAGCTGCACGCGCTGGACCAGGGCTACACCTACGGCCTGCTCTGGGTGGCGGGGGTGGCCGTGATCGTCGGCGCTGTGTCGCTGCTGATCGGGTACACCGCCGAGCAGGTGGCGCACGCCCAAGAGGTGCAGGGCGCCCTGGACGCCGGCGAGCTGTAATCCGCTCAGGCTGCGGCTTGAATGGTGATCTCGCGGATCTCGGCGCAATTCTGGCCGTCAGTGGTGCCCAGGGTGGAGATCCACACCAGCACATTCGAGGTCGGCGCCGAGGCCGGAATCGGGATGGTGTTGTAGCCGGATCGCAGCTCCGCCGGGGGCGCCAGCAATGTGGTCTTCGACAGTTCGGCCGGATCAGCCGACGGTGACGAGCGGATTTCGACGGTGGTTTGCGTGCTGGAGATGTCGATGGTGATGACGCCGACGACGGTGGGTGCAGGCAGCTGCAGCATCAGGCCCACCCCTTCCTTGAAGTTCGGGAACGGATGGTTGTTCCGCGCTGGCGACCTCGGTGCTGACGGGGAGCCCGGCTAAGCTGGCCCGCTGTGATTACCCGGATGTCCGAGCTGTTCCTGCGCACGCTGCGCGACGACCCCGCCGACGCCGAAGTGGCCAGCCACAAGCTGCTGATCCGGGCCGGCTACATCCGCCCGATCGCGCCCGGACTGTACAGCTGGCTGCCGCTGGGGCTGCGGGTGCTGCGCAACATCGAACGAGTGGTGCGCGAGGAGATGAACGCCATCGGCGGGCAGGAGATCCTGTTTCCGGCGCTGCTGCCGCGCGCACCGTACGAGACGACCAACCGCTGGACCGAGTACGGCGACGGTCTGTTTCGGCTGCAGGATCGGCGCGACAACGACTACCTGCTCGCGCCGACCCACGAGGAAATGTTCACCCTGATGGTCAAGGGGGAGTACAGCTCCTACAAGGACTTCCCGCTGACGCTCTACCAAATCCAGACCAAGTACCGCGACGAGGCGCGGCCGCGGGCCGGCATCCTGCGCGGCCGGGAGTTCGTGATGAAGGACTCCTACTCGTTCGACATCGACGACAGCGGCCTCAAGGACGCCTACCACCATCACCGCGACGCCTATCAGCGGATGTTCGAGCGGTTGGGCGTGCGCTACGTCATCGTCTCCGCCGTGTCGGGCGCGATGGGCGGGTCGGCGTCAGAGGAGTTCCTGGCGGAGAGCGAGATCGGCGAGGACACCTTCGTGCGCTGCCTGCAGTCCGGGTACGCCGCCAATGTGGAGGCGGTGCTCACCGCCCGCCCGGAGGCGCTGCCGATCGACGGGCAGCCGGACGCGAAAGTGCATGACACCGGCGACACCCCGACCATCGCCACCTTGGTGGACTGGGCCAACAGCGCGCTCGGACGCAACGTCACCGCCGCCGACACCCTGAAGAACGTCATGGTCAAGGTCCGCGAACCGGGCGGCGAGTGGGAGCTGCTGGGCATCGGTGTGCCCGGTGACCGTGAGGTCGACGACAAGCGGCTGGCGGCAGCCCTGGAGCCGGCTGAGTACGCGCTGCTCGCCGACCAGGACTTCGCCAAGTATCCGTTCCTGGTCAAGGGCTACATCGGGCCGAAAGCATTGCAGGACAACAAAGTGCGCTACCTCGTCGACCCGCGGGTGGTGGACGGCACCAGCTGGATCACCGGTGCCGATGAACCGGGCCGCCACGTGGTCGGGCTGGTCGCCGGGCGCGACTTCACCGCCGACGGCACCATCGAGGCAGCCGAGGTGCGCGACGGCGACCTTTCGCCGGACGGCGCGGGCCCGCTGGTCAGCGCCCGCGGCATCGAGATCGCCCACATCTTCTCGCTCGGGCGCAAGTACACCGATGCATTCACCGCCGACGTGCTCGGCGAAGACGGCAAGCCGGTGCGGCTCACCATGGGCTCCTACGGTGTCGGGGTGTCGCGACTGGTGGCGGTGATCGCCGAGCAGCACCATGACGAGCTGGGCCTGCGCTGGCCGAGCGTGGTGGCCCCGTTCGGCGTGCATCTGGTGATCGCCAACAAGGATGACGCGGCGCGGGCCGGGGCGGAGGCGCTGGCCGCCGACCTGGACCGGCTCGGTGTCGAAGTGCTGCTCGACGACCGGTCGGCGTCACCGGGGGTGAAGTTCAAGGACGCCGAATTGCTGGGTGTGCCCTGGATTGTCGTGGTCGGTCGGGGCTGGGGCAACGGGGTGGTCGAGTTGCGTGACCGGATGGCAGGGGAAGCCCGCGAGTTGGCTGTCGGCGAGTCACTTGCCGCCGACATCGTCGCGGCGATCCGAGCCTGACCAACCTCCGGCGAGCGTGCGCAGATTGCCAATTCCACGGCGGTTTGGCGTACAACTGCGCACGCTCGCGGTGGTGGTGGCTGGGCTGACAGTGGCTACGAGGCGTTGCCGCCGGGGAATGTCTCGGTGAGCGGCCAGATGCCCGACTCCCGATTCCAGCGCGCCCCCAACACCGCACTGGCCGTCAAGGCAGTCACCGCGAACTGGCGGTCCTCGGTGCTCTGGGCCGCTTCCAGCGCCGCGCGCCAGGCCACCGCGCTGTCATCCTCCATCCGCACCGCCAGCCGCGCCGCGTCGGCGGCATTGTTCACCGAATCCGGCAGCTGGTAGCCGGCGGCGGCCACCGGTGCGCTCACCGAACGCCGGGTCAACATCGCCACCACTTCGTCGCGGCGGTCGCGGTGCTGGTGCAGCGCGTCGGACACCAGGTAGTTCACCTCGGGTGCGCAATGCGCCGAGACGATGCCGTAGCCGTAGATGACGCTGTGCTCGGTGGCCAGCGCGGCGGCCAGCGCCGCGTCGCCGGGCTTGTCGGGTGCGTTGGGAGCCGGTTCGGCCGACGTCATGATCCGCTCACCCCGTTTGCCAGCGCGACGGTGTAGGCCGCGGTGCATGCCGCGGCGATCGAGCCGAGCAGCCCGGCGCGGTACCCCGAGGAGTTGGCGGCCAGTTTGGCGGCGCTGTCCGCGGCGGCGTGCAGCGCGTTGACTACGTCGGGCACCGACGGCGGCGGACCCGCCGCGGTTGTGGTCGTAGAAGCCGGCGTGCTGGTTGAGGTGGGGGTCGGCTGGCCGGCCGCACGGGCGATCTCGCTGGCTAGCGCCTGGGCATGCGCGGAGCGCTGAGCGGCGATGGTGGTCAATGCCGGCGCGTTCGCCGGGGCAGCCGCGCCGCTGGCCGCGGTGGCCAGCTCGGCGTCGTGCACGGCCAGCCGCAGTTGTTCCTCCAGCTCGTCGGGAACCGGGGGCGGGGCAGGACTGCACGCGGACGCCGTCACACCGAGCAGGGCCAGCACCACGCCGCCGACCAGCACGTCACGCCTGCTGAGGGCCGGAAAGGGGCTGGACACGCCAACATCCTGCCATTGCGCCCGCTTGAGTCGTTCGCACGGGCCGGTGCCGGTTCCTGGCGTATCGTGGGAGCCTGGTGCCCCGGGCCGTCGACGACCGGCCGGGACCAGCTGACCGGACAACTCAAGATGAGGAGCTCGCCGTGGCCACCGGGCTACCTTCGCAGGCGCAAGTGATCGAGCTGCTCGACGCGGAGTTCGCGCGCCTCGGATACGAAATCGAAGACGTCGTCATCGACACCCGAGCCAACCCGCCGCGGATCACGGTGATCGCCGACGGCGACGCGCCGCTGGACCTGGATACCGTCGCGGTACTGTCGCGGTCGGCGTCGTCGTTGCTCGACCAGATCGATCTCGACGACGCCTACGTTCTGGAGGTCAGTTCGCCGGGCGTGGATCGCCCGTTGACCAGCGCCAAACAGTTCCGGCGGTCACGTGGCCGCAAAGTCGAGGTGACGCTGGCCGACGGGTCGGAGTTGGCCGGCCGAATCGGCGCCACCGGCGACAGCACGGTGGAGCTGGTCGTTCGGGACGGCAAGGACTGGGCGGTGCGCGAGATTCCCATTGATCAGGTCGTCAAAGCAGTTGTCCAGGTTGAGTTTTCGTCGCCCTCGAAGCGTGAGCTTGAATTGGCGGGGCAATCGGGTGTGGGAACGGAGGCCCGATCATGAACCGCGCCAGCGACGAGGCAGAGCGAAGCGAGGAGGAGCGGCGCTGATGAACATCGACATGGCTGCGCTGCACGCGATCGAGGCCGATAAAGGCATTTCGGTGGATGTGGTGGTGGACACCATCAAGACCGCGCTGCTCACCGCATATCGGCACACCGAGGGTCATGAGGCCGACGCGCACATCGACATCGATCGCAAGACCGGTGTGGTACGCGTGATGGCCCGCGAACTCGACGAAGACGGCAACGTCATCAGTGAATGGGACGACACCCCGGAGGGATTCGGCCGGATCGCGGCGACCACCGCCCGCCAGGTCATCCTGCAGCGGCTGCGCGACGCCGAGAACGAGCGCAACTACGGCGAGTTCTCCACCCGCGAAGGCGAGATCGTGGCCGGGGTGATCCAGCGTGACAACCGTGCCAACGCGCGCGGCCTGGTCGTGGTCCGGATGGGCAGCGAGACCAAGGGCTCCGAAGGGGTCATCCCGGCCGCCGAGCAGGTGCCCGGCGAAAGCTATGAACACGGTGACCGGGTGCGCTGCTATGTCGTCGGGGTGACCCGGGGCAGCCGTGAGCCGGTGATCACGCTGTCGCGCACCCACCCCAACCTGGTGCGCAAACTGTTCTCGCTGGAAGTCCCCGAGATCGCTGATGGGTCGGTGGACATCGTCGCGGTCGCACGCGAGGCCGGTCACCGCTCCAAGATCGCGGTCGCATCGCGGGTGCCCGGCCTGAACGCCAAGGGCGCCTGCATCGGTCCGATGGGACAGCGGGTGCGCAACGTGATGAGCGAGCTGTCGGGGGAGAAGATCGACATCATCGACTATGACGAGGACCCCGCCCGTTTCGTCGCCAACGCGCTGTCACCGGCCAAGGCGGTGTCGGTGACCGTCATCGACCAGAACACCCGGGCCGCCCGCGTGGTGGTGCCGGACTTCCAGCTGTCGCTGGCGATCGGCAAGGAAGGCCAAAACGCCCGGCTGGCGGCGCGGCTGACCGGCTGGCGGATCGATATCCGCAGCGACGCTCCCGATGCTGCGGGCGAGCACAACGCCCACCAGGAGCGTGAAGCCAACCGGGCGTGACGGCCTTCGGGCTGGTCGGCGCCACCCTCGCAACCGACTGATATCCCGGTGCCAGGGGTTATCTCCGCGGACGGGATGGCGGTCGACGCCGGGGGCAAGATCTACCTCGGGCGGTCGTTCGTGGGCAATGCGGAGGTATGGAAACTGCCCGCGGCGTAGCGGCCCGGATGTGTTGCTCGATCGGTGAATAGTGCTGCGCCACTGCTGGCTCTAAAGTTGCACTATGACGATGATCAGCTTCCGCGCCGACGATGCGGACGTCGCCCAAGCCGACGAGTGGGCGCGCCGTTTGCGGATCGATCGGTCCGACCTTCTTCGGGATGCGTTACGGCGGCACTTGGCTGAACTCGCGGGCCATCCGGATGCCACGGGGGAAGAAGCACTCGCTAGCGTGGCTGACTGGGGCCCCGCGGAGGATTGGTCGGATTGGGCCGATGCGACGCGGTGAACTCTGGTTCGCCGCAACGCCCGGTGGTGACCGTCCGGTACTTATCCTTACCCGCAACCCGGTTGCAGGCCGGATGGATGCCGTGGTGGTAGCAGCGCTCACACGAACCCGCAGGGGATTGGTCTCGGAGCTGGAATTGACGGTCAGCGACGATCAGGTGCCGGCAGACTGCGTCGTCAACTTCGACAACATCCATACCCTGCCGCGCACTGCATTTCGGCGCAGGATCACTCGCCTGTCCTTTGCGCGGATGCATCAGGCGTGTCATACGCTGCGCGTAAGCACGGGTTGCTAAGCCGGGAGTCGAGTCTGTGCCCGAGCGCACAAGACTGATCGGGTGCCCCGGCTGAAAATTGCGAGCAGCGCCAGATGTGTGGTGTGGCAAACTCACCGACTGTGACGGACCCCGGGGCGCAGGACATTGCGGGTTACCGTGTGTTGCAGCGGCTCGGTGCCGGTGGCATGGGCGAGGTCTACCTGGTGCAGCATCCGCGTCTGCCTCGTCGTGACGCGCTGAAGCTGCTCGACGGCGGTGTGAGCCGCAACGAGGAGTTTCGCAGCCGCTTCCAACGCGAAGCCGATGTGCTCGCACCGCTGTCGCACGCCAACATCACCACCCTCTACGACCGCGGCGAGTGGGAAGGGCGGCTGTGGCTGACGATGGAATACATCGCCGGCCGCGACGGTGCGCAACTGTTGCAGGAGCGGGGGCCGCTGCCGCTGGGGTTGGTGACCGAGATCATCGCCGGTGCGGGCGCCGCCCTCGATTACGCCTATGCGGAGCACGCCGTCACCCACCGCGACGTCAAACCCGCCAACATCCTGGTCGCCTTCGCCGCGGACGGCAGGCTCAAAACCGTGAAACTCGCCGACTTCGGGATCGCCAAGGCAGCCATCGAAGCGACATCGCTGACCTCGACCGGAGTCACCGTGGGCACGGTCTCCTACTTGTCGCCCGAGGCCATCGAGGGCCGGCCACTGGATAACCGTGCCGACATCTACTCCCTGGGATGTACAGCATTTCAACTGCTGACCGGAGCCCTGCCTTTCACGGGCACCTCGATTGTGGCGCTGATGTCGGCGCACCTTCATCATCCGGTCCCGGCGATCACCGCCTGGGCACCTCACCTGCCCGTCTACTTGAATGACCTGTTCGCGCGGGTGCTGGCGAAAAACCCCGACGAGCGGTATCAGAGCTGCGTGCAATTCGTGCAGGCGCTGCGCGGGAGTTCGCAGTCGACCCCGCCCGTGTTCACCGCCGAACAGCGCGGTGAGGTTCACCCGACAGATCCGCAGACTGCGACCCTGCTTGATCACACCCAGCTTGCTTCCGCCTACCCGCACCCCGTACCAGCATCGTTCCCACCGTACCCCGAACCGAAAAGGCGACCCCGGCGACGCAGACGGCGTCGAGCAGCAGTCATTACCGTCGCGGCGGTGGCCGGACTCGCGGCCATCACACTCGTCGCGGCGTTTGGTCTTGGCCTGCTGCCTGGGCGTTCCCACAAGTCGCCGCCACCACCCGAGTGGGCGAGCCGACAAACCGAGCTGCCGTTCCCCGGGCTCCGCGAACCCCGCGGGGTGGCCGTCGACAGCGCCGGCAACGTATACGTCGCAGACTTTGACAGAGGTGCATCGGGCAAGAGAGGCCGGGTGCTGAAATTGGCGGCGGGGTCCACCAGCCCGGTCGAGTTGCCCTTCTTCGGACTCGACATTTTGAAGGGCCTCGCGGTCGACGGGGCCGAGAATGTCTACGTTGTCGGTGATGCCGTCCGCGATCACCACCTTGAATGGCAGGTCTTGAAACTGGCGCCGGGCGCCGACAAGCCCACTCAACTGCTAGCGATGTCTCACGATGCGGAGGTAGAGGGTGTCGCG
Source organism: Mycobacterium sp. NGS50 (assembly GCF_059812545.1). Classification (NCBI taxonomy): domain Bacteria; kingdom Bacillati; phylum Actinomycetota; class Actinomycetes; order Mycobacteriales; family Mycobacteriaceae; genus Mycobacterium; species Mycobacterium sp. NGS50. Next base: position 87,924 of record NZ_JCALCW010000010.1, read on the forward strand.
GTCGACGGCGAAGGCAACGTCTTTTTCGGCAATGCAGACAGCGGAAGGCTGGACGTTCCATGGCGCGTCCAGAAGCTAGCTCCAGGTTCACCCAGCCCTACTGAGCTGCCGTTTACTGGGCTCCACGGGGTCCGCGGCGTAGCGGTGGACCCCGCCGGCGACATCTACGTCCTCGACCAGCACCTACAAGACAACCACACCTACACCGGGCGGGTGTTCAAACTGGCGGCTGGCTCTACCAGCTCAACCGAACTTCCCGCCGAACTGGACACGTTCAGTGCACTGGACGGCATCACCGTCGACGTATCCGGCAACATCTACGTCGCCGACGACTCTGGGCTGACGAAACTGAGTCCGGGTTCGGCGTTGCCGACCACATGGAATGCGCGACAGGTGCCGCGGGCAGTGGCGGTAGACAACGGCGGCGCCGTGTACGTCGCTGAGACCGACCTCAACAACCACGGCAACGTCGTCAAGCTGGCCCCCGGCTAGCCGCTGAGGCAATCAACCGCTGGTTCGGAGCACCCTCGCGGTGTGGGTACACTGAGCCGTGATCCAGCGCGAGAGTCCGTCCGCTGATTCGCGGAAGCACCGCCACCCCGATGGTCCGGTGCGAACGTGTGTCGGCTGCCGGAAACGAGAGTTGGCTGTCGGACTGCTTCGAGTGGTCGCTGTGCTTCGGAACGGCGCGTATTCCGTGACCGTTGATACAGCGGGTAATCTGCCGGGGCGGGGTGCATGGCTGCATCCCCAACCGCAGTGCGCGAGCGAGGCCACCCGACGGCGAGCCTTCGCCCGAGCGTTGCGTATCACCGGTTCACCGGACACCTCCGCGGTGATCGAGCACTTGGAGTCATTGGAGCGCTCGAGAGCCACGGCAACAGAACAGGCAGCAAAGAACATGAGCACACCGTGAAGTCCCGATGACCATGCGTCATAGCTAAACCCGAGGCGCGGCCCCACCACCGCTGTCGCCTCACTGGACAGGAGAAGTAGTGGCAAAGGCCCGCGTACACGAGTTGGCTAAGGAACTCGGTGTTACCAGCAAGGAAGTCCTCGCCCGGCTAAGCGAGCAGGGCGAATTCGTCAAATCCGCGTCGTCGACGGTGGAAGCGCCCGTCGCGCGCCGGCTGCGTGAATCGTTCGGCGGTGGCAAGCCCGCAGCGGCGGCACCGGCCCCCGCCAGCGCGCCGGCCGCCGATGCGGCCCCCAAGCCCGCCGGCCCCAAGCCGGCAGCCAAGCCTGCCGAGGCTCCGGCTCCCGCGCCGGTCGCGACGCCGCCGGTGGAGGCCCCGGCACCCGCCGCGGCGGCTGCGCCGGTTGCGCCGCCGGCCCCGGCCGCTCCTGGGACCGAGCCGGGTGCACCCGCGCCCGGGCCGCGTCCCGGTCCGGCTCCCAAGCCCGGGCACCGCACTCCGCGGGTCGGCAACAACCCGTTCTCCTCGGTGCAACCGGTTGAGCGGGCGATTCCGCGTCCGCATCCGCAGGCTCCCCGGCCCGGCGCACCCCGACCGGGGGCCCCGCGTCCGGGCGCTTCGCCCGGCAACATGCCGCCTCGGCCCGCTGGCGCGGGTCGTCCGCCGCGGCCCGGCGCTCCTCGCCCGGGCGGTCCCGGCGGTCGCCCGGGCGCCCCGGGCGGTGCTCGTCCCGGTGGTGCCGGCGGTGGTTACCGCGGCGGTGGCGCCGGCGGTCCCGGTGGCGGTGGCGCCGCACCGGCGGGTGCCGGATTCCGCGGCCGCCCCGGCGGCGGTGGCGGCGGCGGTCGCCCCGGCCAGCGCGGCGGCGCAGCGGGTGCCTTCGGCCGTCCCGGCGGTGCACCCAAGCGGGGGCGCAAGTCGAAGCGGGCGAAACGCGCCGAATACGAGAACATGCAGGCGCCGGTCGTCGGCGGCGTGCGGTTGCCGCACGGCAACGGCGAGACCATCCGGTTGGCGCGCGGCGCGTCGCTGAGCGACTTCGCCGAAAAGATCGACGCCAACCCGGCCGCACTGGTGCAGGCGTTGTTCAACCTCGGCGAGATGGTCACCGCGACCCAGTCCGTCGGTGACGAGACGCTGGAGCTGCTGGGCGGCGAGATGAACTTCGTCGTGCAGGTGGTTTCGCCTGAGGACGAAGACCGCGAGCTGCTGGAGTCGTTCGACCTGTCCTACGGCGAAGACGCCGGCGACGAGGAAGACCTGCAGGTCCGTCCGCCGGTCGTCACCGTCATGGGTCACGTCGACCACGGCAAGACCCGGCTGCTGGACACCATCCGTCAGGCCAATGTCCGCGAGGCCGAGGCCGGCGGCATCACCCAGCACATCGGTGCCTACCAGGTCGCGGTTGACCTGGACGGCACCGAGCGTCTGATCACCTTCATCGACACCCCGGGTCACGAGGCGTTCACCGCCATGCGTGCCCGTGGTGCCAAGGCGACCGACATCGCGATCCTGGTGGTCGCCGCCGACGACGGCGTCATGCCGCAGACGGTGGAGGCGATCAACCACGCGCAGGCCGCCGACGTGCCGATCGTGGTGGCGGTCAACAAGATCGACAAGGAGGGCGCCGACCCGGCCAAGATCCGCGGCCAGCTCACCGAATACGGTTTGGTCGCCGAGGACTTCGGTGGCGACACCATGTTCGTCGACATCTCGGCCAAGCAGGGCACCAACATCAAGGCCCTGGAAGACGCGGTGCTGCTGACCGCCGACGCCGCCCTGGACCTGCGGGCCAACCCCGACATGGAAGCCCAGGGTGTGGCGATCGAGGCGCACCTGGACCGCGGTCGCGGCCCGGTGGCCACCGTGCTGATCCAGCGCGGCACGCTGCGGGTCGGTGACTCGATCGTCGCCGGCGACGCCTACGGCCGCGTGCGGCGGATGGTCGATGAGCACGGCGACGACGTCGACGAGGCCACCCCGTCGCGGCCGGTGCAGGTCATCGGCTTCACCTCGGTGCCCGGCGCAGGTGACAACCTGCTGGTCGTCGACGAGGACCGGATCGCCCGCCAGATCGCCGACAAGCGCAGCGCCCGCAAGCGCAACGCCATGGCGGCGCGGACCCGCAAGCGGATCAGCCTGGAGGACCTGGACTCGGCGCTGAAGGAAACCAGTCAGCTCAACCTGATCCTGAAGGGCGACAACGCCGGTACGGTCGAGGCGCTGGAAGAAGCGTTGATGGGCATCCAGATCGACGACGAGGTTGCGCTGCGAGTGATCGACCGCGGTGTCGGTGGCATCACCGAGACCAACGTCAACCTGGCGTCGGCGTCCGACGCGATCATCATCGGGTTCAACGTGCGTGCCGAGGGCAAGGCCACCGAACTCGCGAACCGCGAAGGTGTGGAGATCCGCTACTACTCGGTGATCTACCAGGCCATCGACGAGATCGAGAGCGCGCTCAAGGGCATGCTCAAGCCGATCTACGAGGAGAAGGAACTCGGCCGCGCCGAGATCCGGGCTATGTTCCGCAGCTCCAAGGTCGGCAACATCGCGGGCTGCCTGGTCACGTCCGGGATCATCCGCCGCAACGCCAAGGCGCGGCTGCTGCGCGACAGTGTGGTGGTGGCCGAAAACGTCACCGTGTCCTCGCTGCGCCGGGAGAAGGATGACGTCACTGAGGTGCGCGACGGCTTCGAATGCGGTCTGACGCTCACCTACAACGACATCAAGGAAGGCGACGTCATCGAGACCTACGAGCTCGTCGAGAAGGCGCGGACCTAGCCGTGGCGGACCCGGCCCGGGCGCGCCGGCTGGCCAAGCGCATCTCGACGATCGTCGCCTCGGCGATCGAGTACGAGATCAAGGATCCGCGGCTGGTCGGGGTCACCATCACCGACGCGAAGGTGACCGCCGACCTGCACGATGCGACGTTGTACTACACGGTGCTCGGCCGCACTCTCGACGACGCCCCGGACTATGGGGGCGCCGCCGCGGCACTCGAAAGTGCCACCGGGGTGCTGCGCAGCAAGGTCGGGGCCGGCACCGGCGTGCGGTTCACCCCGACGCTGGCGTTCGTTCGTGACACCGTGCCCGACGCCGCACACCGGATGGAGGAGCTGTTGGCGGCCGCTCGGGCCGCCGACGCCGACGTGGCCCGGGCACGCGTCGGCGCCACACCGGCCGGCGACGCCGATCCTTATCGGACCAGCACGGCGGGAGACGCCGGTGACGACGATCGATCCGAAGACTGAGCCGGCCGTCGTGACCCGTGTCGACGCTGCTGCAGCCGCCCAACTGGTGGCCGGGGCGGACACCATCGCAGTGGCCTGCCACGTGCATCCCGACGCCGACACCGTCGGCGCGGCGCTGGCGTTGGCGGCCGTCCTGCACCGCTGCGGCAAACATGTCCAGGTGAGTTTTGCCGCGCCGGGGGTGCTACCGCAGTCGCTGCGGACGTTGCCCGGCGGCGAACTGCTGGTCGATCCCGATCTGATGCGACGAGACGTTGATCTGGCGGTGACGGTCGACGTGCCGAGCGTCGACCGGCTCGGCAGCTTGGCTGATCTGGCCGCGCCGGGGCGCGAGCTGCTGGTGATCGACCATCACGCCAGCAACGACCTGTTCGGCACTGCAAACTTCGTCGATCCCACCGCGGACTCGACGACGATGCTGGTTGCCGAACTGCTCGACGCCTGGGATCAACCGATCGACCTTGCGGTGGCGCATTGCCTGTATGCCGGCCTGGTCATCGATACCGGGTCATTCCGCTGGGCCAGTGCCCGCGCTCATCGGCTGGCGGCCCGGCTGGTCGACCTGGGCGTGGACAACGCCGCGCTCAGCCGGACGTTGATGGACACCCATCCCTTCGCCTGGCTGCCCATGCTGACCCGGGTGCTGTCGTCGGCGCAGCTGGTGTCCGCCGCCGCCGCCGGGCGTGGCCTGGTCTACGCCGTGGTCGAGCATCGCGAGTGGGCCGCTGCCCGCTCGGAGGAGATCGAGAGCATCGTCGACATCGTGCGCACCGCCCAGGAAGCCGAGGTCGCCGCGGTCTTCAAGGAGATCGAACCGCAACGCTGGTCGGTATCGATGCGGGCCAAGTCGGCGGTGGATCTGGCAGCGGTCGCCTGCGGATTCGGCGGTGGCGGGCACCGGCTGGCCGCCGGCTATTCGGCGTCCGGCCCGGTCGACGATGCGGTTGCCGCGCTCGTCGCGGCGCTGGGCTAGCGACTCCGCGAACGTGCGCAGTTGTACGTAAAACTGCCCGCAAACTGGCATTCCACGCACGGTCGCGGGGGGAGTGGCGGTGGCTGACGCGCGCCAGATTCTCGGACTGGCGCTGCCCGCCCTGGGCGTGTTGGCCGCCGAGCCGCTGTATCTGCTCTTCGACACCGCCATCGTCGGCCGGCTCGGCGCCCTGCCGCTGGCCGGGCTGGCGATCGGTGGGCTGATCCTGGGCGTGGTCGGGTCGCAGGCCACGTTCCTGTCCTACGGGACCACCGCGCGCGCGGCACGACACTTCGGCGCCCAAAACCGCGCCGCGGCCATCGCCGAAGGTGTTCAGGCCACCTGGCTCGCGCTGATGATCGGGGCCGCGGTCACCATCGCCGTTGAAGCCGCGGCGGTTCCGTTGGTGGCGGTGATCGCCGGCGGTGCAGCGACGGGCGCCGCCATCGCCGATGCCGCGCTGCCGTGGCTGCGGATCGCGATCCTGGGCGCCCCCGCGATCCTGATCTCGCTGGCCGGAAACGGGTGGATGCGCGGGGTGCAGGACACGGTGCGGCCGCTGCGTCACGTCGTCGCCGGGTTCGGGCTGTCCGCCCTGCTGTGCCCGCTGCTGGTGTACGGCTGGCTGGGGCTGCCGCAGTTGGGGTTGGCCGGCTCGGCGGTGGCCAACCTGACCGGCCAATGGCTGGCGGCGCTGCTGTTCTGTCGATCACTGTTGGTCGAACGGGTGTCGCTGCGACCGGATCCGGCGATACTGCGGTCCCAGCTGGTGATGGCCCGTGATCTGGTCGTGCGCAGTATGGCATTCCAGGCCTGCTTCGTGTCCGCCGCGGCGGTGGCCGCCCGGTTCGGTGTGGCGGCGGTCGCCGCCCATCAGGTGGTCCTACAACTCTGGACTTTCCTTGCGCTGGTTCTCGATTCGCTGGCCATCGCTGCCCAGTCGCTGGTTGGCGCCGCGTTGGGTGGCGGTGCCACCGGCGCGGCGACCGCGGTGGCGCGCCGGGTGACGGTTTTCTCGCTGGCGGCGGCGACGGTGCTCGCGGTGCTGCTGGGCGCCGGGGCTCCGATTTTGCCGAAGCTGTTCACCGACGATTTGTCGGTGCTGGACGCCATCGGCGTGCCGTGGTGGTTCCTGGTCGGTCAATTGCCGCTCGCCGGGATCGTCTTCGCACTCGATGGTGTGCTGATCGGCGCGGGCGATGCCGCGTTCATGCGCACCGCCACCGTCGTCAGCGCCCTGGTCGGGTTCCTGCCGCTGATCTGGCTGTCGCTGATCTTCGGGTGGGGGCTCGCCGGTATCTGGACCGGGTTGTCCACGTTCATCGTGCTGCGGTTGGTGTTTGTGGGCTGGCGGACGCTGTCCGGGCGCTGGGTCGTGACGGGGACGACCTAGCCGAGGTCAGGCGGCAAGGACCTGAGGCGCCGCCATCCGGCCGCCCTCGATGATGGCGTCGCTGATGGCGGCGGTCACCAACTCCGGCTCCTCGTGCAGAACCATGTGCCCGGCAGCCGGACGGTGAATCAGCCGGGCGCCGGCGATGCCGGCGGCCATGTCGCGGCCGTGCACGGCCGGGGTCAGGGTGTCCACGCCGCCGCTGATGATGGTGGTCTGCGCGGTGATGGTCGGCAGCGTCGCGTAGTGGTCGTAGATCTTCAGGCCCCGCATGAAACCGAGTTTGGTGGTGATCGGGGTGGTGTCGATCGCGCCGCCGAGTGACTCCTCAGCCCAGATCCGCAGCGCGCGTGACACCGGCTGGCCGAACGCCCGGACCACACCGTTCGCCAGCCGCGGGAACTGGTATCCGATGGCGCACACCGCGTCGGAGGCGCGGGAGCCCAGCAGACGCCCGATGCCGCGCTGGGCGAGTTTGCCGGCTGCCGTCGCCACCAGGACGATGCTGTGCGGTTCGACGGGGCGCAGATGGGCGGCCCGGCCCAGGTAGGCCAGCGCCGTCATACCGCCCAGCGAGTGGCCGACCAGGGTGAGGCGCCCCGTCACGTCCAGGGATTCCAGCACCACCGCGAGGTCATCGGCGAGCTGGTCGACCTGGTAGGTGCCGACCGGCGCGTTAGCGGAGGCGCCATGGCCGCGGTGGTCGTAACCGATCACCCGGATGTCGGTGCCCCATTCCGCGATCAGCTGCGCGATCTGGAGATTCCATGCGTCCTTGTTCATGCACCAGCCGTGCAGCAGGACGACGGTGTGGCCGGCAGTGCGCGACCCGTGTTCGCGGACCGAGAGGGCGACGCCATCGCGGGTGGTGACCGTCTGCGCGGAGACACCGGCTTGATTCATGGCGATTCCTCTCGGTCGGAGGCCGACGACGCGGCATCCTCTTCACTAGAAACCGTAGCAGCGCTACGAAAAGAAATATAGCAGCGCAACGATTAGCCACGCAATAGCGTGCTACCTGGGTTTTTAGCGTGCTTCCAGCCGCATCTGGCGTGGTTCAGGTCGGAATCTGGGCGCGAGAACGTCGCGTTCGTTCGGCTGACGGGCGCGGAATACGTGTCGAAGCCGTCTGAAACGTAGCAGTCCTACGGAAAGCGAAGGGCCGGGTCAGCGCACCTGGGTACGGCCCCGCTGCAGCACGGCGTCGCGGCTGGCGGCGACCGCATCCCCGTTGGTCTGGCGCATCCACTGTCGTGCCGAAGCCGCCTCGATCCAGAGCCCCGCGTTGATCTGTTCGTCGTCGATGCGGTGATAGGAGTCCAGCAGCGCGCGAACCGCGCGCTGGTTGTTGCCGACGATGGATCCCGCCACCTCGCGGGCCGCCGGTAGCAGCCGCTCGTGCGGCACCACCTCGGTGACCAGGCCGGCGCGCAGGGCGTCGTCGGCGGACAGATAGTCGCCGGTCAGGCTCATCCGCCGGGCCAGTCCCACCCCGACCCTCTGGGGCAGCCGCACCGACATTCCCCAGGTCGGCAGCAGGCCGACCCGCGCGTGGGTGTCGGCGAAGCGGGCCCGCTCGGAGGCGATCAGGATGTCGCAGTACAGCGCCAACTCCAGGCCCCCGGTGACCGCGGCGCCGTTGATCGCGCCGATCACCGGTTTGGTCATCGCCGGCCAGCGCGGCGAGATATCGGGCAGCGCGGACTGGTCGCCCAATTCCTTGAGGTCCAGCCCGGCACAGAACACCGGGTCGGCGCCGGTCAGGATCACCACATCGACAGCGTCGTCTGCTTCGGCATCTGCCAGGGCGCCGTAGAACCGTTCCCGCAGTGCGGACGACAGTGCGTTGCGTGACTGCGGCCGGTTCAGCGTCAGGGTGCGGACCCGATCGGTGGTGTCGATCAGCAGGATGTCGTCGGCGGCGCGTGTCATGGCTTCACCGTAACCAGTGGTCTCGACCTATCGTGGATGGCATGTGCCGCAACATCACCGAACTGCGCGGGCTCGAGCCGGCGGCCACCGCCGCGGAGATCGAGGCGGCTGCCCGCCAGTACGTGCGCAAGGTCAGTGGCCTGACTCGCCCGTCGGCCGCCAACACCGAGGCGTTCGAGATGGCTGTTGCCGAAGTCACGGCGACGACGACCCGTTTGCTGGATACGCTGCCGCAGCGGCGCCAGCCGCCCAAGACCGTACCGCCGCTGCGCCGGCTTGCGCCGCGATGATCCCTGCGCTCAAGGAGTGGAGCGCGGCGGTGCACGCGCTGCTGGCCGGCCGGCAGTCGATCCTGCTGCGCAAGGGCGGTATCGGCGAGAAGCGTTTCCAAGTCGCCGCCGACGAGTTTCTGCTGTTCCCGACGGTCGCGCACAGCCACACCGAGCGGGTCCGCCCCGAACACCGCGACCTGCTCGCATCGGCGGCCGACGACTGCACCGATGAGCGGGTGCTGCTGCGGGCAGCGGCCAATGTTGTTGCCGCGGTGCCGGTCAACCGTCCAGACGGGCTCACCGAGATCGCGGATCTGCACATCTGGACCGACGAATCGGTGCGTGCCGACCGAATGGACTTCCGGCCCAAACATCGGCTGGCGGTCTTGGTGATCCAGGCCGTGCCGCTCGTCGAACCCGTGTGGCTGACCCGCACCCCCGATTTCGCCGGCTGCACCAGTTGGGTGCAGGTTCCGGTCGCACCGGCGCTGGCCGCCCCGCTCGGCGACGGCGCCGCGTTAGCCGCTGTGGCCGCGCGCGTCCGCGCCGCCGTCGGCTGATATCGGTAGCAGCAGCCGGGAGCTGCCGAAGCGCACGGTGTGGGTGGCCGGTTGGAGCCGGCTTCCACTCGACTGCGCTTCGCCGGTGCCCAGGTTGCGGGCGTAACGCGGATGGCTGCCCCCGCCGATCATCACCCGGATCCGTGATCCGGCAGCGAACCGACGGTCGATGGCGTCGAGTTCGATCCGCACCGGGCCGTTGTGCTCCCGCAGTCGCCGGTAGCCGTCGCTGACGTTGACCGAGCGACCGCGGGGGTCGACCTCACTGATCCGGACGAACAGGTCGACGTGCGGGATGTCTGATGAGTGGGCCAGCTCCAGCACCGGGGTGCCGCAGACCGACAGATCCTGGGTCAGCGCCGCGCCGGTGAAGCTCAGCACGTCGTCACGGCGGGACAGCCGGCTGTCATTGCAGTATCCGCTGTCCGGCGACAGCAGGCGGCCGCCGATGGTGGGCGGGGGGTCGGTGGGGTCGAACCGGAACCTGGCCGATTCGGCGGATGTCTGGCCATCGGGTGCCGCCTCGCCGAGCGCACCGCCGGGTTGCAGGTACCAGGGCCGCAGGGTGCTGCGTGGTGGCCAATCCGGCAGATCACACCACCCGTGGCCGGTCCGGTAAACGCGGACCGGGCTGCGGCTGGGGGTATCCACGCCGCGAAGGTGGGTGTCCAGCCAGTGCAGCGACTCCGCGGTGACTCTGCTCAAACCGGTGGTCAGCATCTCGGTGTGAGTCCACGGCCCGATGGTCAGCGACACGTCGACTCCGCGCTCGCGCAGCCGCCGATACTGGGCCAGGGTCTGCTGCAGGAACAGGTCCTGCCAGCCGCTGAGCAGCAGGACCGGAATCTGCACCCGCTCCAACGCGGCCGGGCAGCGCAGCCCGTCCCAGAACGGGTCGTCCTCGTCGGGGTGTTCCAGCCACGATTCGAACCAAGGTGATCCGGTGCCGAGCAGGTTGCGGGCGGCCGTGCCCAACGGCAGTCCGGCGGCGGCGCGCGGAACCGTGCGTCGGCCGGCCAGCTGGTGCAGGCCGGCCCGCAGCCGCGGGCGCGCCTCCTGGTGCGCCATCAGGTTGCTCCAGCCGAGGAAGTCGTTGAGCGCGAACGACCCGGTGCCCCACGTCGACTCGTACAGATCGTGCGGCCCGACCGCGATGATCGCGGCGGCCAGTTCCGGCGGCGGATCCTGAAGTAATGCCCATTGGGTGAACCCCAGATAGGACAGCCCGATGGTGGCGAACGAGCCGGCGAACCAGGGCTGGGCGCGCAGCCATGCCACGGTGTCGGCACCGTCGTCGGCTTCGTTGACCATCGGTTCGAACGCGCCGCCCGAACCGAACGTGCCGCGCACGCTCTGCAGGATCACCCGGTAGCCGCGGGCGGCGTAAATCCGGCCGTAGGCCAGCGCGAACGGGAAGCCGCGGCCGTAGGGACAGCGAACCAGCAGCGTGCCGACCGGTTCACCGTGCGGCTGGTAGTGGTCGGCCAGCAGGGTGACGCCGTCGCGCATCGGGACGCGCTCGCGGCTCACCGTGTATCGGGTGGTGGGCGCAGGCAGCCGCAGAACGCGGCTCAAGGCGGTGTTGGTGAGGTGGCGGGCCGTCCCGCGGCGCCGGCTGGCCACCATCTCAGAAGACGTAATGCGGCGACAGTTGCTGGGCCCGCATCATGTTTTCCGCCGGGCAGTCGACGTCGGGCTCGGAGTAGGTGGGCGCGTAGTACAGCGCCTGCTGGATCACCCCGTAGCTGGTCTTGAAGGTGACCATGCAGGAAACCCACCACCGGTTGTTCCAGTCGGTGGGCTTCATCACCCAGTACTGCGCGGCCCGGTGCCCGTTGATGGTGGTCTCGACGGCGTCGGCCGGCAGCGTCTGCTCGTAGGTGCGCCAGATGATCGGCTCGACGGCGACCTGGTAGTTGCCGGCGTCGAACTCACACCGTTTGGCTTCCACCGGCTTGGGCGGGGTGTAGGCCAGGCCGAGGCCCGCGATCACGTCGAAGGGGATGTCCTCGCAGGCGTCGAACGGGCGCGGGTTGGTGGTGTTGACCGCCGGGCTGCTGGGCGGCGCCAACGGCACCGCGGTCGACCGCAGCTCCACGCCGCCGTCGGTGCGTCCGCTGGTTGTGGTGCCCTGGAAGACCAGGATGATGGCGAAGGCGAGCGCGCCCAATACCGCGAACAGACGCACCCTGGAAACCATGACCCACCTCACATCGCCGACTACCTGCCGGGAGTGTACAAGCCGGACGAGAACCTGTTCCAGTTTTGGGCCCAACCCCACCGGTTAGGCTGGGTGGTTGTGGGAACCCGGGAGTCGACGCGCACGCACCGCCCGACGCTGTGGGCGATCTCCGATCTGCACACGGGTCACTCCGGCAACAAGCCGGTCACCGAGTCGCTGTACCCGTCCTCTCCCGATGACTGGTTGATCGTGGCCGGGGACGTCGCCGAACGCACCGACGAGATCCGCTGGTCGCTGGATCTGCTGCGCCGCCGCTTCGCCAAGGTGATCTGGGTGCCGGGCAACCACGAGCTGTGGACCACCGGCAAGGACCCCAAGCAGATCTTCGGCCGCTCGCGTTACGACTACCTGGTCGAGATGTGCGACGAGATGGGGGTCATCACACCCGAGCACCCGTTCCCGGTATGGATCGGGGAGGGCGGCCCGGCCACCATCGTGCCGATGTTTCTGCTCTACGACTACACGTTCCTGCCTGCCGGCGCGACCACCAAGGCCGAGGGGCTGGCGGTCGCCAAGGCGGCCAATGTGGTGGCCACCGACGAATACCTGCTGTCGTGTGAGCCCTACGCCACTCGCGATGCCTGGTGCCGCGACCGGCTGGCGGCCACCCGCAAACGGCTTGAGGATCTGGACTGGATGGTGCCGACGGTGCTGGTCAACCACTTCCCGATGGTCCGTGAACCCTGCGACGTGCTGTTCTATCCGGAGTTCTCGCTGTGGTGTGGAACCACCGAGACCGCCGACTGGCACACCCGGTACAACGCGGTGTGTTCGGTGTACGGCCACCTGCACATTCCGCGCACCACCTGGTACGACGGCGTGCGCTTCGAAGAGGTCTCGGTCGGCTATCCGCGGGAATGGCGGCGGCGCAAACCGTATCGATGGCTGCGCCAGATACTGCCCGACCCGCAGTACGCGCCCGGGTACCTCAATGATTTCGGCGGTCACTTCGTCATCACCCCGGAGATGCGGTCGGCATCGGCAGAATTCCGGGACCGACTGCGCCAGCGGCAGTCCCGATGAGCCCGCTGCTGGATGGGGTGCTGCTGCCACGCGGTACCCGGGTCGCCTCGGCCGAGTTCTACGACGACCCTCCCGAAGCTCGTCCGATGCCCGAGGAGGAGCCGCTGATCGCCAAGTCGGTCGCCAAGCGGCGCAGCGAGTTCATCACCGCCCGCTACTGCGCGCGGCTGGCACTGCAGCAGCTCGGAGTGCCGCCCGCGCCGATTCTCAAGGGAGAGAAGGGTGAACCGCGCTGGCCGGAGGGCATCGTGGGCAGCCTGACGCACACGGCCGGCTTCCGTGGCGCGGTCGTCGGCCGGGCCTCCGAGGTGCGTTCGGTGGGTATCGATGCCGAACCGCACGACGTGTTGCCCGACGGCGTCCTGGATGCGGTGACGCTGCCGGTGGAGCGCAACGAAATCTCCGCGCTGCCGGCTGATCTGCATTGGGATCGGATCATGTTCTGCGCCAAGGAGGCGACGTATAAGGCCTGGTTTCCGCTGACGCAGCGCTGGCTGGGCTTCGAGGACGCCCACATCACCTTCGATGTTGACGATGCCGCAACCACGGGTGGGTTCGTCTCCGAGATTCTGATCGACCCCGCGGCGCGGTCTGGTCCTCCGCTGACACGGCTGGCCGGCCGGTGGTCGGTGGCCGGCGGCCTGGTCTTAACAGCGATCGTCCTGTGAGCGGTCCGGTCCCGGCCGGTCTGGTCATCGTCGACAAGCCCGCCGGTATGACCAGCCACGACGCGGTGGCGCGATGCAGGCGAATCTTTGCCACCCGCAAGGTCGGCCACGCCGGCACCCTGGACCCGATGGCCACCGGCGTACTGGTGATCGGGGTAGAACGCGCCACCAAGATCCTCGGCCTGCTGACCACGGACGCCAAATCGTACGCCGCCACCATCCGGTTGGGGCAGACGACCTCCACCGAGGATGCCGAAGGCGAGATGCTGCAGCAGGTTTCGGCGGCAGACGTGACCGGAGATGCGATCGAGGCGGCGATCGGCGGGCTGCGGGGCGACATTGCGCAGGTACCCTCGGCGGTCAGCGCGATCAAGGTGGGCGGCAAGCGTGCCTATCAGCTGGCCCGCGAAGGTCAACAAGTCGAGCTGGCGGCCCGGCCGGTGCGTATCGACCGTTTCGACGTGTCGGCCCTGCGGCGCTGCGGTGAGCTGGTCGACCTCGATGTCGAGGTGGATTGCTCGTCGGGTACCTATATTCGTGCGCTGGCCCGCGATCTGGGCGCCGAACTGGGCGTCGGAGGGCATCTGACCGCATTACGGCGCACCCGATCCGGACGATTCGACCTGGACCAGTCCCGCAGCCTCGAGGAACTGGCCGAGTCCCCGCAGCTGAGCTACACGCTGGATGCAGCCTGCCTGCAAGCGTTTCCGCGGCGCGAACTCAGTGCCGAGGAGGCGGAAGCGACCGGGCACGGGCGGCCCCTTGCGATCGCCGGGATCGAGGGGATTTACGCGGCAACCGATCCGAACGGACAGGTGATCGCGCTACTCGAAGATGCCGGCAACCGAACCAAATCGGTGGTCGTCATCCGGCCGGCGACACTTTAGCGGCGGTCGCAGACTCGGCTTCCAGCACTCGTTCGGCCTGGTTGGCCTCATGCACCACAATGGATCCCGCCACGTCGTCCAGCGCAACCTCGAGCATGTGCGCGATCAGTCGGACCGCCAACGGCTTTGCCCGCGCCACATTCTCGGCGATGGGACCCCAGCCGGGCTCGGTGAATCCCGACGCCGCGAACGGCTGCCACACGTCGTCGACATAGGCGTCGAGGAACAACCGCGCAATCGCGCGCTGATGAAACTCGACCTCGGTGAGCACGGTGACCACCCGATCCAGTGAAATTCCCACCTCGGTAAGGCCTTCGAGCAGATCCAGTGTCGCTTCATCGCGTGTCGAAAGGTCAGCATCGCCGGTCATCAGACCCAATCGGGCCAGTGCGCTGACGGTGGTGTCACCGAGACGATCGGTGAGTTCCTCACGAGTCAGCGTCGCCGACCGCCGGCTGGAGAACGGTGTGAGCACCTCGGACGCCAGCTGGCGGATGTCGGTTTCATCGGCAGCGCTGGCCTGGATCAACCGACGGATCAGATCCAGCGGAAGGCCCTCGGTATGCAGCTTCCGCACCCGCTGGATGCGGGTCACATGCTCCTCGGAGTACACCCCGATTCGGCCCCGGCGGGTAGGTGGCGGCACCAACCCCTGACGTTGCCACTCCCGGATGTTGCGCGACGACATGGCGACGCGCTGAGCCAGCTCGTCGATCGTCATCTCGGTGGCGTCTGCAGACATCATCAGCCACTATGTTAACGCTATTGTCCGTTACAGAAAGTTCCGTTACGGTCGGATGTGCATCGTTCTTGGGCGAGAACGGAGGACCGGTGAGCCTCAGACATGACGTCGCACTGGCAACCTCGGTGGCGAAACCCGTGGTGGACAGCCTGTACGCCAACATCAGCACCGACCTGGCGGCCAAACTCAAGCACCGCGCGTACCCGGGCATTCCCGAGACCTCGTTCGACCCGTTCGATCCGGCGACCGCCGCCGATCCGTACCCGGGCTACCGCGAGTTGCTGGCCGGCCCACGGGTCCGCTACAACCGCCGCCGGAACATATTCGTGCTGAGCCGCTACGACGATGTCCGTGCGGCGGCGCGCAACGATGCGGTGTTGTCCAGTCGGGAAGGGGTGACCCGGGCCCGATTCGAGGTCCCGGTGCTGCTGAACATGGATCCGCCTCGGCACCCGGAGTTGCGGCGCAAGGTACAGCCCGCGTTCGCCCGCGGTGCGCTCAGCAGCTGGCAACCGGTCGTGGATCAGCTGGCCACCGAGTTGGTCGGCGAGCTGCTGGCCAATCCCGGCGCGGAGATGGTGAGTCGGCTGGCGGTACCGATGCCGATGCGGATGATCGCTCACATCCTGGGCATCCCGCCCGACGACCAGGATTTCTTCCGGTACTGGTCCAACGAATGCGTTCGGGTCGCCAACATCCAGCTCACCCCCAAGGGGTTGTGGCAGATGCTGCCCACCCTCAACGGCGTCCGCCACCTGCACGCCTACTTCCACAGCCGATTCCGCACCGGCGAATTACTGGGGTCCGGCACATTGCTGGGCCGTCTGATCGACAACGCCGACACCGGCGCGATCACCCATTTGGAATTGTTCTACTTCGCCCTGCTGTTGCTGTTGGCCGGCAACGAGACCACCACCAACCTGCTGAGCACCATGTTCTTGACGCTCGCGGAGAACCCCGACCAGTTCGAGGTGATCCGTCGGGACCCCGACACGCTGCTGGGCAGCGCCATCGAGGAGCAACTTCGGTATTCGTCGCCGATCCAAGGGTTCTACCGCACGGCGAAAGTCGACTACCGGATAGGGGAGGCCACCGTTCCGGCCGGCGCCCGGGTGGCGCTGTTGTGGGGTGCGGCCAACCGCGACCCGCGCCAATTCGACCGGCCGGACTCCTATCTCGCCGACCGGAATCCGTCCCACGTCGCCTTCGGCTCCGGTATCCACCTGTGCCTGGGTGCCGGACTGGCCCGGATGGAGGCGCGGGCCGTCCTGCGTGAACTGGTGCAGCGCGTGCAGCGCATCGAGGTGATCGGCACGCCGCGATGGACCACCAACTCGTCGTTGCGCGGGCTGGAGGTGTTGCGGGTGACTCTCACCCCGCTGTCACCCTGATCTGCAAACATACATTCTGTGTTGTATCTATCCTCTAGCGCGTTTCGGCATGTATGGTTGACCAGCCGATTCGGGAAGGGGATGGCGATGGCGACCGGCGTCGACGACCAGCGGGTGCGGCGTACCCAGGCGGAGCGCAGCGCCGCCATGCGAGTGCGCCTGCTCGACGCAACGGTGGAGTGCCTGGTGTCCTACGGCTATGCCGGCACCACCACGCCGCGCATCGCCGAGCTGGCCGGGGTCACCCGCGGCGCTCAGATCCATCATTTCCGCTCCAAAGAGGATCTGGTCGCGGCAGCGATCGAGCATCTGGCTCAGCAGCGAGCCCAAGCCGCGATCCGTGAACTGGGCCGTGTGCAGTCCAGCCCCGATCCGGTGTCGACGGTGCTGGACTTCCTGTGGGAGGCCCATCAGGGACCGTTATTCATTGCCACGATGGAACTTTGGGTGGCTTCACGCACCGATAGGACACTGGCGCGGCACATTGAACGCGTTGAGCCCGTCGTCAACAGCACGCTGATCGCGGCCATCGCCCAACTGATGCCCGAGCACCCTGAGCCCAAGGAGCTCCGCAACATCGTCTACACGGCGATGGATGCGCTGCGCGGCATCCTGGTCGCCAACTTCGTCGACGACGATCCCGAGCGCGCCCGGCGCCGGTGGGACCGGGCGTCGGCGCACGTCCGCCAGATCGCCGCCGGCGTGTTGCCGGCCGCACTGTCCGACTGATCCAGGCCCACTCGCCCGCCCCGCGTCGCGACACCTAACCGGTTGCGACGAGACGCCGGGGCGTGTCGCAGTGGTTTAAGCCTCGAGGCAACAGGTCGTGCGCTTGGACCCGTCGCCCGCCCTTGCAAAGATGCAATCAGGTCTGTATGTTTTGTTGCGAGTTCGGCGGCCGGAAGAGGAGTGCCATGGTCAACAAGGTTTACGTCATCGGTGTCGGCATGACGAAGTTCGAGAAGCCGGGGCGACGGAGCAACGCCGACGGGTCGGCGTGGGACTACCCCGATATGGCACGGGAATCCGGAACCAAAGCGCTGGCCGACGCCGGCATCGACTACACCGCCATCGAACAGGGCTATGTCGGCTACGTCTACGGCGAGTCGACCTCGGGGCAGCGGGCGGTCTACGAACTGGGGTTGACGGGCATCCCGATCGTCAACGTCAACAACAACTGCTCGACCGGGTCGACGGCGCTATTCCTTGCCGCCCAGGCGATCCGGGGCGGGTTGGCCGACTGCACGCTGGCGCTGGGCTTCGAGAAGATGAAGCCGGGCTCGCTGGAGGCCTCCTACGACGATCGCGCCCAGCCGATGGAGAAACACATCCTCGCGCTGGCCGAGATCTCCGAAGTGCTCTTCCCCCCGGCGCCCTGGATGTTCGGCGCCGCTGGTCGTGAACACATCAAAAAATACGGTTCCACCGCCGAACATTTCGCCAAGATCGGATACAAGAACCACAAGCATTCGGTGAACAATCCGTATGCGCAGTTCCAGGACGAGTACAGCCTGGAGGACATCCTGGCGTCGCGGATGATCTATGACCCGCTGACCAAGCTGCAGTGCTCACCCACCTCGGACGGTTCGGGTGCGGCGATCCTGGCCAGTGAGGCGTTCGTCGACAAGCACGGGCTGGCCGGTCAGGCGGTCGAGATCGTCGGGCAGGCGATGACCACCGACTTCAAGTCCACCTTCGACGGCACCTGCAAGAGCCTGATCGGCTACGACATGAATGTGCAAGCCGCCCAACGCGTGTACGACCAGTCCGGACTGGGGCCGCAGGACTTCCAGGTGATCGAGTTGCACGACTGCTTTTCGGCGAACGAACTGCTGCTCTACGAAGCGTTGGGGCTGTGCGAGGAAGGGGAGGCGCCGAGGCTGATCGATGACGGTGATACCACCTACGGGGGGCGTTGGGTGGTCAACCCGTCCGGCGGGCTGATCTCCAAGGGGCATCCGCTGGGTGCCACCGGTTTGGCGCAGTGCTCGGAGCTGACCTGGCAGCTGCGCGGCGCCGCCGACAAGCGACAGGTCGACGGCGTCACCGCGGCGCTGCAGCACAACATCGGACTCGGCGGCGCCGCCGTCGTGACGGCATACCAGCGCGCCGAGCGCTGAACTACACCGAAGGAGAAACGATGGGACACATCGAAGCGACCAAGCAGTTGTCGGTCAGCCCGGAGGCGTTGTGGAATACCGTGTCCGATCTGTCCAGCTGGGACAAGTGGTTCACCATCCACGAGAAGTGGCTGCAGGAGCCGCCGGCCACACTGACGCCCGGTGCGACGCTGACCGCCAAGATCGTCATGCTCGGGATGGCCAACAAGATCGAATGGAAAATCGACAAGGTCGTTGACGAACCCGGGTCCGCACTGAGCTTGACCATGTCCGGGACCGGGATGGCCGGGGTGAAATGCCAATTCGAGTTCTCGGTGACACCATCCGGCGAGGGGTCGCAGTTCAGTGTCGCCGGCGATTTCGAGGGCGCGCTGATCAAGGGGGCGTTGGGCAAGGCGGTCGAGAAGGATGGCGCCAAGCAACTCGACAAGACCCTCGCCCAGCTCGAGTCGCTGGCGTCAGCGGCGGCCTGAAATGGCAGACGATCTGGAATTCGATGATGCCGGACTCAACAAATGGACGGACGAGGACCGCTTCGAGGTGACCCGGGAGCGGATCGCGGAGTACGCGGAGGCGACCAACGATCCGATCGCCGCGCACCGAACCGGCGAGCTCGCCCCGCCCGTGTTCGCGATCGTCCCGGTGTTCGAGTCGTTGCTCACCCCCACCGTCGAGGTTGCGCCCGTCGAGCTGATCCCCCGGGTGGTTCACGGTGAACAGGACTTCCATTTTCATCGGCCGATCCGTCCCGGCGACCGCCTGCTGTCGCGCGGCAAGATGATCGGGTACGAGGGCCTGGAGAAGGGCACCCGCGCCGCTGTCTATCTCGAATGCCGCACCGAGGACGGCGAACTCGTCAACGAGCAGTATGTGACGTGCTTCTTCCGTGGGCACAACGCAGGCAAGCGGGTGGGCGAACTGAGTCCCGGGCACAAATTCGATGACGCGCTGCGTGCCCAGGCTCCGGTGGCCAAGGTTCTTCAGCATGTGGACCATGACCAGACGTTTCGCTACGGACCCGCCGCGGGGGATCCGATGCCGATCCACCTCGACGAGGAGGTCGCCAAAGACGCGGGACTGCCGGGCATCATCGCGCACGGCCTGTGCACCATGGCGTTCACCTCCTGGGCGGTGCTGACCGAGGTGGCCGGGTCGGACGTGAGTCGTCTGCGCCGACTGGCGGTGCGGTTCTCCAAGATGGTGCTGCCCGGCGACGACCTGGAAACGCGGATCTGGACCCGCGGCCGGGGCGACGGCACGACGACGTACGCGTTCGAGACCGCACGAACCGGCACCGACGAAATGGCCATCACCGACGGCTTGGCCGTCATCGCCGACTGAAGATAACGAGGAGTCACACATGGGTGTACTGGAAGGCCGGGTGGCGATCATCACCGGCGCCGGACGGGGAATCGGGCGCGAACACGCCCTGCTGTTCGCCGCCGAAGGCGCCGCCGTCGTGGTCAACGACCTGGGTGGAAGCAACGCCGGGGAGGGCGCCGACACCGGCCCGGCTCATCAGGTCGTCGAGGAGATCGTCGCGGCCGGCGGGCGCGCGGTGGCCAACACCGACAGCGTCTCCGACTGGGCGGCGGCGAAAAACCTTGTCCAGCAGGCCATCGACGAGTTCGGTCGACTCGATGTGCTGGTCAACAACGCCGGGATCCTGCGTGACGCGTTCATCGCGGGCATGGACGAGTCGCAATGGGATGCGGTGTTGGCAGTGCACCTCAAAGGGCACTTCGCGATGCTGCGGCACGCCGCCGAGTACTGGAAGAACCAGTCCAAGGCCGGCGACCAACCCAACGCCGCGGTGGTCAACACCGCCAGCGGTTCCGGGGTGACGCTGCCCAACGCGGGACAGGCCAACTACGGTGCGGCCAAGGCCGGCATCGCCGCGCTGACGCTGATCGCGGCCGAGGAACTCGACCGCTACGGGGTGCGGGTCAACGCGATCGCCCCGATCGCCCGCACCCGGCTCACCCTGGCCACGCCGGGCATGGGCGCACTGATGGCCGAACCGGGGGACGGCGAACTCGACTTGTTCAGCCCGGCCAACATCTCGCCGCTGGTGGCCTACCTGGCAACGGAGAAATGCCCGGTCACCGGCACGGTGTACGCGGTGCAGGGCGGTGCCATCTCGCGGCTGTCGGGCTGGCACGACACCGAAACCATCGAGACCGACGGTTGCTGGCAGATCGACGACATCGCGGCACGGCTGCCGCACTGAGCCGGGGAGAACACCATGTTTGAGTGGTCCGACACCGATGTGATCATGCGCGATACGGTGCGCGGGTTCATCGACGCCGAGATCCGTCCGTATCTCGACGCGCTGGAAAGCGGTGAGCTTGCGCCGTATCCGATCGCGCGCAAACTGTTCAGCGAATTCGGCTTGGACGTGGTGGCCGGCGAAGCGGTCAAGACCATGCTGGACAAACAACGCGCCAAAGCCGAATCCGGCGAGACCGAATCCCGTGGCGAATCGCAGGGCGGATTGGGCGACTTGGGCGGCCAGCTGTCTATGGCAGCGGTGATGGTGTCGGAGTTGTCCGGGGTCAGCATCGGCCTGCTCAGCACGATCGGCGTCAGCCTGGGTTTGGGCGCCGCCACGATCCTGAGCCGCGGCACCCTGGCACAGAAGGAGCGCTGGCTGCCGGAGCTGATGACCCTGGAAAAGATCGCGGCCTGGGCGATCACCGAACCCGACGCCGGCTCGGATGCGTTCGGCGGCATGAAGACCTACGTGCGACGAGACGGGTCCGACTACATCCGCAACGGGCAGAAGACCTTTATCACCAACGGTCCCTACGCCGATGTACTGATCGTCTACGCCAAGCTGGCTGAGGGGACTGCCGGTTCGTCGGATCCGCGTAATCGGCCGGTGTTGACCTTCGTGCTCGATGCCGGGATGCCGGGGCTCACGCAGGGCAAACCGTTCAAGAAGATGGGCATGATGTCCTCGCCCACCGGCGAGCTGTTCTTCGACAATGTGCGGCTGACCCCGGATCGGCTACTCGGTGAGACCGAACAGCACACCAGCGGCGACGGAAGGGAAAGCGCGCGGGCCAACTTCGTGGCCGAACGCGCCGGCGTGGCACTGATGTCACTGGGCATCATCAACGAATGCCACCGGCTGTGCGTCGACTACGCCAAGAACCGCACGCTGTGGGGCCAGAACATCGGCCAGTTCCAGTTGATTCAGCTGAAATTGGCCAAGATGGAAGTCGCCCGGATCAACGTGCAGAACATGGTGTTTCAGACGCTGGAGAAGGTGCAGGCGGGAAAGATTCCATCGCTGGCCGAGGCGTCGGCGATGAAGCTGTACTCCTCGGAGGCCGCCACCGATGTCGCGATGGACGCCGTGCAGCTGTTCGGCGGCAACGGTTACATGGCCGAATATCGGGTGGAGCAACTGGCCCGCGATGCCAAGTCGCTGATGATCTACGCGGGCAGCAACGAAGTTCAGATCACCCACATCGCCAAGGGCCTGCTGGGCTGAGTCGGCGATGATCACCGAGACCCGGGCGAGTTACCACGGCTTCGGTACCCGGACGCTGACGGTGCCCGGCACCGGGACGCCGGTGGTGCTCCTACATGGATTCGCCGACAGCGCCGAGACCTGGCGGGGCGTGCTCACCCGGTTGGCCGCGGCCGGGCGCCGCGCGGTCGCGGTCGACCTGCCCGGTTTCGGGCTGGCCGCGCCACGGCGGCCCGGGCCGATGGTGGCCCAATTCGACGCGTTCGTCGACGCCATCCTGGCCGAACTCGGCCCGGCTGTGCTGGTGGGGAATTCGCTGGGCGCCGCCACCGCGGTGCGCGCCGCTGCCCGCCATGGCGAATGGGTGGCCGGCCTTGTCGCCATGGATGATCCGATGAACGCGCAGCAGTTGGTGGCCCGGCTGTCCCGCCGATACGCGGTACCGGACGGGCTGTGGTGGGCGTTGGGTCGTATCCCGGTGCCGCCGAAGGTGTTGCGGCGCGCGGCCCGGCGAGTGGTGCCGAGGATGATCTACGGGCCCGGAGTTCTCCCTGATCCTGAGGTCGTCGCGTATTGGGCCGGGACCGCGTCGCGGTTTGCCGACCTCGTCGAGTTGGGCCGCTACGGACTCCAGTACGCCCGCGAAACCGCCGATGGTCACGACGGGCTGCGCGTCGACTGCCCGACCGTGATCGTGCACGGCGGGCTGGACCGGGTCATCCCGGTGGAGTCGAGTCGCATGCTGCATCAGCAGCTTCGGGGGAGCGAACTGGTGGTGTTGCCGCGGTCCGGGCACTGCCCGCAGCTGGACAACCCCGACGAGGTGACCCGCATCATCTTGCGGCTGACGATGGGCGACGATGCGGGGGTGGGGTAATGCGGTTGACGGCGGCGTGGGTGCTGAGCAGGCGCGGCATGAGCGACCCGCTGCGCCCGGCGCCGATGTCCGCAAGTGTCAAATGCGCGTCTGATTCGTGCATTCCGATCCGTAGCCGGCGGTCGTAGCGTCGTGGGCATGAGAACGCCACGGGCGGAACGACTTGCCGGAAAGACGGTGCTGATCACCGGCGGGGCGCAGGGCATCGGCGCCCAGATCGCGCGTCAGCTTGTCGAGAACGGTGCTCGCGTTGCGCTATTGGATCGAGACACCGAGAGTGCGCAGCGATTGGTGGTCGAACTCGGCGATGCCGCAGCCGCGTTCGATGCCGACGTCACCTCGGCGGAGTCGATGACGGTGGCCTGCGCGGCGGCGGCCGAGTACTTCGGCGGGGTGGACGTCGTGGTGGCCAACGCCGGGATCGCCGGGCCCGCCGCCACCGTGGCCGCCGTCGATCCGGGGGAGTGGCGGCGCGTCATCGACGTCAACCTCGTCGGTGTCTTCCACACCGCCGCCGCGACGCTGCCCTACCTACGGCAACGCCGGGGATACCTCCTGGCGGTCGCATCGATCGGCGCCGTCATCGCGGGACCGACCGTCAGCGGGTATATGGCCGCCAAGGCCGGGGTGGAATCGCTGGTGCGGTCGCTGCGCGTCGAATTGGGCGGCAGCGGAGTCAGTGTCGGAATCGCCTACTTCGGCCTGGTCAACACCGGGCTGGCGCAAGACATGCTGGCGCGCTCCGGTCTGGGCGTCGTGATGGCCACCCTGCCCCCGGCGGTAGGCAAGCCCATCCCGGTGGAGTCGGCGGCCACGGCGATCACCTCCGGGATCGCGCGCCGCGCGCGCCGCGTCTGCGCGCCGAGCTGGGTTCCACTGTTGGTGGACTTGCGGACACCGCTGGCCCTGGGGGATCGG
Organism: Mycobacterium sp. NGS50; assembly: GCF_059812545.1. Classification (NCBI taxonomy): domain Bacteria; kingdom Bacillati; phylum Actinomycetota; class Actinomycetes; order Mycobacteriales; family Mycobacteriaceae; genus Mycobacterium; species Mycobacterium sp. NGS50. The sequence continues at coordinate 111,571 of NZ_JCALCW010000010.1, forward strand.
TTGTTCGCCGTCTGGCCGAAGATGCGCGACGCGGTGGCCGACGCCGATACGGGGGTGTCGGCGTGACGCGGCGGCAACCGTCTGTCGGGATCGTCGGGGCCGGCATGTCGGGACTGTGCCAGGCGATCATGCTGCGCCGGGCCGGCATCACCGACATCACCGTCTACGAGAAGTCACATGACGTCGGCGGAACCTGGCGTGACAACATCTATCCGGGGCTGTCCTGTGATGTGCCGTCGCGGTTCCACCAATTCACCTTCGCGACCAAGCCGGACTGGACCAGGTTCTTCTCGCCGGGACATGAGATTCTTGACTACTTCCGCTGGGCGACAGACGAATACGGCTTGCGGGAGGTGATCCGCTTCGGGGTCGAGGTCACCGATGCCCGATTCGACGGCCGGCGTTGGCGCCTCACCACCGGCGCCGGGGAGACGGTGTCGCACGACTTCTTCATCTCCGCGGCCGGTGTGCTGCGGGAGCCGCGGATGCCGGATATCGAGGGACTGGCCGACTTCCGTGGCCCGGTCATGCACTCAGCGCGCTGGGACCACACCGCGGACATGGCCGGGAAACGGGTTGCGGTCATCGGCACCGGATCCACCGGCGTGCAGATCATCTGCGGGCTCGCCGGCTCCGCCGGCAGGCTGGAGCTGTTTCAGCGCAGCGCCCAGTGGATTCTGCCACTGCCCAATCCCGGCTATCGCAGGTGGACGGGGCCGCTGCACCGCAGTATCCCGATGCTGGATTCGCTGGCCTACCACGGATACGACCGGGCGTTCGAGTTCTTCGCTCGAGCCCTGGTGCGTCCGGGCTGGCGGCGCACCATGCTGTCCAAAGCGTGCCGGGCCAACCTCGCCACCGTGCGCAACCGGGATCTGCGGCGGCGCCTCACCCCCGACTACCAGCCGATGTGTCGGCGGCTGGTCATTTCGGCCGGCTTCTACCGGGCCATGCAACGGCCCAACGTGCACCTTGTCGATGCCGGAATCGACCACGTCGAGGCCCGCGGCATCGTCACCGCCGACGGCACGCTGCACGAACTCGACGCGATCGTGTTGGCCACCGGATTCGACGCCCACGCCTTCATGCGGCCGATGACGATGGTCGGCCGCGGCGGGCTCACCCTGGATCAGCTGTGGCATGCCGGGCCCAAAGCCCACCTCGGGGTGGCGCTGCCCGGCTTCCCGAACTTCTTCATGCTGATCGGGCCGCACAGCCCGGTCGGCAACTACTCGCTGACCGCGATCGCCGAGGCGCAGGCCGGGCACATCCTGCGCTGGGTCCAGCGTTGGTGCGACGGAGAGTTCGACGCCGTCGCGCCCACTCCGGCCGCCACCGACGAATTCAATCGGAGTATGCGGGAAGCCATGCCGGGCACCGTCTGGGCAACCGGCTGCACCAGTTGGTATCTGGGTGCCGACGGCCTGCCCGAGCTGTGGCCGTGGACGCCCAACAGATATCGGCAACGCCTCGCCGCGGTGCCGCATCCCCATGATTACGACATCGACGTGCCTGTGACGCCGGCGCCGTCGCAGGTTTCCAGCCGAGGAGGGGCTTGATGAAGTCAGGGTTGACCGGTCGGGTTGTCGCCATCACGGGCGGTGCCCGGGGGATCGGTCGGGCCACCGCGATCGCGTTCGCGGCGGCCGGGGCCAAGGTCGCCGTCGGCGACCTCGACGTCGACCTCGCCAAGCGAGCGGCCGCTGACATCGCCGGCGAAGTGCTGGCGCTGCCGCTTGATGTCACGTCGCGGCAGTCGTTTTTGACATTCCTCGACGACACCGAGCACGCGCTGGGGCCGTTGGACATCCTGGTGAACAACGCGGGCGTGATGCTCACCGGTGAATTCCTTCGCGAGTCGCGGGCGACCGAGGACAAGATGATCGACATCAACCTGCGCGGGGTGATCCTGGGCTGCAAGCTGGCCGCTGAACGTTTCGCCGGACGTGGTGGTGGAACCGTCATCAACATCGCGTCGATGGCGGGCGTCGCCGGGTTCCCCGGCGTGGCGACCTACTGTGCCACCAAGTTCGGTGTGGTCGGCCTGACGTACGCGCTGCGGGAAGAGTTGCGCCCCCGCGGGATCGCGGTTTGCGCGATTCTGCCCGGGATCGTGCACACCGAACTGTCCGCCGGGGTACAGCTTCTCGATGCCGTGGAGCATTTCGTGTCGGTGGACCCCGAGGACATCGCCAAGGCCGTGGTCGCCGCCGCACAGCACCGGCGGGCAATGTCGTATGTGCCGAGCCGGATGCGTTGGGTGTTGCGGACGGCCCAGATGTTGCCGGAACGTCCGCGTCGGTTCTTGGCCCGGGTTACCCGCACCGAACAGGTCTACCTCGCCGTCGACCAGGCCACCCGTGACGCCTACCACGCCAGAGCGGGCGCTGACGGCTGAGGGGTCAGGTGTAGAGCTGCTCGAATTGCTTGATCGAGCGCTCGATGTCGCCCTTGACCGCGCGGGCGGCGGTGGCCCCGATCGGGCCGAACAGGGGCCGGCCACCCATGTCGATGCGCACCGTGAAGATGCAGCCCGCGTCGGCCGGTGCGACGGTCAACTTCAGCGCGTACTTGGTGCCGCCGACGCCGTCACCGCTGATGTCCAGCAGCCTCGGTGCATCGATCCCGCGGATGGTCCAGGTGACCCGGTTGCGCAGCCCCTTGGCGCCGGCCACCCCGACCAGCGTGGTGCCGACAGCGAGCTCGTCGGGCAGCTCCGAGCGCCACCCTTGATGCATCGACAGCCAGTCGCCCAGCTCGGCCAGATTCGAGGCGTGCGCCCACGCCTGCTCGGCAGGCAGCGACAATTCGCGGGACAGTTCGAGTTTGGCCATCACTAGATCCTAGGCGCGCGTCGTTGGCAGCAGCATCCACGCCTGCCGTGGCATCGACGGCGGCGAGATCGCCTGTCGGCCATCTCTGATGACGACGCTGTAGCACGGCGTGCGAGGTATCGTCCCGCTATGGGGACGAAGGCCGAACGTCGGGCCGCGCGCGAACGCGTCGCTGCCTATCATCGGGAGCAGCTGGAGAAGCTCTTTGAACACGTCGCTGCCGCAGTCGATCGCTATCGCGCAAGCGAGGTCGACGTCTACGACGTCGACGAGACCATTCACCGTTATCACCGGGCGGCCCGCGAGCTGTGGAAGTTCTGCTGGTCGGCCGGCAGTGGGGCGCACGTCGAGATCACCGCGCACACGCTGGACCGGATGGCCGCCGACGCCGAGACCATCGACTGGTGGGAGGAGATGACGTCGGACCGGCGGGGCTGACGTCCGTCCTTGTCGCGACACCGACGTGAGCGCGACGCGTCCCGAGATACTGCTCCTCGACGTCGATTTCGACGCACCGCTCTGCAGGCCTACACTACCCAGTTCGCCTGGGCCGCCGGGCTACCCAGCACACTCACCACTCCCGCCACTGCGCCGAGATTGCAGCCAGGTACAGGTTCACTCGCACTTTCTGTACCACGATGCAACCTCGCGGGGGTAGCGCTGAGCAGCGGGCGTTACACCACCCAGATCGCCTGGGCTGCCGGGCTACCGAGATCGACTGTGCTGGCCGGATCGCCGGCGCCCTCGGCCGCGTTGATCCCGACCGAGATCATGCCGGCGAATTCCCGGCGTGTCAGCACGGTCAGCCGCGAGTCCAGGCTGATCCCAACGCTGTCGAAGTACCGCAGCATCTCGGGGTCGGCGTCGGAGATGCGGGCCACCGTCCCGGTATCGCCGTCATGGCAGTCCCACAACTGCCGCGCCGGCGGTGTGGGCACCTGTCCGTCAGCGGCCGGGATGGGGTCGCCGTGCGGGTCGCGCTGCGGGAATCCGAGTTTGGCGTCGATGCGCGCCACCAACCGTTCCGATACCGCGTGCTCCAGGATCTCGGCCTCGTCGTGCACCTCGTCCCAGCTGTAGCCCAACTCGTTGACCAAGAAGGTCTCCAGCAACCGGTGCCGGCGAACCATCGCCAACGCGGCGCGCCGGCCCGCCTCGGTCAAGGCGACCGCGCCGTACTTGGCGTGGTCGACCAGGCCTTGATCGGCGAGCTTGCGGATGGATTCCGACGCGGTCGACGCCGAGACCCCGATCTTTTCGGCCAGCAGCTTGGTGCTGACTTTGTCCGGCGACCATTCCTGCGTCGTCCAGATGACCTTCAGATAGTCCTGAGCCACTGTGGACAGGTCACCGGGCTCGTCCTCAGGGGTCACAACTGGTAAGTGTATGCAATTAATCCGGCGTGGACAGGCGTACAGAGCCCACCCATGCCGCCGCAGAGCGGGATTGACCGTAGGCTTGCGGCTGTGCAGCGGTGGCGGGGACAGGATGAGATCCCCACGGATTGGGGCCGATGTGTGCTCACTATCGGCGTGTTCGACGGGGTACACCGCGGACATGCCGAACTGATCGCACGCGCGGTGGAGGCCGGTCGGGCGCGCGGTGTGCCGACGGTGCTGATGACGTTCGATCCGCACCCGATGGAGGTGGTGCGTCCCGGCAAGCACCCGGCGCAGCTGACCACGCTGACGCGTCGCGCCGAACTCGTCGAGGACGCCGGCGTCGATGTTTTCCTGGTGATGCCGTTCACCGCCAATTTCATGAAGCTGACACCGGACCGCTACGTCCAGGAGCTGCTGGTCGAGCGCCTGCATGTGGTGGAGATCGTGGTGGGGGAGAACTTCACGTTCGGAAAGAAGGCGCTCGGCAGCGTCGACACGCTGCGCCGCGCCGGCGAACAGTTCGGGTTCGCGGTGGAGTCGATGTCACTGGTCGCTGAACACCACAACGCCGAAACCGTCACCTTCTCCTCCACCTATATCCGCGCGTGCGTGGACGCCGGTGACGTGGTCGCGGCGGCCGAAGCGCTGGGCCGTCCGCACCGGGTCGAGGGGGTCGTGGTGCGCGGCGACGGCCGGGGCCGGACGCTGGGCTTCCCCACCGCCAACGTGGCGCCGCCGATGCACTCGGCCATCCCCGCCGACGGCGTGTACGCCGCCTGGTTCACCGTGCTCGGGCACGGCCCGGTGACCGGCAGCGTCGTACCCGGGGAGCGGTATCAGGCCGCCGTGTCGGTGGGCACCAACCCGACCTTCTCCGGCCGCACCCGCACCGTCGAGGCCTTCGTACTCGACAGCACCGCTGACCTGTACGGGCAGCACGTGGCGGTCGACTTCGTCGCCCGCATCCGCGGGCAGGAAAAATTCGAATCGGTGCGTGACCTGGTCACCGCCATGGACGGCGACACCGACCAGGCGCGCACGCTGCTGGCCGGCGGCGACCACTGCTGAATTTCAGCCGGGGCCGCGCCCGCTGCTAAACTTCCCGCCGACACGGCGCGTGCTGCAGTTCGCGGTGGCCGCGGCCGGATTCTGATCGCGGACCGACTGATGGAGATGTTTTCGTGGCGCTGACGACCGAGCAGAAAAAAGAGATCCTGACCGCCTACGGTCTGCATGAGACCGACACCGGCTCGCCCGAGGCGCAGGTCGCTATGCTGACCAAGCGGATCTCCGACCTGACCGAGCACCTCAAGGTGCACAAGCACGACCACCACTCGCGGCGCGGCTTGCTGCTGCTGGTGGGTCGGCGCCGCCGACTGCTCAAGTACGTCGCCCAGGTCGATGTGGAGCGCTACCGCTCGCTCATCGAGCGCCTGGGCCTGCGTCGCTGACGCGGTGTCCTTGCCGCCATGGGCGGCAGGCTGCGGTCCGCAGGGGTCCTGACCTGCGGACCGTGTAGAGTGAGGTCGTTCCGGGCCGGGAAGGTCCGGGCATCGGTGCGGTTCGCGCGTTCCGTGCGTACCGCTCCAGCGTGCAACGACACGACCCCGTACGACCAGTCCTGCATCGGGCGGTCTTCGGTAGTGGCTGCCGGACATCCGGACACCTCAGTGAATCCGGGTCCGACAGCTTCGATCGATGGCCGTAGCCGTAGCCAGGCTGAGCGTCTGGGGTTGTGCGTGGCGCACGCGAAACAGCTGAATACCCAGAGAGGCTGTGCGGACGTCCATGTCTGTAGCTGAAATTGACGAAGGCGTGTTCGAGGCAACCGCCACCATCGACAACGGGAGCTTCGGCACCCGCACCATCCGTTTCGAGACCGGTCGGCTGGCCCAGCAGGCCGCTGGTTCCGTGGTCGCCTACCTCGACGACGAGACCATGCTGCTCTCGGCGACCACCGCCAGCAAGGCACCCAAGGAGCACTTCGACTTCTTCCCGCTGACCGTCGACGTCGAGGAGCGGATGTACGCCGCGGGCCGCATCCCCGGCTCGTTCTTCCGGCGTGAGGGCCGGCCGTCGACCGACGCCATCCTCACCTGTCGGCTCACCGACCGCCCGCTGCGCCCGTCGTTCGTCGACGGCCTGCGCAACGAGGTCCAGGTCGTGGTGACGGTGATGAGCCTGAACCCCAATGACCTGTACGACGTGGTCGCGATCAACGCCGCATCGGCGTCCACCCAGCTCGCCGGGCTGCCGTTCTCCGGCCCGGTCGGCGCGGCGCGGGTAGCGCTGATCGACGGCACCTGGGTGGCGTTCCCGACAGTGGAGCAGCTGGAGCGCGCTGTGTTCGACATGGTGCTGGCCGGTCGCACCCTGGAGGATGGTGACGTCGCGATCATGATGGTCGAGGCGGAGGCCACCGACAACGTCATCGCACTCATCGAGGGCGGTGCGCAGGCACCGACCGAGGCCGTGGTGGCCGAGGGACTGGAGGCGGCCAAGCCGTTCATCGCCGCACTGTGCAAGGCCCAGCAGGAACTGGCCGACGCAGCTGCCAAGCCGACCGCCGACTACCCCGTCTTCCCCGCCTACGGCGAGGACGTCTACTACTCGGTCGCTTCGGTTGCCACCGACGAGCTGGCCAAGGCGCTGACCATCGCGGGCAAGGCCGAGCGCGACACCCGCACCGAGGAGATCAAGGCCGAGGTCGTCCAGCGACTGGCCGAAACCTACGAGGGCCGGGAGAAGGAGATCTCCGCGGCCTACCGCAGCCTGACCAAGAAGTTGGTGCGCCAGCGCATCCTGACCGACCACTTCCGGATCGACGGACGCGGGATCACCGACATCCGGGCGCTGTCGGCCGAGGTCGCCGTGGTGCCCCGCGCGCACGGCAGCGCGCTGTTCGAGCGCGGCGAGACCCAGATCCTGGGCGTGACCACGCTGGACATGGTCAAGATGGCCCAGCAGATCGACTCCCTGGGGCCGGAAACCTCCAAGCGCTACATGCACCACTACAACTTCCCGCCGTATTCGACCGGTGAGACCGGCCGGGTCGGCTCGCCCAAGCGGCGCGAGATCGGGCACGGCGCGCTGGCCGAGCGGGCATTGATGCCGGTGCTGCCCAGCGTGGAGGAGTTCCCCTACGCCATCCGTCAGGTATCGGAAGCCCTGGGCTCCAACGGATCCACCTCGATGGGTTCGGTCTGTGCGTCGACGCTGGCGCTGCTCAACGCCGGGGTGCCGCTGAAGGCCCCGGTCGCCGGCATCGCGATGGGCCTGGTCTCCGACGATGTCGAGGTGGACGGTAAGACCGAGCGCCGGTTCGTGGCGTTGACCGACATCCTGGGTGCCGAGGACGCATTCGGCGACATGGACTTCAAGGTCGCCGGCACCAAGGACTTCGTCACCGCGCTGCAGTTGGACACCAAGCTCGACGGGATCCCGTCGCAGGTGCTGGCCGGTGCGCTGTCGCAGGCCAAGGACGCGCGTCTGACCATCCTCGAGGTGATGGCCGAGGCCATCGACGCCCCCGACGAGATGAGCCCGTACGCGCCGCGGGTCACCACGATCAAGGTGCCGGTGGACAAGATCGGTGAGGTGATCGGGCCCAAGGGCAAGATGATCAACTCGATCACCGAGGAGACCGGCGCGCAGATCTCGATCGAGGACGACGGCACCGTGTTCGTCGGCGCCACCGACGGACCGTCGGCGCAGGCGGCGATCGACAAGATCAACGCCATCGCCAACCCGCAGCTGCCCAAGATCGGCGAACGGTTCCTGGGCACCGTGGTCAAGACCACCGACTTCGGCGCATTCGTGTCGCTGCTGCCGGGCCGCGACGGGCTGGTGCACATCTCCAAGCTCGGCAGGGGCAAGCGGATCGCCAAGGTCGAAGACGTGGTCAAGGTCGGCGACAAGCTGCGGGTCGAGATCGCCGACATCGACAACCGCGGCAAGATCTCGCTGGTTCCGGTGGCTGACGACGGGGCTGCGGACTCCGAATCTGCGCCGCAGGCAGAAGGGGCCGCACCGGCCGATGCCGCGACCGCCGACAGCTAGTCCTCGGGCACGGGGAGCGCTGCGGCGCTCAACCCTGCCCGGGGGGTTGCGGGTGGTGACCGAACACCTCCCCGGCGTGCGTTCCGCGTCGGTGGGGGTGTGGGTCGGGGTCGGCTCGCGCGACGAGGGGGCCTCGGTTGCCGGGGCCGCCCACTTCCTGGAGCATCTGCTGTTCAAGGCCACCCCGACCCGCACGGCCGTGCAGATCGCCCAGCAGATGGACGCTGTCGGTGGTGAACTGAACGCGTTCACCACCAAGGAGCACACCTGCTACTACGCGCACGTGCTCGACAGCGACCTGGAGCTGGCCGTCGACCTGGTCGCCGACGTGGTGCTCAACGGCTGCTGTGCCGCTGACGACGTCGAACTGGAGCGCGACGTCGTCCTCGAGGAGATCGCCATGCGCGACGACGACCCCGAGGACGCGCTCGGCGACGTGTTTCTGACCGCCTTGTTCGGGGATCACCCGATCGGGCGTCCGGTGATCGGCAACGTGGACTCTGTCACGGAAATGACCCGGGCCCAGCTGCATTCGTTTCACAAGCGGCGCTACACCCCGGAGCGCATGGTGGTCGCGGTGGCCGGCAACATCGATCACGACGCGACGGTGGCGTTGGTGCGTGAGCGTTTCGCACCACGGCTGATCCGGGGGCGTAAGGCAGCCGGGGTGCGCAAGGGTGCCGCCCGGGTACCCGGTCGCCCGGCGCTGGCCCTGGTGAAGCGCGACGCCGAGCAGACCCACCTGTCGCTGGGCGTACGCACCCCGGGACGGTACTGGCCGCAGCGCCGCGCGCTGGCGGTGCTCAACACCGCTCTCGGCGGCGGGCTGAGTTCCCGGTTGTTCCAACAGGTCCGCGAATCCCGGGGCCTGGCGTACTCGGTGTATTCGACGGTGGACACCTTCGCCGACACCGGGGCTCTGTCGGTGTACGCGGCGTGCCTGCCGGAGCGGTTCACCGACGTCGCGGCGGTGATCACGCAGGAGTTGGAATCGGTAGCCCGCGACGGCATCACCGAAGCCGAGTGCCGGATCGCCAAAGGATCGCTGCGCGGCGGACTGGTGCTGGGGTTGGAGGATTCGGCGTCGCGGATGCACCGCTTGGGCCGCAACGAACTGAACCGAGGCGAACAGCATACGATTGCCCGCACCCTGCGCGAACTGGATGCGGTCACCGTCGACGAGGTCAATGCGGTGGCGCGGACGCTGTTGCGCAATCCTTTCGGCGTCGCCGTGCTCGGTCCTTATCGCTCGAAAGGAGCGCTTCCCCGACCGCTGCGAACCATGGCAGGCTGATCGTATGGTGCTGGGCTTCTGGGATCTGATGGTGCCCATCGTGGGCGCGCCGATGGCAGGTGGCCCGGGTACTCCCGCGCTGGCAGCGGCGGTAACCAATGCCGGCGGAATGGGATTCCTCGCCGGCGGGTACCTGAGCGCGGAACGCTTCGCCGACGATATCGCCGCGACACGACGGCTGACCACCGGGCCGATCGGGGCCAACGTGTTTGTGCCCCAACCCAGTGTCGCCGACTACACCCAACTCGACCACTACGCAGTGCAACTTGATGAACTCGCCGAGCATTACGAGGTGGAGGTGGGCCGGCCCACCTTCGGTGACGACGATGGCTGGGGAAGCAAACTCGAAGTGCTGGCCGACATGCGCCCCGAGGTGGTGTCGTTCACGTTCGGCGTCCCGCCACCAGACGTGATGCGCTGGTTCGGGGCGCTGGGCATGCTGCTGTTCGTCACGGTGACATCGCCCTATGAGGCCGGCGTGGCCATCGCCGCGGGTGCTGACGGCCTGGTGGTCCAAGGCCCCGGCGCCGGCGGTCATCGTGGCACGTTTGCGCCGGACATGCTGCCCGGCACCGATTCGCTGGACGATCTGATCGGCCGGATCGGCGCCGAGCACAAGGTTCCGCTGATCGCGGCGGGCGGTTTGAGTACCGTCGAGGACATCGACGGCATCGTGCGCAAAGGGGCGGTGGCCGCCCAGATCGGCACTGCGCTTCTGTTGACCGATGAGGCCGGTACCAACCAGACACACCGAACTGCGCTGCGAAATCCGCAGTTCGGTGCGACCGTCGTCACCCCGGCTTTTTCCGGCCGGTACGCGCGCGGTCTGGAGAACGAGTTCAGCCGGGTATACGGCGAGGTCGCGCCGCTAGGCTATCCCGAGGTCAACCAGATGACGGCACCGATCCGCAGGGCTGCGATCGCCGCGGATGACCCGAATGGGACGAATCTTTGGGCGGGAACAGGATTCGCGTCGGCGCAAACCGGCAAAGCGGTCGGCGTCATCACTGCCCTGGCGCCGGGCTAGTTCTTTTGCCGAGCAGACGCGAAAGTGCTCAAATTCGCACCTAGAAGGGAACTTTCGCGTCTGTTCGCCGGCCTAAATTAGGTCAGCAGCGGCGCTGGGTCGGTGAACTCCAACCCCAGGTCGGTGGCCACCTGCTCCGACAGCAGCGCCCCGTCGTGCATCGAGAGGCCCTTGGCCAGTGCGGGATCCGCCCGGCATGCCGCATGCCAACCCGCGTCGGCGAGGGCGAGTACATACGGCATGGTTGCGTTGGTCAAGGCGACCGTCGCCGTCTTGGGCACCGCCGCGGGCATGTTGGCCACGCAGTAGAACACCGTGTCGTGCACGGTGAACGTCGGGTCGTCGTGGGTGGTGGGCCGTGAGCCTTCAAAGCAGCCGCCCTGATCGATGGCGATATCCACCAGCACTGCCCCCGGCTTCATCTGTGCGACAAGAGCGTTGGGTACGACTTCGGGCGCCTTGGCGCCTGGCACCAGGACGGCGCCAATCACCAAGTCGGCTCGTTTGATCGCACCCTCGAGCTCGTAGGTCGAGGAGTAGCGGGTGCGGATACGGCCGGTGAACTCGCCGTCAAGCTCCCGCAGTCGGTTGATGTTGACGTCGAACACCGTGACGTGAGCGCCCATCCCGCCGGCCACCCGCGCGGCGTTGTAGCCTGCGGTACCGCCGCCGATCACCACCACATCCGCGGGTCCGACACCGGGCACACCGCCCATCAGCAAGCCCCGCCCGCCGTGGGTGCGCATGAGGTGGTAAGCGCCGACCTGGGCTGACAAGCGGCCGGCGATCTCGCTCATCGGGGCCAGCAGCGGCAGCGCGCCGTCGCGGGTCTGGACCGTTTCGTAGGCGATCGCGGTGGTGCCGGCGGCCAGCAGTGCCTGGGTCAACGACCGGGAGGCCGCCAGGTGCAGGAAGGTGAACAGCGTCTGGCCGCGGCGCATGTTGTCGTACTCAGCGGGAACCGGCTCCTTGACCTTCAGCAGCAGTTCGGCGTCCGCCCACACTTGATCGGCGGTGTCACACAGGTGGGCGCCGGCGGACTTCAAGTCGGCGTCGCCGATCGCCGAGCCGTCACCGGCGCCGGACTGGATCAGTACGTCGTGGCCGCGGCGAACCAGTTCGGCGACACCGGCCGGGGTGATGGCCACCCGGAACTCGTTGTTCTTGACCTCCGCCGGAATTCCGATGTACATGGCCGCTCCTTGGTCGCGGGGCTACTTCCATTGTGAGGAAACTTCGCCGCATCGCCACTCACATTCATCACAGCGTTATCCCGCGGACCGGCCATGGTTATGCTCGGCCCATGACCCGACCGCCCAGCGCACCGTCCGTCACCGCCAGCGTGCACATCAACGCGAATCCCGATGTGGTGTATGCGCTGATCACCGACCTGACCACGCTGACGGAGTTGGCCGAGGAGACCACCGCCATGCGGTGGCGGGACGGTGACGCGGCCCGGCCCGGAGCCGTCTTCAGCGGCGATAACCGCAACGGCCGCCACGCTTGGAGCACCACCTGCACCGTCACCGACGCCGAACCCGGTCGCGTCTTCGGCTTCGATGTGCGCGCCTCGGTCATTCCGGTTGCGCATTGGCGCTACGAGATCATCGCGGCCGCCGGCGGCGGCTGCCAGGTCACCGAGGGCACCTGGGATCGGCGGCCGCGTTGGATCCGCGGGATCACCCGGCTGACCACCGGCGTCGCGGACCGCACTGCCGCCAACGCCGAGCACATCCGGGTCACTCTGCAACGCCTCAAGCAGCGAGCGGAAGCTGCCTGACCACGGGGATGATCCGGCACAAGCCGGGGTGCGGGGTGTCCCGCTGCGAAACGGTGGGAACACTGGTGAGCATGAAAGCGAGATTCCTACGACTCCTCATGCGCGGCGCGCCACTGCTCAATGTGCCGGTGAGCGGCATCCTCACCTCGCCGCGCCTGGGGAGACTGATGAACCGCAACGTCGCCATGCTCAGCTACGTCGGGCGAAGGTCGGGGCGCACGTTCCGCATCCCGGTGGGATACCGCCGCGTCGGCAATGACGTCATCATCGGGGTCAGCGTGCCCGACGCCAAGAGCTGGTGGCGCAATTTCCTCGGCGACGGCGGGCCGGTGACGTTGAGCATGGGCGGCGAGGAGTATCGCGGCCATGCGGTCGCGCGGCGTGACGACGCGGGACGCGTTCTGGTCGAAGTGCACCTGTGCACCTGACGTCGCTTCCGGTCAAACCACGACGCGATGAGATTTCCGCGTACCGGCGGTACCGGTATCCTTCCCCTCGGCGATAACACGGTCTATACTTACCGGCAAGTAATGTCCAGGTAAACGACAAATGGTATTGCTTTGTAAACACTGGGTGGGAGGTCATGATGCTTGCGGTTGACGATCAGGCGGCCGGGCCGCACGACGCATCCCTCGATCACGAGCGCATCGTGCTGGAGGCACGCGATGTCAAGTTCGACTGGGCGGACCTGCCCGTCCACTACGTCCCCAACGAGCCGTTCACCACTCATTTCTGTAATGTGCTGCACCTGCTGCTGCCCGCCGGCGAAGAGTTCTTCGTCGAGGTGTTCAAACAGGCGCTGCCGCTGATCGCCGATGACCAGTTGCGGCTGGATGTGCAGGGGTTCATCGGTCAGGAAGCCACCCACTCCCAGGCGCACGCCGGGGTCGTCGACTATTTCGCCGCCAAGGGCATCGACATGTCCCCGTTCACCGACCAGATCCACTGGCTGTTCGACAAGCTGCTGGGCGACCGGCCGCGATGGAGCGCACGACGCCAGCAGAAGTGGATGCTCGAACGGGTCGCGCTGGTCTCGGCCATCGAGCACTACACGGCGATCCTGGGGGAATGGGTGCTCGACACTCCCGAACACGACGCCATCGGCACCCATCCGGTGATGATGGACATGCTGCGCTGGCACGGCGCCGAGGAGGTCGAGCACAAAGCCGTCGCTTTCGACGTGATGATGCACCTGCAGGCCGGCTTCTGGCGGCAGGTGCGCACCCAGCTGATTGTGACTCCGCTGATGCTGTGGCTGTGGGTGCGCGGACTGCGGTTCATGTACTCGGTTGACCCCGAACTGCCGCCGGGAACCAAGCCGCGCTGGCGGGACTGGTTCGATGCCGCACGCCGCGGCCTGGTGCCCGCCCCGTTCGAGTTCACCCGGGTGATCGGCGCCTACTACAAGCCGAGTTTCCATCCGTCCCAGTTGGGTGGGGTGGAGCGCGCGGTCAACTATCTGGCGATCTCACCCGCCGCCCGCGCGACGCACTGACGGAGGACCGATGACCACCACCGTAACCGCCAGTGACGGCGTCAGTCTGGCCGTACACGCCTACACCGAGATCGACCCGGACCGGCCCACGATCCTGGCGATCCACGGCTATCCGGACAACCACCACGTCTGGGACGGTGTTGCCGCGGAACTTCTCCAGCGTCAACCCGGCCGATACAACGTGGTGGCCTACGACGTGCGCGGGGCCGGCGACTCCTCGGCGCCCGCCGACAAGTCCGGATATCGATTCCCGCAACTGGTCGACGACATCGGTTCGGTGATCGACCATCTCGGCGTCCAGCGGGTGCATCTGCTGGGCCACGACTGGGGATCCATCCAAGGCTGGGCTGCGGTGACCGATACCGCCGTTGCGGCGAAAGTCAGCTCCTACACCTCGATTTCGGGGCCACACCTGGATTACGCGGGCAAGTTCATGCGGTCGGCGCGCGGCCCTCGCCGCCTGGCCAGCGTCGCGCGGCAGCTGCTGCAGTCGGGATACATCCAGCTGTTCCTGACCCCCGGCGTGGCCGAGACGGCAATCCGGTCTGGGCTGATCGCCAAGGTGATGGACCTCACCGACGGGATCGGGCGGTCGAGTACCCGTGCGCAACGCGCCGAGGTTGCTCGCGGCAGCCGCGACTTCCTCAACGGGCTCAACCTGTACCGCGCCAACATGCCCAAGCCGCTGCTGGTACCGGCGTCGCCGCTGCCGCAGACACAGGTCCCCGTCCAGACTCTGGTGCCGCGCAAGGACATTTTCGTCAGCGCTCCGCTGCAGCAGTTCACCGGCGCGATTCCCGCCGCCGGCCGGGTCGTTCCGATCGAAGGCGGCCACTGGGTGGTCACCAGTCGTCCCGATGTCATCGCCCGGCTGACCAGCGAATGGGTGGACCAGGCCGAAGCCGGTGCCGCACCGGGCGTCGGTGCTGCTTTGGGTGCCCGCGAGGTGACCGGCAAGATGGCGCTGATCACCGGTGCGGGTGCGGGTATCGGGCGGGCCACCGCCGTGGAGTTGGCTCGCCAGGGTGCTCGCAAGGTGGTGATCGTCGACCGTGATCTGGACGCCGCCAAGGAATCCGCCGAGCTGGTTCAGGCGGCCGGCGCAGAGGCGGCGGTGTACCAGACCGATGTCACCGACGACAAAGCGATGAACGACCTTGCCGCACAAGTCAACAGCGACCACGGCGTCGTCGACATCCTGATCAACAATGCCGGTATCGGTATGGCCGGGCGCTTCCTGGAGACCAGCCCGGAGCATTGGGATGCCATCTTGGGGGTGAACCTGCGCGGCGTGCTGAACGGCACCCGGGCATTCGCCACGCAGATGGTCGACCGCGGCCAGGGCGGCACCATCATCAACGTGTCCTCGGCGTCGGCGTTCCTGCCGTCGAAATCCATGGTGGCCTACAGCACCACCAAGGCGGCGGTGCTCGGGTTCAGCGAGGCGCTGCGCGCTGACCTCGCCGACGAGGGCATCACCGTCACCGCGGTGTGCCCGGCCTTCGTCAACACCGATATCGCCAAGAACACCGTGTACGCCGGGATGACGGCCGAGCAGGAGGCGCGCGCCCGCGACAAGGCCGACGCCGCGTACCGCCGCCGCAACTACACCCCGGAGGCCACCGCGAAGGCCATCGTCAAGGCGGTGCGGACCGGGCCGCCGGTGCTGCCGGTCGCCCCGGAGGCGAAGTTCGGTTATGCGATGCGCCGTATCAGCCCGACCGCGATCCGGCTGCTGGCCCGTTACGACATTCGGCAGAGCTGATCGCCCGTGGCAGAACACGATTGGCGCAGCAGACCCGCTGACCTCTACGGCCGCCGCAAACACGACCGGCTTTACGGCGCGCTGTGGGGAGCCGTTCAAATTTTCGGCGGGTTCTCGGCGGTGTCGCGCTGGAAGCCGTCGCGGGTGGTGCCGGTGCGCCGGACGATCACCGCGGTGGTCACCAGACGCGACGAGCTGACACCGGATGTGGTGGCGTTGACGCTGGCCGATCCGCAGGGCGGCCTGCTGCCGTCGTGGAATCCCGGCGGGCACATCGACGTTCAGCTGCCGTCCGGGCGGCGTCGCCAGTACTCGCTGTGCGGCGAACCCGGGCGGCGCACCGAATACCGGATCGCGGTGCGGCGCATCGCCGACGGCGGCGGTGGATCCATCGAGATGCACGACACCTACAACGTCGGTGATTCGCTGGTCTTCGAAGGCCCCCGCAATGCCTTCTATTTGGGGACCGGCGAAGACGATGTGCTGTTCGTGATCGGGGGCATCGGGGTGACCCCGATCCTGCCGATGATGCGCGAGGCGCGGGCGCGTGGACTGAGTTGGCGAGCGGTGTACGCCGGCCGCGATCGCGCCCACATGCCACTGCTGGACGAGGTGCTGGCTGTCGATCCGGACCGGGTCACCGTGTGGGCCGACGACGAACGTGGCGGGTTCGCCAGCACCGAAGATCTGCTGGCCGGCGCCGGACCAGCGACCGCGGTGTATGTCTGCGGTCCCTCGCCGATGCTGGAGGCGGTGCGCATCGCGCGCAACGAACACGCGAACGCACCGCTGCACTACGAGCGGTTCAGTCCGCCGCCCGTGGTCGACGGGGTGCCGTTCGAGCTGGAGTTGGCGCGCTCGCGGCGGGTACTGACGGTGCCGGCGACCCGCTCGGCACTGGATGTCATGTGCGACGCGGACCCGAACACCCCGTATTCGTGCCGGCAGGGGTTCTGCGGCACCTGCAAGGTCAGCGTGCTGTCCGGTGAGGTCGACCGCCGCGGGCGGACGGCCGAGGGCGATGACGAGATGCTGGTCTGCGTGTCACGCGCCGCCGGCGGCCGGGTCGTCATCGACTGTTGAGCGCGGCGACATATCCCGCGAGCGTGCGCAGTTGCACGCCATACCGCGGGTCGAGGCGTACAACTGCGCACGTTCGCGGGCTGGAGCGACCTACCGTTAGGCTCTGAAGCATGCGAGTGGGAGTACTGGGCGCCAGGGGCAAGGTCGGCGCGACGATGGTGGCGGCGGTGCAGGACGCCGAGGACCTGGCGCTGTCCGCGCAGGTCGACGCCGGTGACCCGATCGGCCAACTGGTCGACACCAGCACCGACGTGGTGATCGACTTCACCCACCCCGACGTTGTGATGGACAACTTGAAGTTTCTGATCGACAACGGGATTCACGCCGTGGTCGGCACCACCGGATTCACCCAGCAGCGGCTGGACCAGGTGCGGGACTGGCTGGCAGCCAAACCCGATGTCGCCGTGCTCATCGCGCCCAACTTCGCGATCGGCGCGGTGCTGTCCATGCATTTCGCCGCACAGGCGGCGCGGTTCTTCGAATCGGTGGAAGTCATCGAACTGCACCACCCGCAGAAGGCGGACGCGCCGTCAGGAACCGCGGCACGCACCGCCAAGCTGATCGCCGAGGCCCGAAAAGGACTGCCTCCCAATCCTGATGCCACCAGCACCGGTTTGCCGGGTGCCCGCGGTGCCGATGTCGACGGCATTCCGGTGCACTCCATCCGGTTGACTGGGCTGGTCGCGCACCAAGAGGTGCTCTTCGGCACCTTGGGGGAAACCCTGGCCATCCGCCACGACAGCATCGACCGCACCTCGTTCGTGCCCGGGGTGCTGCTGGCGGTGCGGGGCATCGCCGAGCGCCCGGGACTGACGGTCGGGCTGGAAGCGCTGCTCGACCTGCAATGAGCGCACGCACCATGCGGATCCAGCTGCTGATCGGCTTCATGTGCCTGGCGATGCTGGTGTACCTGGTGCTGCTCGGACGAACCGCGCTCGTGATGCTTGCCTCGGGGCAGGCCGCGGCGGTGGGTCTGGGCGCAGCGCTGTTGATTCTTCCCGGCATCGGGCTGTGGGCGCTGATCGCGACGCTGCGGGACGGGTTCGCGCACCAGAAGCTGGCCCGGCTGGCCGCGCAGGACGGGATGGAACTGGACGTCAGCGCACTGCCGCGGCGGCCATCGGGCCGCATCGACCGCGACGCCGCCGACGCCCTGTTCGAGACCGTGCGTGCTGAGCTGGACGACGACCCCGATAACTGGCAGCGCTGGTACCGGGTGGCGCGGGCCTACGACTACGCCGGGGACCGCCGCCGGGCCCGGGAAGCGATGAAGAAAGCGGTCGAGCTGCAGGAGCGCGCATGACGAAAACGCTGCTGATCGTTCACCACACGCCGTCGCCGCACTGCCAGGAGATGTTCGAGGCGGTGGTGGCCGGTGCCACCGACCCCGAGATCGAGGGCGTGGACCTGGTGCGCCGGGCGGCGCTGACCATTTCGCCGGCCGACATGCTGGCGGCCGACGGCTATCTGCTGGGCAGCCCGGCCAACCTCGGATACATCAGCGGAGCGCTCAAACACGCCTTCGACCTCTGCTACTACCCGATCCTGGATTCCAGCCGGGGCCGCCCGTTCGGGTTGTACCTGCACGGCAATGAGGGGACCGAGGGCGCGCAGCGCGCCGTCGACTCGATCACCGCCGGTCTGGGCTGGGTGAAGGCAGCGGACTATGTGGTGGTGGCGGGCAAGCCAACCAAAGCCGACATCGATGCATGCTGGAACCTCGGCGCGACCGTCGCCGCCCAGCTGATGGTGTAGGCGGCGTGGTGGCGACGGTGTTGCTATGCCGAGGGCACCGGCGCCGCCGCTTCCGCAGTAAAGAACTCGATGGCGAGTGGACTTGTACGCGGCGGGGCCGGGTCGCACAACAATGACTCCGCCCGCTGTGCAGTGACCGCACCCGGAGCATGCACCCAGTAGCTGTGTTCGATGAAGTTGCCGTCGGGATCGTGGGTGTAGATCGACATTGCCGTGCCGTGGTCAACGCGCATCACGTCCAGGCCGTGCGCGAGCCAGCGGTCCTGTGCCGCGTCGAGGCCGGCCAGGTCGTCGGCATTAAATGCTATGTGGTTCACCCAGTTCGGCAGGCCGAGGCCCCGTGAAATGGCGAGATCCATCCCGACGTAGCGATCGCCGTGCAGATCGAACAGGGCCAGCAGGGATCCGTCGCCGGTGTCGTAGAAGACATGCCGGAACCAGGCGTCACCCTCGGGCGCATCGCCTGCTTCGACATGAACCAGCCGGAAACCCATTGCTTCTGTGTAGAACCGGTGCGCCGCCTCAAGGTTGCTGGTCGCAATCGCTACGTGATGGAATGCCATGATGCACTTCCTTGGTTCCAGTACTAACCAAATTAATACAGTAGAACTGTATCGAAATGCCTGACGAAGTCAAGCCTCGTCGGCAATACCGGTCGTCGACGCGTACCCGACAGCGGGCGGCCACCCGCGCCGCAGTTGTGGAGGCGGCGAGTGCTGAATTCGTCGACAACGGCTATGCCGCCACTACGATCGCGCAGCTCGCCGCACGCGCCGGGGTGTCGCCGGAGACCGTTTACACCGTCTTCGGAACCAAACGAGACGTTCTGCGTGCGGTGGTCGAGCAGGTGTCCGCCGGAGCGCCCAGCACCGACGGGTGGCGAAGCGGGGACTGGGTTGCGCGGGTGAAAGCCGAGCCCGACCAGCGGCGCCGACTCGAGTTGATAACCGACGCAACTCGTGACGTTCTTCGCCGCGTTGCACCAATTGATGAGATCGTGCGCTCAGTTGCTGCGTCCGATCCAGAGATCGCCGCGCTGCAGGACGAAATCGAACGCCGCCGACGCAGCGACATTCGGGGGCTAGTGCAGCTGCTCGGCGAGGTAGGGCGACTGCGGGTCTCGATCGAGGACGCGGTGGACCTGTGGTGGGCTCTGGGTCACCCCACTGGGCCGTATCGTTCGCTCACGGTCAACCGGGGGTGGAGCGACCGACGGGCGCGGATGGCTTTGATCGATGCCGTGGCCCGCGTTGTCCTCGACGACGCGTAAATAGCCATGAGCGCATGCTGGAACCTCGGCGCGACCGTCGCCGCCCAGCTGATGGAATGATCCGCGTTACTCGTCGATGTGGGTCGGTGGGTCGTAGAACGGATGCACGATGTGCTGGACGTCGGCTCCCATCGGGTGGCAGTCCGTTTGGGCGTCGGGGTCACCGGGCGGGTAGTAGTAGTACACGCAGCGTCGCCAACTGCCGTCCGGCTGGAAGGGGCCATCGCATTTCTGTGCCTCCGGGAACATGAACAATCCCGCATTGACGCATCCGGCGCTGGCCTGCGGCGCCGACGCGATCAGCCCCCCGGCGATCAGCACCGCGGCCAGCCCTCCCATGACGTAGTGCTTCATGAGGGCAGCCTAAATGGCGCGGAGCGCCGGTGTGGGCTCAACCGGACACAAGGCGCCGCGGAGTTCCGGCGCAGTAGGCGGCGATGTCGTCGACGATGTCCCGGTAGAACCGGTTCATGCAGTTCTCGGTGACATACCCCAGGTGGGGTGTGAGCACGGAATTCGGCAGTGTGGCCAGCGGGTGCCCGGCCGGCAACGGCTCCTCGTCGTAGACGTCGAGCCCGGCGCCACGAATCCGATTCGAGCGCACTGCCTCGATCAACGCCGCCTGGTCGACCAGTCCGCCGCGTGACGTGTTGACCAGGATGGCGCTGGATTTCATCGCGCCTAGTTCCTCGCGGCCGATGAGCCCGCGGGTCGCCTCCGAGAGCACCATGTGAATCGACACCACGTCGGCGGTCTCGAACAGGCTGCGCCGGTCCAGCAGTTCCACCTGCGCTTCGGCGGCCCGTTCGGCGGTCAGATGCGGGCTCCACGCCGTCACCCGCATGCCGAAGGCATGCCCCACCGCCGCGACCATCCGACCGATCCGGCCCACCCCGACCAGCCCCAGTGTCGCCCCGGCCAGATCGGCGCCGACGGTCTGCTGCCAGCGGCCGGCGCGCACGGCGCGATCCTCGACGATCAGGTGACGCTGCAGGGCGTGGATCAGCGCCCAGGTGAGTTCGACCGTCGGCGTGATGATGCCGCCCGTACCGCACACGGTGATGCCGCGCGTCTGCGCCGCCGCCACGTCGATGGCGGCATTGAACGGACCGGTGGTGACCAGCAGCTTCAACGACGGCAGTTGGGCCAGCAGGTCCGCGTCGATGGGTGTGCGTTCGCGCATGGCCACTACCACCTCGCGATCGGCGAGCCGGGCGATGAGTGCGTCGCCGGGCGCGATGTGTTCACGGAGGGCCAGCAGGTCGACGGATCGCGGGATCGGCGACCAGTCGACGGTTTCGGCGATGCCCTGATAGTCATCGAGGACCGCAACCCGCAGCGGCGCCGCTGAAGCGGTCATCTCAGAACGCTTCCGGATCGCGCTGGACCTCCACCGGAACCGGGTGCTGATACAGCCGAGACGCGTTCTCCCACGTCAGCTTCCGGATGACGTCCGGAGGAAGATCGCCGATCTCCTCGTGGATGACGCGCTGGGTGTGCGGCCAGGTGGAGTCGCAATGCGGATAGTCGGCCTCCAGCATGATGTGATCGGTCCCGATGCGTTCATGCTGGCCGAATGACGACTGGTCCTCGACCGCGCAGAACCAGAAGTTGCGTTGCAGCACTTCGGCGGGGGAGAGGGTTTCGCCGAGGGCCTTCCATGTCCCGTACATCTCGTGATAGCTCAGCATGTGATCGAGCCGATCCAGAAGTCCTGCGACCCAGCCGATCCCGCCCTCGGACAGGCAGATCTTCAGGTCAGGGAATCGGCTGGGCAACCCGGAGTACAGCCAGTCGACCGCGGCGGAGATGGCATAGGCGAAGAACAGGACGCCTTGAACATCGGGTGGCGCGTCGTCGGTGGTGGACGGGGCCGCACCCGATGACCCGATGTGCAGATTGACGACCGTGCCGGTCTCCGCGCACGCCGCGATCATCGGATCCCAATAGCCGGAGTGGATGGTCGGCAACCCCAGCAGGGCCGGGTTCTCGCTGAAGGTGACGGCGTGAAAGCCTCTTTCCGCGTTCTCGCGGATCATGGTCGCGGCCAGCACCGGATCCAGCAGCCACGGCAACTGACAGGGGATGATGCGGCCAGGGTAGGAGCCGGCCCACACGTCGTGGTGCCAGTCGTTCCACGCCCGCACCGACGCCAACGCAAGCTCGCGATCCGTCGTCGCCAATTGCAGCCGCTGACCGGCGAATCCGGGCAGGAATGACGGGAAGTTGAGCGAGGCGTAGACGCCGTTGAGATCCATATCCCTGACGCGTTCGTGGATATCCCACGCGCCGCGGCGCATCTCGTCGAATCGGGCGGGTTCGAAACCGTATTCGGACACCGGCCGGCCGACGACGGCGTTGAACCCGACATTCGGCAGTGACTGGCCGTCGTATATCCAGGTCTGGCCGCCGTTTTCGGTCTCGACGACCTTCGGCGCCCGGTCGGCCAGTTTGCGCGGCACCCGGCCCTCGAACGTGTCCGGTGGTTCGACGATGTGATCGTCCACCGAGATCACCGTGTAGCGACGTGGTGCGCGCGGCGGCTCGGGCAGGAACGTCACGGTGCGCTCGGCACCGGCTTTGGCGGTGGTGAAGCTCAGGTCGGCGCTGAGTTCGTCGATCGATTTCATCTACAGACCTCGATTCGGTGAAAGAGTGTCGAAAGTCCGGCGGTGGGCCTACTCCAGCACATGACGGTCGGCCTTGATGGTCATGCGTGCCGCGCCCGCCCAGTACACGTCGGCGGCACGTTCGATCAGCGACGCCTGCATACCGGCCATGTCGGAGCGCTTCATGGGTGTTGGTGTTCTGCCGGTCAACATGACGTGGTAGGCCATTTTGCATACCCGTTCGATGGTGGCGGCCCGGTACACCGCCTCGGCCAGGGTGCGCCCCATGGCGATAACCCCGTGCGACGCAAGGATGGCCAGGTTCGCGCCGCCGATGCGCTCGGCGAGCTCCCGGGCGCGCGGGGCGCTGTCGATTTCACCGTCGTAGCTGTCGACGAAGCACAGGTCGTCGAGGAACAGTGAACCGGTCTGGTGGACCAGCTCGGGCGGGGTATGCAGAGACGCGAGCAGGCTGACATAGTACGGATGGTTGTGGATCACCACGCGGGCGTCTGCCCGCGCCCGGTGTAGCTCGGTGTGGATGTGAATGGCCGGGGTGACGTCCCAGCGGCCCTGCACGACGCGGGCGTCCTCGTCGACTCGGCAGATGTCGGAGGCGGTCAGCTCGGCCCACCACAGGCCCCATGGGTTGACCAGCATGTCGGTCTGGTCGTCGGGCTGCCAGGTGATGTGGCCGGCCATGTTCTCGGCGAAGCCGATGGCGGCCAGGTGGCGGAACGCGACGGCGAGGGCTTGTTCCTCGCCGAGGTCCACACCGATGGGTGGGACCACCGAGGGTGACCAGACTGCGGCACCGCCCGCCCGGATCTCGTCACGTGCGCTCATGATCACGTCCCAGGGTAGTGCGAATACGTTCGCGGAGTTCACCTTTAGCCACCTTGCCGCCTGACGATCGGGGCAGCTCGTCGAGGACGATCACCCGCTCGGGCAGCAGCTCTTTGGAGAAACCCTGCGCCACCAGGTGTTCGGTCAGTTCGGGCAGGTCGACATGCTGGCCGCCGACGCATTCCGCGTAGACACACACCTTCTCGCCGAACACCGGGTCGGGCATCGCCACCGCGGCTGCGACGGCGATGGCGGGATGGGTGGTGACGGCGTCTTCTACTTCTGTGGCGCTGATGTTCTTGCCGCCCCGCACGATGAAGTCCGAGACCCTGCCGGTCACGGTCAGATAGCCCTCGGCGTCGATCTCGCAGATGTCGCCCATCCGCATCCAGCCGTCCGGGGTGAACAAGGCGTCGTGATCGGTTCCGCCCAGGTAACCGAGGCTGGTGGCCGGTCCGCGGCAGGCGGGCTGGCCGCGTCCGGTGGCGGTGACATCGAGGTCGCCGTCGAAGAGTCGCACCGACATCTCCGGCACGATCCGCCCGGCGGTGCGTAGCCTGCGCTCGCGGGTGTCGCTGAGCGTGGTTCCGCTGAGCAAACCGGTTTCGTTGGATCCGTAAAACTGCAGAATCGTTGCTCCGGTGAGTTCTTCGAACTCGGCTGCCTGCCGGAACGGCACCGCTTCGCCTCCGGTGTAGACGACCCGCAGACTGCTCAAATCGTAGTCGCGGCAAGCCCTGTCGGCGAGCAGCATCGACAGCTGTGTACTCACGCAGCACAACACCGAGACCTGATGCTGGGCGATCGCGGCGCAGGCAGCAGTGGGGGTGAACCGCTCCAGCAGGACGGTGGTGGCGCCCAGGTAGATCGGGGTGCTGTGAGTGGTCCAGATACCGAAGCCGAACGGGGCGGGGATCACCGGCAGGAAGATGTCATCCTGCGTCAACTGCGCGTGCGCGACGGCCTTCTGGTGGAAGTATCGCCAGCGGTTCTGGGTGTGGACCACGCACTTGGGGAGCCCGGTGGTACCGGAGGTGGAATTGATCCAGAACACGTCGTCGGCGCCGAGCGCCGCGGAGACATCAGCCGGACGGGGCGTCACGTCGGCGCCCAGCGTCAGGTCATCGCTGTCGTCGCGCTGCAGAACCCGCACCGGCGTATCGCCGGTGACCTGCGCCGCCTGCGAGGTGCGCTGTTCGTCGGTGATGAGCAGCCGCGGTCGGGTCAGGTGCAGCAGGTGGGAGACCTCCCGCGCGCCGGCCCGCGCGCCGATACCGACGACGACGGCGCCGCAGCGCTCGATCGCGACGTAGAGGACATGCAGCGCGCCGGTGTCACCGTGCCAGACGGCGACTCGGTCATTGCGTGAGAGGCCCAGGCCGGACAGCTGTGCTGCCAGGGCGGTGGCGCAGCGATCGAAGTCCACCCAGGTCAGGGAGGCCCGCGGATGGTCGAGGTACGCGCTGCGGGTGGGGTGGCGGGTTGCGTTGACCGAGACCGCGTCGGAGATGGTCGCGTCCGTCCACCATCCGGCGGTGCGGTACCGCTGCGCGTCGGCCTGCTCCATCATGAACAAATCATATGGAAATAAGGCCAGCGGTCAATCTCACCTAGCGTTCGCTGCTGTTCGACGCGGGAAGGCCGCCGGCGCGGATCATCGCCGGATCGACCACCCCCGACCAACCGGGGTAGTGCTGGGCGTGCCGCAGATGGGCGGCGGCGAGATCTCGAGCCCGTTGGGCATCTCCGACGTCGATCGCGTCGATCACCTGACGGTGGTCCTCCAACACCGCGCGCCGTTCTGACACCGGCACCGTCGAGTGGTCGGTGACTTGGCTTGACCAGCTTTGCTCGTGAGCCGACCACAGCGCTTCGAGCGCCCCTGCCATCACCAGCATGGTGGCATTGCCGCAATGGATGACCAGCGCTTCGTGGTAGCGACGACTGGCCGAGGTAGCGCGCTGCAGATCATCGACGGACGCTACCGATTCCTCATGCAGGCGTCGCAAAATCGGCACCACCGTGCTTTTTCGATCCGATCGTTGAGCGCACAGCGCCGCGCATGCCGGTTCGACTTGCAGCAGCGCGGTGCCCACATCGGCGAGGCTCACCTGCTGGGAGCCCAGCACCAGGCCCATCGTGTAGGCGACATTCGCTGGAGTGGGGCGATGAATGACTGCGCCGCCGTGTTTACCGCGGCGTACCGTGACCAGGCCCTCGGCCTCCAGGATCCGCATGGCCTCGCGCAGCGAGGGCTTGCTGATCGCGAACTCGACCAGCAACTCGTCCTCCTTGGGGAGCACACTGTTGTCGGTGAGTTGTCCGGACAGGATGCGCCGACGGAGCTCATCGGCCACCTGTTCGGCGAGCCGCCGGAATCGCACGGTCGGTGCTGCCACAGGTCGAGTGTGCCAGATGCGCACCGCCGACGGAGCATTGAATCCAAATGATTTGTGTCATACGATCGCCCTGCGAGAAGGGTGACGATCGACGTGCAGCACTGGACTATCGGTGACGTTCGGATCCATGCGGTTCTGCAGGCGGTCATCCCGATCCCGCCGGCTCGGCTGCTCAGCAACGCACCCGCCCGCTTTCCGACGAGCCTCGCACCGGATTACGTCGACACCGCGGGCAACATCCTGATGGCGATCCAGTCCTTCCTGATCGAGTCTGCGACGGCACTCGTGCTCGTCGACACCTGCTTTCCCGACAGCTTCCTGCGTCCGCGGGGCATCCCGGATCGATACGAGGAGTCGTTGGCCGCCACGGGATTTCGGCCCGACGACATTTCGACCGTGGTGTGCACGCATCTGCACCGCGATCACGCCGGTCGCAACACCACGGAGCGGGCGGGGCGGTGGGTGCCGACCTATCTCAACGCCGACTATCTGCTCAGTGCGACCGAGCACCAACACTGGTGCGAGTTCACCGGTGAAGATCGGGCGCCCGCGGAGTGCGTCGAACCGCTGGAACAACACGGCAAGCTGCGGTTGGTCGACACGGATCATCGAATCGCCGACGACATCCGGCTGGTGCCGACACCGGGCCATACCCCGGGACACGTGTCGGTGCGCGTGGAATCCGCCGGCGCGGTCGCCTACATCAGCGGCGACGTCGTTCACCATCCGGTCCAGATCGGCGACACCGACGTCGTCACCGTGCCCGATGCCGACCGCGCCGGGGCGATGGCCAGCCGACAGTGGCTGCTGCGTCGTGTCGCCGAGGAGCGGGCGCTGCTGCTCGGATCACATTTCGCCGCGCCGACGGGCGGCTACGTCAGCAGTACCGAGGGTGGCTGGCAGTGGGAACCGCTGGGAGAGGGAGCACCATGACACAGGTTGACCGCCTGCTGCGCGAGGGTTTCGACTTCACCGACCCCGCACTGATCGCCGAGCGGATTCCGCACCAGGAGTTCGCCCTCCTGCGCACCGCCGAACCGATCTGGTGGAACGCACAGCCCTTGGGCGCCTCCGGCTACCCCGACGAGGGCTACTGGGTGGTGACCAAACACGCGGACGTTCGAGCGGTCTCGCTGCAGGACGAGGTGTTCTCCTCACACGAGAACACCTCGCTGATCCGGACGAGCACCACCAGTAACCCGGACGTCCACGAAGCCAGCCGCAACAACGTGATGCTGTTCCTCGACGGGCCCCAGCACGCCAAACTGCGCCGGATCGTCTCTCGCGGATTCACCCCCCGGGTGATTGCGGGAATGCAGGATTCGCTGGACCGTCAGGCCCGGGCGATCGTGGCGGATGCAGCCGGCCGCGGCACCGGCGAATTCGTCACCGATGTGGCGTCTCGGCTGCCACTGACCACGATTTGCGAGCTGATCGGGGTGCCCGAAGACGAGCGCGCGCAGGTCTTCGAGTGGAGCAACCGCCTGCTGGCCGGCGGCACCGGTGATCCGGAGGCCATCGCTGACGGGATGCGGGCCTCCGCCGAACTTCTGGGCTACGCCTACCAGCTGGCGGAAGACCGGAAAGCCCGCCCCCGAGACGACATTGCCACCGCCCTGGTCACCGCGACGATCGACGGGGAGGCACTGACCGCCCTGGAGTTCGGCTACTACGTGATGATGCTGATGGTCGCCGGCAATGAGACCACCCGCAACGCCACCTCGCAGGGGATGCTGGCGTTCTTCGACAATCCTGCCCAATGGCGGCTGTTTGTCGAGGAACGTCCGTCGACCATGGTCGATGAGGTGGTCCGCTGGGCCACGCCGGTCATCTCATTCCAGCGCACCGCAATGCGCGATGTCGACCTGGGCGGGGTGCACATCACCAAGGGTGAGCGGGTCGGGATGTTCTACGGCTCGGCGAACTATGACGAAGACGTCTTCGCCAATCCATTCGAATTCAATATCTTGCGAAGCCCCAACCCGCATCTCGGTTTCGGGGCTCCGGGGGCGCACTACTGCATCGGGGCCAATCTCGCCCGCATGCAGATCAACCTCGTTTTCGGTGCGCTCGCCGACATCGCGCCCGAGATCAGGCAGCTCGATGACGCCTCGCGGTCCGCGCTGCCGTGGATCAACGGGATCGATGCTTTGCCAGTGGAGTTCGGGGATATCCGCGACGAGGCAGCGCGTTCGACGTAGGGTGGCGCGGGAACGCAGCGAAAGGGGTCGCGACGACAATGCCGGTTCTGACCAGCATGGTGTTGGGTGCGATGCCGGTCGTCGGTGGCGCTCTCTTCGGGGCGTTGGCCGGCCAGGTCAAAGGCCCCGACGTTCGCGCCCTGATCAAACAGGATCTCGATCTACTCGACCGCATACCCGCCGAGCAGGAGCAACGGCGCGCTGACCTGCAACGCACCATCGATGCTCGTATTGACGATCTGGTGGCCGCCTCCGACCGCACCCGGGCCTGGCGTGCCGCGGCCAGCTCGTATCAGGGCAATTGGCGAGACATCGTGCTGTTCGTCTGCGCGGTGCTGTTCACCTACGTGTGGTGGCACATCAACCATCAGCGCGGCGACTGGTTGGCGATGTTCATCGCGCTGATCCTGGTCTGCATCGTTACGGCCCTCTATGCGCTGCGGGGGACGTTGCGAAGCCTCGCCGGCCTGCTGCGCCGCCGCGAGTAACCGGGGTGCGGACATGACGGCGCAGCCCGTGACCGAGATTTCCCGTGACGGCAACCCGTTCCCGGCCACCGGGGTCTCCCGCGATCAGCATGGCGTCCCGCACTATGGCCACCTGCCCGCCACCTTGCTGGAGGTGCTCGCGGCGCAAGTCGACGCTCGGGCCGACAGCGAGGCCGTGGTGGAACTCGGTGGTGAGCGCCTCACCTATCGCCAGCTATGGCAGCGCGCGGGCCGAGTGGCCGGCGGGCTGCGCGCGGCCGGGCTCGACCGCGGCGGGCGGGTCGGTGTGCGCTACCCCGCGGGCATCGACTGGGTGCTCGCGTTTTGGGGCACCCTGATGGCCGGCGGCGTCCCGGTCGCCGTCAACACCCGCTCGGCGCAACCCGAAGTGGACTTCGTGATGTCCGATGCCGGCGTGTGCATCGACCTCGCCCCCGGCACCCGGCTGCCCGACGGCCCGGCGTATCTGATCGACGGACTGAGCAGGACGGACACCGCGGCGCTGTTCTACACCTCGGGCACCACCGGGCACCCCAAAGGCGTTCCCACCAGCCACGAGGCGTTTGTCACCAACGCCGAGAACGCGGTGCGCACCCTGGGCCAGCCCCGCGACATCGGCGAGGCGTCGCGCACCCTGATCTCGGTGCCGCTGTTCCACGTGACCGGCTGCAACTCACAACTGTTGGCGGCCGCCTACGTCGGGGGAGCGGCTGTGATCATGCCTGCCCTGGACCTGCCTGAGCTGATCACCACGCTGGCCGCCGAACGGATTTCGACGATGGTGACCGTTCCCGCGATCTACGCGTTGTTGTTGCGGCACAGCGCTTTTTCCGGCGCCGACGTCTCAGCGGTTCGCTGGGTGGGGTACGGGGGCGCGCCGATCGCCCCGTCACTGGTGCGGGCGCTGCGCGACGCGTTCGGTGATGCCACGGTGTTCAACGGATACGGCATGACCGAGACCGCGTCGCTGATGACGGTCTTGCCGGATTCCGACGCTGTCGCGCACGCCGACTCGGTCGGCTATGCGGTGCCGTCCGGTGATATCGGGGTACTGCCGTTCGGCGACGACCCCGCCATCGGCGAATTGCTGGTGCGCGGCGCCAATGTGATGGCCGGATACTGGAACCGCCCCGACGCGACCGCAGACGCATTCGTGGACGGCTGGCTCCGCACCGGGGACGTGGTTCGGGTCGACCGCGCCGGGCGGGTGCACCTGATCGACCGGCTCAAGGACATCATCAACCGCGGCGGGGAGAACGTCTCCAGCGTCGAGGTCGAGGCCGCCCTGCTGGCGGCGCCGGGTGTCGCCGACGCCTGCGTGCTGGGCGTGCCGGACGAGGTGATGGGGGAGAAGGTGGGCGCCGTCCTGGTCGGTGACCGATCGGACGTCGACGTCGCCGCGGTGCTGGCACACTGCGCCCAACATCTCGCGGATTTCAAGGTGCCGCAATACATCACGGTGGTCACCGAAGCGCTGCCCCGCACCGCCAGCGGCAAACTGCGCAAGGATCGGCTGCGCGCCGAGGTGCAGTGGGGGCCTGCGCTGCGATGACCGGCGAGGAGGTTCTGCACGCGCCGATGACCGGCACCGTCGTTGCGGTGCGCGCAGACGGCGTGGTGCTGGAGGCGATGAAGATGGAGCATGTCGTGGCCGCACCCGCCGGCGCCGGCGGCGTACGTGTTTTGGTGACGGCCGGGCAGACGGTGCGGCTGGGCGAGCCGGTGCTGGCCTTCGCCCCGGCCGAGGATGCCGGCGCCGATGGCGCCGCCGGCGACCTCGACCTCGGCGCGTCCCGCTCCGATCTGGACGAAGTCCGCGACCGGCACCGGCTCACCCTCGACGCCGGCAGGCCGGATGCGGTCGCCAAGCGGCACAGCCAGAATCGGCGCACCGCCCGGGAAAACATCGCCGACTTGGTCGATCCGGGCAGCTTCATCGAGTACGGCGCCCTGGCGTTGGCGGCGCAGCGTAGCCGGCGCTCCGAGGAGGACTTGATCGCCAACACCCCGGCAGACGGTCTGATCGCCGGGCTGGCACACGTGGACGGCGCCGAGGTGGTGGTGCTGTCCTACGACTACACGGTGCTGGCCGGTACGCAGGGCATGCGCAACCACGCCAAGACCGATCGCGTCTTCGAGTTGGCCGCCCGCCGAAGACTTCCGGTTGTGCTGTTCGCTGAGGGCGGCGGGGGACGACCCGGTGACACCGACGTGGGCGGTATGGCCGGCCTCGACGTGCCGACGTTCCGTGCGCTGGCGGCGTTGCACGGCCGGGTGCCGCTGGTATCCGTGGTGTCGGGCCGTTGTTTCGCCGGGAACGCCGCGTTGGCGGGGGTGTGCGACGTGATCATCGCGACGCCCGACGCCAACATCGGGATGGGTGGTCCGGCGATGATCGAGGGCGGTGGGCTCGGGGTGCACCGCCCGGAGGAGATCGGACCGATCGAGGTACAGCGCCGCAACGGAGTCGTCGACCTGGTTGCCGACGACGAGCCGCACGCGGTCGCGCTCGCCCGTCGGTACCTGGGGTATTTCGGACGCAGTGTCGCAGGCTGGGAGGCCCCGGATCCAAGACTGTCGCGGCATGTGGTGCCGCAGAACCGGTTACGGGCCTACGATGTGCGGCGTGCAATCGATTCGATCGTCGACGTCGGCTCGGTGTTGGAGCTGCGCGCGGACTACGGGGTCGGAATGGTGACCGCGCTGGTTCGTGTCGAGGGTGTGGCCTACGGGCTGCTGGCCAACAACAGCCACCATCTCGGCGGTGCGATCGACGCTGAAGCCGCCGACAAGCTCGTCGACTTCCTCCAGTTGTGTGAATCGTTTGCCTTACCGGTGATCTCGCTGTGTGACACCCCGGGATTCATGGTTGGCCCCGAAGCCGAGAAAGATGCCGCGGTGCGGCGATTCGGCAAGCTGTTCATCGTCAGTGCCCGGCTGACGGTACCGTTCGGGATGATCATCCTGCGCAAGGGGTACGGGCTGGGTGCGATGGCGATGGCCGGCGGATCGTTTCACGCCCCGCAGTTCACCGTGGCCTGGCCCACCGGTGAGATCGGCGGGATGGGACTGGAGGGGGCGGTGCGGCTGGGTTTCAGCAAGGAACTGGCTGCTGCCGACCCGGCCGAGCGCGAGCAGCTGTTCGACAAACTGGTGGAGGCTGCCTACCAGCGCGGCAAGGCGCTGCACTCGGCCACCACCTTCGAACTCGACGACGTGATCGACCCCGCCGATTCGCGGGCCTGGATCGCACGGTTGCCGCGCCCACTAACGCAAATCTGAATCTGGATTCAGGTACGATGCGGGGATGACCGCAACCCGGACGCATCGGTCGCCGCCGTCGACGGTGCGTGGCGCGCGCACCCGCGCCGGCCTGGTCGCCGCCGCCCGCAAGGTGTTCGAGCGGGACGGCTATCTCGACGCCAAACTCACCGACATCACCAAGGCCGCCCGGTGTGCGACAGGTTCCTTCTACACCTACTTCGCGAACAAGGAAGAGATCTTCGCCGCCGTACTCGAGCAGGCACAGCAGGACATGCTGCATCCGGGGATGGGCCGGGTGAGCGACACCGACGACCCGTATGCGGTGCTCGAAGCCAGCAATCGCGCCTACCTGGAGGCATACCGGCGCAACGCCAAACTGATGGGGCTGCTAGAGCAGGTTGCCCAGGTGGACATGGAATTTCGGGTGTTTCGCGCTCGCCGCGCTGCGGCCTTCATCGAGCGTAACGCGGCCGGTATCGCCGATCTGCAGGCTCGCGGCTGCGCTGACGCGGCGGTCGATCCGATGCTGGCCTCGCGGGCGTTGTCGGGCATGGTCAGTCGCCTGGCCTACAGCGCCTTCGTGCTCGACGAAGTCGAGGAGGCCGACTTTGAGGTGCTGGTGTCCACGGTGACCCGGCTGTGGGCCAACGCGCTGCGGCTGCCGGGCGCTGCTGAGTAACCCGCATGACCGACGCCGAGATTGCATCCAGGGACGGATTCACTCGTACTTTCCCTCCGACGATGCAATCTGGCGCGGTGTTCGTCGAGTCATTGAAGTTGAGTCCGGATTCAACTATGGTCGGACCGTGAAAGTTGACCAGAAAGTCGCCGTCGTCACCGGCGGTGGCGGCGGTATCGGCGGTGCGCTGGCCGTGAAACTAGCGCGCGAAGGCGCCCGCGTCGTGGTCGCCGACCTCGATCCTGACGCAGCGCAATCGGTGGCCGAACAAGTCAACGCCGAGGTGCCGGGCGCCGCGGTCAGCGCCGGAGCCGATGTCGCCCAAACCCCCGCGATTCAGCAGCTG
This sequence comes from Mycobacterium sp. NGS50, assembly GCF_059812545.1. Taxonomy (NCBI): domain Bacteria; kingdom Bacillati; phylum Actinomycetota; class Actinomycetes; order Mycobacteriales; family Mycobacteriaceae; genus Mycobacterium; species Mycobacterium sp. NGS50. The sequence continues at coordinate 144,147 of NZ_JCALCW010000010.1, forward strand.
ATCGACCTGGCCGAGGCCGAGTTCGGGCCGGTGGACCTGTATTTCGCCAATGCCGGCATCACCGGCGCCCCGGGGCTCGACGTCAGCGAGGCCGACTGGGACCGCTCATTCGAGGTCAATATCCGCGCCCACATCCGGGCCGCACAATTGTTGGTTCCGGGATGGGTGCAGCGTGGCGGCGGCTACTTCGTCTCCACGGCGTCGGCGGCGGGGCTGTTGACCCAACTCGGCGGTGCCACCTACGCGGTCACCAAGCATGCCGCGGTCGGCTTCGCCGAATGGCTCAACATCACCTACGGGGACCAGGGGGTGCGGGTCAGCTGCCTGTGCCCCATGGGGGTCAACACCAAGCTGCTGTTCGCCGGCGAGGAGTCCGGTGACCCGCTGGGGGACCTCGCGACCCGGGCGGTGACCGCCGCGGGGGAGGTGCTGGAGCCCGCCGTCGTGGCAGACATCGTCGTGGAGGCGCTCGACGCCGAACACTTCCTGATCCTTCCGCACCCTGCGGTGCTGGAGATGTACCGCCACAAAGGTGCCGACTATGACCGCTGGCTGGCCGGGATGCGTCGCTACCAGCGCGCGCTGCTGCATGACTGATAAGGAAACTGATAGGAGTTCGTATGTCTGTATTCGAAACAACTGATCGCGCAAAGAAATACCAGCAGGACCTGTTGGACTTCATGGACTCCCATGTCTATCCCGCTGAGGCGGTCTATGAGGAGCAGATGCGCGAATCCGGTGACCCGCACTTCCAGCCGCCGATCGTCGAGGAACTCAAGGAGCAGGCCCGCAGCCGCGGCCTGTGGAATCTGTTCCACCCGCACCCGGAGTGGGGTCCCGGCCTGACCAACCTCGAATACGCGCCGCTGGCCGAGATCATGGGCCGCAGCCCGCACCTGGCGCCCGAAGCCTGCAACTGCAGCGCCCCTGACACCGGAAACATGGAAGTGTTCACCCTGTTCGGCAGCGACGAACACAAGGAGCGCTACCTCAAACCGCTGCTGGACGGCAAAATCCGCTCCGCATTCGCGATGACCGAGCCCCAAGTCGCCAGCTCGGACGCCACGAATGTCCAGCTGTCAATGGTGCGCGACGGCGACGAGTACGTCCTCAACGGCCGGAAATGGTTCGCCTCCAACGCTTTGCACCAGAACTGCGCGGTGATGATCGTGATGGGCAAGACCGACCCGACGGCGCCGACGCACCGGCAGCAGTCGATGATGGTGGTCCCCATCGACGCCCCCGGCGTGACGGTGATGCGCGGGCTGCCGGTGTTCGGCTACCAGGACCGCGAAGGACACGCCGAGATCGACTTCACCGACGTGCGGGTGCCGACCAAGGACGTTCTCAAGGGTGAGGGAGAAGGTTTCGCGATCGCGCAGGCACGCCTGGGCCCGGGCCGCATCCACCACTGCATGCGAGCGATCGGGATGGCTGAACGGTCACTGGAGTTGCTGTGCCGTCGCGCCAACTCGCGCATCGCGTTCGGGCGGCCGATCAGCGACAACGCCAACATTCGCGACTGGATCGCCGAGGCGCGCATCGACATCGAGATGATCCGGCTGCTAACCCTCAAGACGGCGTACCTGATGGACACGGTCGGCAACAAGGAGGCGCAGACCGAGATCGCGGCGATCAAGGTGGCCGCGCCCAATATCGCGCTCAAGATCGTCGACCGCGCCATCCAGGTGCACGGCGCCGGTGGCGTCACCGACGACTTCCCGCTGGCGATGGCCTACGCGCACCTGCGCACGCTGCGGCTGGCCGACGGCCCCGACGAGGTGCACAAGCGTGCCATCGCCCGTCAGGAACTGCGCAAATACACGGAGGGCAGATGACCACGACGGATCTGAGCGGGCGCACCGCGATCGTGACCGGGGCGTCGCGTGGGATCGGGCTGGCGATCGCCGAACGCCTCGCCGAGGCGGGGGCGAACGTCGTCGTGACTTCGCGCAAGCAGGACAGTGCGGACGCGGCGGCCGCACAGATCGGTCGGGGCGCGCTGGGGGTCGCGGCGCACGCCGTGGAGGAGGACCAGGCCCGACGTTGTGTGGAGCTGGCCCTGGAGCGCTTCGGCAGCGTGGACATTCTGGTCAACAACGCCGGCACCAACCCGGCGTTCGGGCCGCTGATCGACCAGGACCACGGCCGGTTCGCGAAGGTCTTCGACGTCAACCTGTGGGCGCCGCTGCTGTGGACGTCGTTGGCGGTCAAGTCCTGGATGGGCGAGCACGGTGGGTCGATCGTGAACACCGCATCGATCGGCGGGCTGGGCTTTGAGGCCAACCTCGGCCTCTACAACGCCACTAAGGCCGCGTTGATCCACGCCACCAAGCAACTGGCGCTGGAACTCTCACCGCGGGTGCGGGTCAATGCGATCTGCCCCGGTGTGGTGCGTACCCGGCTCGCCGAGGCGCTGTGGAAAGAACACGAGCAGCTGGTGGCGGCGGGTACCGCGCTGGGCCGCATCGGTGAACCCGACGACGTGGCCGGGGCAGTGGCTTTCCTGGTGTCGGATGCGGCCAGCTGGATCACCGGCGAGACGATGGTGATCGACGGCGGTCAGGTGCTGGGTAACGCGATGATGTTCCGGGCCGGCGGGTAAGCGGAAATCCGTTGCGTGTTCGTTGATCTGGGAGTTGGCACACCCGATGTTTCTGCGAGTGGGTTACCGGGGACAGGGCGGTGTCACATCCGTCACTTCCGCCACGAATCCCGGGTGGCGATAGGCGCTGGAAAACGATATCGCGGGCGATATCGTTGCGGACGTCGCGATGCCAGCGGTCAACCACACCGGAGGTTGACGGGGCCGGCCCGCGAAGTTCGTCGCAGCGCGCGGCGGTTGAGCTCGCGTGCACGAACCCACCCACTTGGTGATATCGCCCGCGATATCGTTTTCCAGCGCCTGTTACCACCTCAGATTCTCGGGAGTGCGCCCCGCACTCTCGTCGGCTCTGCGCTCAGCCCAGCACCCGGCCGAACAACTCCCGCATCGCCGCCCAGTGCCGCGCGGCGGCGTCAGGGTCATAGGGCGGGTTGTCGGGGACGGCGAACCCGTGCGCGGCCGGATAGTTCTCGATGGTGTGGGTGACCCCGGCCGCGGTCAACGCCTTGCCCAGCATGTCAGCCTGCTCGGCGGTAAACGACGGGTCGTTGGCCGCGCCGCCCACATAGACTTCGGCGGTGATCTGGTCGGCCAGCAGATGCGGGCTGTCGGGCTGGTCGGTGGCCAGCCCGCCGCCGTGGAACGACGCCGCGGCCGCGACCCGTTCGGGCACACCCCCGGCCACCACCAGCGAGGTCCGCCCGCCCATGCAGTACCCGGTGGTACCGAAGCGTTCACCGCGGACCTCGGGTCTCTCTGCCAGGTAGTCGAAGAACGCAACGGCGTCGGCGGTCATGAACTCCGGGGTGATGCTGCGGATCATCGCGAACAGCCGGTTGCGTTCGGCCGCGTCGCCGAACGCGGTGGCCATGTCGAACGGCGCCCACTGGCCGTGCCGGTAATACACGTCGGGCAGCAGCACGGCGTACCCGAATCCGGCCAGGTGGGCGGCCATGTCGTGGAAGGCGTCGCGTACCCCGCCGGCGTCGGGGTACATGACCACTCCCGGCCAGGGGCCTGAGCCCTCGGGCGTGAACAGCTGGACGGTGCAGGCGCCATCGATGATGGTGTCGGTGATATGTGGCATGGCATCCGTTCTACTCGCTGCGATGGCACCGTGTTCACCGGCGTCGACCCGCCGCGCCGGGCTACGCCAGCCTTGCGATCGCCGCTAAGCTGGGCGGCGTGCCGATCGCCACGCCGTATGAGGACCTCTTGCGCCTGGTGCTCGAGCAGGGCACGCCCAAAGCCGACCGCACCGGCACCGGCACCCGCAGCCTGTTCGGCCACCAGCTGCGCTACGACCTGGCGGCCGGCTTCCCGCTGATCACCACCAAGAAGGTGCACCTCAAGTCGGTGATCTACGAGCTGCTGTGGTTTCTGCGCGGGGACTCCAACATCGGCTGGCTCAAAGAGCATGGGGTCAGCATCTGGGACGAATGGGCCTCGGAGACAGGTGATCTCGGTCCGGTCTACGGCGTGCAATGGCGATCATGGCCGACCCCGTCCGGCGAACACGTCGACCAGATCAGCAACGCGCTGCGACTGCTGCGCACCGACCCCGACTCGCGGCGCATCATCGTCTCGGCGTGGAACGTCGGCGAGATCGACCAGATGGCGCTGGCGCCGTGTCACGCCCTGTTCCAGTTCTATGTCGCCGACGGAAAGCTCAGCTGCCAGCTCTATCAGCGCAGCGCCGACCTGTTCTTGGGGGTGCCGTTCAACATCGCCAGCTACGCGCTGCTCACCCACATGATGGCCGCTCAGGCCGGACTGGACGTCGGGGAATTCGTCTGGACCGGCGGCGACTGCCACATCTACGACAACCACGTCGACCAGGTCGCCGAGCAGCTCAGCCGTGAGCCGCGCCCGTATCCGACCCTGGTTCTGGGACAGCGGGATTCGATCTTCGACTACACCTACGACGATATCGAGATCCGCGACTACGATCCGCACCCGGCGATCAAAGCGCCCGTCGCCGTATGATCGGGCTGATCTGGGCGCAGTCGGTCTCCGGCGTGATCGGCCGCGGCGGCGCCATCCCGTGGCGCCTGCCCGAGGACCAGGCCCGCTTCAAGCAACTCACCCTCGGGCACACCGTGGTGATGGGCCGGCTGACCTGGGAGTCGCTGCCGGCCAAGGTGCGTCCGCTCCCGGGTCGCCGAAATGTGGTGGTCACCCGTGACGGCGAGTACGTCGCCGACGGCGCCACCGTGGTGACGTCAGTGGATGACGCGCTGGGCGACGACGAGGTCTGGGTGATCGGCGGTGGCCAGATCTACTCTCTGGCGCTGCCCGCGGCAACCCGCTGCGAGGTGACCGAGGTCGAGATCGACCTGCCCCGCCAGGACGCCGACACGGTGGCGCCGGTGCTTGACGAGTCCTGGACCGGCACCGTTGGAGAGTGGCAGACCAGCGACGCGGGTCTGCGCTATCGCTACCTGCACTACCACCGGTCGGCGTGCCCGTCCTAACAGCGGCGCAGGCCCGCAGGATCGCGGTAGCCGCACAGGGATTCGCCGCCGCCAAACCACGCGGCGAGGTAACCCGCGCTCATCTGCAGCGCCTGATCTCCCGGATCCAGGTGCTGCAGCTGGACTCGGTGTCGGTGGCGGTACGCGCCCACTACGCTCCGGTGTTCAGCCGGCTGGGCAGCTACGACCGGGAGCTGCTGGACCGCGCAGCCTGGGCGCACACCGCACGTTCACCGCGGCTGCTGGTCGAGTACTGGGCGCACGAGGCCGCGCTGATGGCCGTCGAGGACTGGCCGCTGCTGCGGTGGCGGATGCGCCAGTACACCCACGGCCGGTGGGGAAACGTGCGGCCCAACCCGAAGCTGGCTGACGACATCGTCGCCGCGGTGGCCGAGAGAGGCCCCAGCACCGCCGGACAGATCGAAGACCACTTGGCGGCGAAACCCAAGCGTGGCAAGGGAACCTGGTGGAATCGCAGCGACACCAAGTGGGTCGCCGAGGCGCTGTTCGCCGCCGGGGTGCTCACGACCGCCACCCGCGTCGGATTCGCCCGCCATTACGACCTGACCGAGAATGTCCTGCCGGCGCAGGTGGTGTCCCGTCACGTCGATGATGAGGAAGCCCTCCGGGAGCTGGTGCTGCGGGCCGCAACGGCGCTCGGGGTCGGCACCGACGCGGACATCCGCGACTACTTCCGGCTCTCGGCGGCGCAATCCAAACCGGCGATCGCCAAGCTGGTCGCCGACGGCGAATTGGAGCGCGTCGACGTCGACGGCTGGAGCGCGCCGGCCTACCTGCGCGCCGGGCAGAGTGTGCCCCGCCGCGACACCGGAACCGCGCTGCTGTGCCCGTTTGACCCATTGATCTTCTTTCGGCCCCGGGTGCAGCGGCTGTTCGATTTTCATTACCGCATCGAGATTTACACGCCGTCGAGCAAACGGACCCACGGCTACTACGTGTGGCCGCTGCTCCTGGACGGGCAGCTGGTCGGCCGGGTGGACCTCAAGTCCGACCGCGACAGGGACACGCTGCACGTGGTGGGGGCGTTCGCCGAGCCCGGCCAGGATCGGGCACGGGTGGCCGGAGCCCTGGCTGGGGAACTGGAGGCGATGGCGTCCTGGCTGGGGCTGGGCGGGGTCAGCGTGGGCGAGCGCGGCGAATTGGCCGAGGCGTTGCGGGCGTCGATATGACCCCGCCCGAACTCACCGACGGCCCGGATCTGTTGCTGCGTTGTCCCGGAAACGACGACGTGGCAGACATTGTGGCGCAATGCCGCGACCCGGAGTTTCAGCGCTGGACGGCCGTCCCAGAGCCCTACACCGAGGCTGACGCGCACGAGTTTTTGGCCGGGGTGGCGCACGGCTGGCAGGGCGGCACCGTCGCCACGTTCGCCGTCGAGTATCAGGGCCGGTTCGCCGGCAGCGTGAATCTGCAACCGGACGGCATCGGCGGAGCCGAAATCGGATACGGGCTGGCCCCGTGGGCGCGTGGTCAGGGTTTGATGAGCCGGTCGGTGCGGCTGGTGGTGGCGTGGGGGTTCGACGAGCTGACCTTGGGGCTGGTGCACTGGAAGGCGCAGGTCGGCAATTGGCCGTCGCGGCGCACCGCCACCCGGTGTGGATTCCGGGTGCAGGGCACGGTGCCCGGACTACTGGAACACCGCGGCCGACGGTGTGACGGCTGGTTCGGCATGCTGCGTCGCGGTGACCCGTTGACCGGTGAGCCCGACGCCGACCCCGGCCCGGGTACTCCGAAAACTGATGCCGGAAGCGGCCCGTTGGGCGTGTGAGGATCGACGAATGTCGCTCCCGCCGGAACCTGAACTCGACGACGCCGACCTGGTGCTGCGCCGCCATCGCCCAGCCGACCTGCCGGAGGTGATGGCGCACTACCAGGACGTGGAGTCACAGCGCTGGCTGGCCGTTCCAGTGCCCTACGCCGAATCCGACGCGGCGGAGTTCTTGTCGGAGGTGGCCGAAGGCTGGAGCGCGGGAACCCTTGCCGCCCTGGCGATTCTGCATAACGGACGTTACGCGGGCAGCATCGAACTGCGGCTGGACGGCGCCGGTGCCGGCGACCTCAGTTTCGGGCTGGCGGCGTGGGCGCGCGACCAGGGTGTGATGACCCGCGCGGTGCGGATGACGATGGCGTGGGCGTTTCGCGAACTGGACCTGCGCGTGGTGCATTGGCGGGCCAAGGTCGGCAACTGGCCCGCCCGCGCCGTCGCGACGCGCTGCGGATTCAAGGTGGAGGGCGCCGTGCGCGGACTGATCGCGCAGCGCGGGAAACGCTACGACGGCTGGATCGGCTCCCTGCGCCGCGGCGATCACCTCACCGCGAAGCCGCACCGGGTGCCGACCGACAAGGTGAGCGCCGTAGAGACCGGCTGATCGAGGCCACCGACCACCGAGATCGACGCCAGCGTGGGGAAAGTCGAGAGCCCGCCGCGCTGCCGTCGATCTCGGCGGACGAGTGCGCGCACGCTAGCCCCCGACCCCCAGCGCCGCGAATGCCTGATCCACCAGCGCGATCAGGTCGGTGTCGTCGGCGTGCGCCCAGGCTTCCAGCGCCGCGCCATTGGCGGCCAGCGCGGCACCGGCCTGCGCCCGGGTTGCCAGGTCGGGCTCGACCATTCCTGCCCGCCGCGCCAGACCGCGGGCAAACAGGTCACGGGTGGAATCGGCGGCGATCCACAGCCGCGAGCGCAGCGACGGCGTGCTCATGGTCAACCGCACCCGGGCCCGCAGCGTGTCGTGGTCGGTGGCCAGGATGGTGTGCAGCGCGGCGCGCAGCGCGCCGTGCAGCGCCGCCAGCGGGGCCTCGTCGGCGGGTCGGGCCGCCAGGAGATGCTCCATCAGCGGGTCATAGTCGTCGGCCTCGACCACCGACTCTTTCTGCGGGAAATACCGGAAGAACGTCATGTGCGACACCCCGGCCGCCGCGGCGATCTGCTCGACGGTCGTCGCGTCGTAGCCCTGCGACATGAACAGCCGCAACGCATGGTCGGCAATGGCCTGTCGGGTGGCGGCCTTTTTCTGCGCCCGCCAGTCGATCACCGCAGTGCGCCGTCCAGCCAGGCCTGCAGCCCGCGGGGATCGCGACCGCGCCACGCCAAATGCCCGTCCGGGCGCACCAGCAGGGCGTGGTGGTCCTCGCCGGCCAACGCGGCCACGTCGCCGAGCCGCGCGCGGCCGAGCTCGGCCAACGGCGTCGGTCCGAGCAGCACCCAACCGGGCCCCAGCGCGTCGTGCAAGCTGATGGTGCTGCCGTCGGCGCGTGCGCACGCGCGATCGGGTACCCGGTCGCCGGGGCGCAGGCCACCCGGCGGCCAGGTTCGTGCGGCCAGCGGTCCGCCCCGATAGGAGATCCGCAGCCCGGAGCTGCCGTCCACCACCAGCCGCTGCACCCAGTCCCGGTTCGCCAACGGCACCGCCACCCGGTCCCGCAGCAGTTGGGCCACCCGGCCGCCTCCGACCGCTCCCAACGTCACGCCGCTGGTCGACGCCAGCACCGCCCGCGCGATCGGGCGTCGCTCAGCTTCGTAGGTGTCCAGCAGCGCGGATCCGGCTTTCCCATCGATCACCAGCGCCAGCTTCCAGGCCAGGTTTTCCGCGTCGCCGATCCCGGTGTTCATGCCCTGGCCGCCCAGTGGGCTGTGGATGTGGGCGGCATCACCGGCCAGCAGCACCCGGCCGCGCCGGTAGGTGGCGGCCAGGCGGCGCTGGATGCGGAAGGTCGAGGTCCACTTGGTCGAGCGAACGGTGCCGCCGGCCTCGGCGGCCAACCGGGCCGCCAGCTGGGCAACCACCTCGTCGGGTCCCGGATCGGTCGGGCCGTCCGGTGGCGCCGGCGCCATCAGCCGCCACACGTCGTCGCCCGGCAGCGGGAAGGCGGCCAGCAGCCCCGCGCCGCGCAACCACACCGCGGTGGCATCGCGCGGCCGGTCCACGTCGGCGTGCACGTCGGCCAGCAAAAACCGCTCGATCAGCGGCGCGCCGGGAAAGTCGATACCGGCCGCCTTGCGCACCATGCTGTGCGCACCGTCGGCGCCGACCACCCACCCGCCGCGGATCTCGCTGTCGTCCAGTCGCACGGTGACCCCGTCGGCGTCGCTGTCCAGGCCGTTGACCCGACGGCCCCACTCGACCGATCCACCCAGCGACGCCAACCGCTGACGCAACGCGGCTTCGATGTCGGCCTGCGACAGCAGCAGCACCATGGGCTCGCCGGGTCGCAGGGCCTGCGCCAGTCGCAGGCTGGCAAGCGGGTGGCCGTCGACGAACATCTCCAGCCGCCCGATCGGCAGCGCATCCGCGGGGAGATAGCCCAGGGCGCCGAGCCGGGTCAGGACTTCCACGCCGCGCGGCTGCAGCGCCAGCGCTCGCGAGGTGGTGGCCGGTCCGGCAGCGGCGTCCACAACGCGGACCGAGACTCCGGCCGCCCGCAGCCCGCAGGCCAGCGACAACCCCGTCGGTCCGGCACCGACGACCACGACTTGGGGGTCCATCGCAGCTCCCGATGTTAGTCACTAATATGTTAGTAACTAACATATCATGCGGCGACAATATGCAGGTTAGGGTGAGCGCCGTGGCCGAAACGGCGCCGCTGCGCGTGCAACTGATTGCCAAGACCGAGTTCGTCCCGCCGGCGGACGTGCCGTGGAGCACCGACGCCGACGGCGGCCCCGCGCTGGTCGAATTCGCCGGTCGGGCCTGCTATCAGAGCTGGTCCAAGCCCAATCCGCGGACCGCCACCAACGCGGCGTACCTCAAGCACATCATCGACGTCGGACATTTCTCGGTGCTCGAGCACGCCAGCGTGACGTTCTACATCACCGGAATCTCGCGGTCGGCCACCCACGAGTTGATCCGGCATCGCCATTTCTCCTACTCCCAGCTCTCCCAGCGCTACGTCCCGGAGCCGGATTCGCGGGTCGTGGTGCCGCCCGGGATGGAAGACGACCCCGAACTCCAGCAGATCCTGGCCGCCGCCGCCGACGCCAGCCGGGCGGCCTACAGCGAGCTGCTGACCAAGCTCGAAGCCAAGTTTGCCGATCAGCCCAATGCGGTGCTGCGACGCAAGCAGGCCCGCCAGGCCGCCCGCGCGGTGCTGCCCAACGCCACCGAGACCCGCATCGTGGTCAGCGGCAACTACCGGGCCTGGCGGCATTTCATCGCGATGCGGGCCAGCGAGCACGCCGACGTCGAGATCCGCCGGCTGGCCATCGCGTGTCTGCGTCAGCTGGCCCAGGTCGCCCCCGCAGTGTTCGGTGACTTCGAGGTCACCGCGCTGGCCGATGGGACCGAGGTCGCGACCAGTCCGCTGGCTACGGAAGCCTGAGATTGCCAGGTACTCTTAGTCCCGTGAGTACCAGCGGTTTCGACGCTCCTGCCCGGTTGGGCACCGTGGTGACGGCTATGGCGACACCGTTCGGATCGGACGGCTCGGTCGACGTCGACGCCGCGGTGCGGCTGGCGAACCACCTGGTAGACGCGGGCTGCGACGGGCTGGTGCTCTCCGGTACCACCGGGGAGTCACCGACCACGGCCGACTACGAGAAGCTCACCATGCTGCGGGCGGTGGTGGACGCCGTCGGTAATCGGGCCCGCATCATCGCCGGAGCCGGCAGCAACGACACCGAACACAGCGTCCGGCTGGCGGAGGCCTGCGCGGGTGTCGGCGCGCACGGACTGCTGGTCGTCACGCCGTACTATTCGCGTCCCTCCCAGGCCGGGCTGATAGCGCATTTCACCGCCGTGGCGGATGCCAGTGCGCTGCCGGTGCTGCTCTACGACATTCCGCCGCGCTCGGTGGTGCCGATCGAACCCGACACTCTTCGTGCCCTGGCCGAGCACCCGAACATCGTCGGTGTCAAGGACGCCAAGGGTGACCTGCATTCCGGCGCCCAGATCATCGCCGAGACCGGGCTGGCCTATTACTCCGGTGACGACGGGCTGAATCTGCCCTGGCTGGCGATGGGTGCGGTCGGGTTCATCAGTGTGATCTCGCATTTCGCCGCGAGCCAACTGCGGGAGATGTTGTCCGCGTTCACCTCCGGGGATGTGGCCACCGCCCGCAAGATCAATTCGTCGGTCGCGCCGCTGTGTGATGCGATGAGCCGCCTGGGCGGGGTGACGATGGTCAAGGCCGGGCTGCGACTGCAGGGCTTTGACATCGGCGACCCGCGGCTTCCGCAAGTCGCGGCGACACCGCAGCAGACCGAGGCGTTGGCCGCCGACATGTCGGCGGCCGGGGTACTCGGGTGAGCTGCAGGTGAATAACGACCTCGCTCCGCCGGGTCCGCTGACCGAAGGCGGGCTGCGGGTGACCGCGCTGGGCGGCATCGGTGAAATCGGCCGCAACATGGCGGTTTTCGAACACCTGGGCCGGTTGTTGATCCTCGACTGCGGGGTGCTGTTCCCGACCCACGACGAACCCGGCGTCGACCTGATCCTGCCCGACATCCGCCACATCGAGGACCGTCTCGACGACGTTGAGGCGTTGGTGCTGACCCACGCCCACGAAGATCACATCGGGGCGATCCCGTTCCTGCTCAAGTTGCGCCACGACATCCCGGTCGTCGGATCGAAGTTCACCCTGGCGCTGGTCGCCGCCAAATGCCGCGAACACCGGATCAAACCGGTGTTCCACGAGGTCGCCGAGGGGCAACGCAGCACCCACGGGGTCTTCGAGTGCGAATACTTCGCGGTCAACCACTCCATCCCGGACGCCTTGGCCATCGCCGTGCACACCGGTGCGGGCACCGTCTTGCACACCGGCGACATCAAACTCGACCAATTGCCGCTCGATGGGCGCCCCACCGACCTGCCCGGTATGTCCCGGCTCGGCGATGCCGGCGTCGATCTGTTCATGTGCGACTCGACGAACTCCGAGATTCCCGGTGTCGGTCCCAGTGAAAGCGAGGTCGGCCCGACCCTGCACCGGCTGATCCGCGGTGCCGAGGGACGCGTGATCGTGGCCTGTTTCGCCTCCAACGTCGACCGGGTGCAGCAGATCATCGACGCCGCGGTCGCCCTGGGCCGGCGGGTGTCGTTCGTCGGCCGGTCGATGGTGCGCAACATGGGGATCGCCCGGGACCTGGGGTTCTTGCAGGTCGCCGACTCCGACGTGATCGACATCGGCGTCGCCGAGGAGATGCCACCGGACCGGGTGGTGCTGATCACCACCGGCACCCAGGGCGAACCGATGGCGGCCCTGTCGCGGATGTCGCGCGGTGAGCACCGCAGCATCACCTTGACGGCCGGTGACCTGATCGTGCTGTCGTCCTCGCTGATCCCCGGCAACGAGGAGGCCGTGTTCGGCGTGATGGACGCGCTGGCCAAGATCGGCGCTCGGGTGGTCACCAACGCCCAAGCCCGCGTGCATGTTTCGGGTCACGCCTATGCCGGGGAATTGATGTTTCTGTACAACGGGGTGCGTCCACGGCATGTGATGCCGGTGCACGGGACGTGGCGGATGTTGCGGGCCAACGCCGCGCTGGCCCAGCGAACCGGCGTGCCCGAGGAAGCAGTCATGTTGGCCGAGAATGGCGTCAGCGTCGACCTGGTCGCAGGACGGGCGAGTATCGCCGGAGCGGTGCCGGTCGGCAAGGTGTTCGTCGACGGGCTGGTGACCGGCGACGTCGGAGACGCCACGCTGGGGGAGCGGCTGATCCTGTCCGAGGGTTTCGTGGCGGTGACGGTGGTGGTGCACCGCGGCACCGGCAAGGTCGCCGCACCGGCGCACCTGCATTCACGGGGTTTCTCCGAGGACCCCAAGGCGCTGGAACCGGTGGCAAGCAAGGTCGAGGCGGAACTGGAATCGCTGGCCGCCAACAACGTCACCGATCCGGTGCGGATCGCCCAGGGCGTGCGTCGCACCGTCGGCAAGTGGGTGGGCGAAACCTATCGCCGCCAGCCGATGATCGTGCCGACGGTTATCGAGATCTGAGCGAGTCCGCCGAGCAGACGCAAATGTGCCCTGTAACAGGGTTACTAGGGCACATTTGCGTCTGCTCGGCAGGGAAACGCTAGTGCTTCTCGGCGTAGGCCGACCATTCGATATCGCTGGCGGGCAGCGTGCGCCCGGCCGGGACGATGTAGCGCTGGCGCACCTGCTCGGGGCCGACCTGCTCTTCCAGGGACCATCCGTACGGGGCGAGAAACTCCTGCACCTCCTCGGGCTGCAGCCCGAACTTCCACAGTTGGCGTTGCTGGCGCACGCTGCGGTACAGCGTCGGCGAACCGTACCGGTTGACGCCCTCGATGAAATCGCGCCGCACATAGGTGAACACCAGTCGGCTGCCGCTGGCCGATGCCCGCAGCCCGGTCAAGACGGTGCGCACGGTCTGTTCGGTGAGGTATTGGGTCACCCCTTCGCAGATGAAGAACACCCGATACTCGGTGCTGTAGCCGTGCTCGGCCAGTGCGGTCAACAGATCGTCGTGCTCGAAATCCAACGCCACCAATCGAACCGACCGCGGCAGCGCACCCAGCACACGGCGCACCGTCGCCGCTTTTCGGGCGATGTTGACCGGGAGGTCCACCTCGAACACCGGAATGCGGGCCCGCCGGGCCAGCTGATACGCGCGGGTGTCCATGCCGGCGCCGAGGATGACGACCGCGTCGATCGTGGAAGGGCCACCCATCGCATCAGCGAGTTTGTCGCCGATGAAGCGTTTCCGGCAGGCAAGAGTGGCCCACAGGCCAGGGCCGGTCCGCTCCGAGCCGGCGATCAGCAGCCGCCGCAACGGCGCCCACCGTGTCGCTTTGAGCAGCCGACGCATCCGCGTGGGCAGGAACAGCTCCGCCAGATCGTCGTCCACCAATCGCCGCTCCGGTGGCTCGTACTGCTCGACGGCGGTGAGCACCATTGGACCGAGCGCGGTCTGGGCGGGGGTGGTGGGTGCCATCGGATCTACCTCTTGTTCACGTACCCTGCGTCGACCGGCAATGAAATGCCGGTGATGTAACGGGCTGCATCCGACACCAGCCAGGCCACCGCATTGGCGATGTCCTCGGATTGCAGAATCTGCACCGGCAGCGCGTTGCTCAGATCCTGGCGCGCCTCGGCGCTGGTGGTGACGTCCGCCAGCCACTTTCGCATGAAGTCGTTGTTGGCCATCGGTGTGTCGACACCGGCAGGATGCACCGAGTTGACTCGGATGCTGTGCCGGGAAAGCAGATTCGCATACACCCGCATCAGCCCGACCAAACCGTGCTTGGCGGCCGCGTAGCCGATCGAACCGGCATCGTGGCTACCGACGCCGGCCAACCCGGCGACCGAACTGATCAGCACGATCGACCCGCCGTCTCCCTGGGCGATCATCGCCGGGATGGCCGCCTCCACGGTGTGGTGGGTGCCGGTCAGGTTGACGTCGATGACGTCGCGCCAGCCGTCGGCGCCCGAGCGCATCGGGGCGATGCCGGCGTTGGCGACCACGATGTCCACCCGGCCGAGCTCGTCCAGACCCGCCTGCAGCGCAGCGCCCAGCGCCTCGGCGTCACGCACATCGGCTTCGCGGGCCACGATGCGTGCGCCGGTGTCCTCGACCAGCTTGACGGTGGCCGCCAAATCCTCGGCGACCGACATCGGGTAGGGGACACTGTCGATCTGCTGACACAGGTCGACCGCGATGATGTCGGCTCCCTCGGAGGCCAGCCGCACCGCGTGGGCGCGGCCCTGGCCTCGGGCCGCACCGGTGATGAAGGCGACCTTGCCGTTCAGCGATGCCATCGCTAGCCGCGCAACTGACCCTTGGCGGGGTCGCCGGCGGGCACCGGTGCCAGCATCTTGATGTCCGGGGCGCCGCCCATGTGGTCGGCGAGTTCGGTGAACATCGTCGTGATCGCCGGCGCGGTGCTGTGGGTCTTGAGGGCGTCGGCGTCGGCCCACTGTTCGATGAACACGAAGGTGCCGTCGGCTTCGTGTAGGGAGTACAGCTGGCAGCCCGGCTCAGCGTGGACGTCGCCGACCGCGCGGGTCAGGATGGCGCGGACGGTATCGACCGACTCGGGTTTGGCGGTCAAGGTGGCGACGACGACGATGGGCACGCGGGAACTCCTCACAGCGACAGACCGGACAGCTGTCCACCCTACTCACGCCGAACCGGCCATGGTCAGCCCGTATCCACCCAAACGGTGACTGCCACGGGCGCGCGTCACGTTCTTGTAACGTGTGTGGCGGATGGTGCGGAAGGGGCGATTGCGACTAGGCTTGCGGGCATGGCGAGTAAGACCGTTGCCCGATCCGGCACCCGAACGAGCAGGTCAAAGGCCACGTCACGGGCAGCTCGGCCGACTCAGCGGGGTTCGCAGGGCAAAAAGCCGACCAAAGGTCAAACGGCCCGGAGGGTTCCGAAAGCCCAGCCGCGGCGTCGCCCGACGGCGCGCCGGCAGCACTCGGGGCTGGCGACGGCCGGATTGGCCTGCGGCCGGGCCGCCCGGGCGGCGTGGCTGATGGTCGCCAAGGGGGTCGGCGGCACCGCGCGCTCGGTTGGCCGGGCCCACGACATCGACCCCGGACATCGCCGTGACGGGATCGCCCTGGCGCTGCTCGGGGTGGCGGTGGTCGTCGCCGCCAGCTCCTGGTTCGACGCCGCCCGCCCGGTGGGTGCCTGGATCGACACCGAACTGCGGATGGTCGTCGGTTCCGCGGTGGTGCTGTTGCCGTTGGTGGCTGCGACGATCGCGGTGATCCTGATGCGCACCGAGCCCGATCCCGAGGCGCGGCCCCGGCTGGTGCTGGGCGCGGCCATGGTCGCGCTGCCCGTGCTGGGGTTATGGCACCTGTGGTCCGGATCGCCGCTCACCCCCACCGCGCGGGGGCACGCCGCGGGGTTCATCGGTTTCGCTCTCGGCGGGCCGCTGTCCGAT
Source organism: Mycobacterium sp. NGS50 (assembly GCF_059812545.1). Taxonomy (NCBI): domain Bacteria; kingdom Bacillati; phylum Actinomycetota; class Actinomycetes; order Mycobacteriales; family Mycobacteriaceae; genus Mycobacterium; species Mycobacterium sp. NGS50. The sequence goes on from NZ_JCALCW010000010.1 coordinate 160,100, forward strand.
GGGCTGAGCGCCTTTATCGCCGCGCCGCTGCTGTTCATGGCGGCGATCTTCGGGTTGCTGCTGCTGAGCGGGACCACCATCCGTGAGGTCCCCGAAACGCTGCGCACCATGTTCACCGTGCGCGGCTACGCCGATGATTACGACGACGAGTACGACGAATCCGACGAATACGACGCCGGGGAGGACGAGCGGCCCGCGAACGACTCCGCCGAAAGCTTCTACGACGACGCCTCCGCCGGTGACGAGCCGCAGCCCTGGTCGAGTGGCACGCCGTTGGACAACTACCCGCTGGACGTCGCGGACGCGCCGACGGTGCCCGAGCCGGCGGTCACGCCGAAGCGACGCACCAAGAAGGACAAACCCAAACAGGACACCCTGGTACTGGACCGCGTCGTCGAGGGCCCCTACACGCTGCCGCCGCTGAGCCTGCTGGTCGCCGGTGACCCGCCCAAGCGCCGCACCGCCGCCAACGACCAGATGGCCGATGCGATCACCTCGGTGCTGAGCCAGTTCAAGGTCGATGCCGCGGTCACCGGTTGCACGCGCGGACCCACGGTCACCCGCTACGAGGTGGAGCTCGGACACGGCGTCAAGGTGGAGAAGATCACCGCGCTGCAGAAGAACATCGCGTATGCGGTGGCCACCGAAAGTGTGCGGATGCTGGCGCCGATTCCCGGTAAGTCAGCGGTGGGCATCGAGGTGCCCAACACCGACCGGGAGATGGTGCGGCTGGCCGACGTGCTGACCGCCCCGAGCACCCGCCGCGACCACCATCCGCTGGTGATCGGGCTGGGCAAGGACATCGAGGGCGACTTCATCTCGGCCAACCTGGCCAAGATGCCGCACCTGCTGGTGGCCGGCTCCACCGGTTCCGGCAAGTCCAGCTTCGTCAACTCGATGCTGGTATCGCTGCTGGCCCGGGCCACCCCGGAGGAGGTCAGGATGATCCTGATCGACCCGAAGATGGTGGAACTGACTCCGTATGAGGGTATTCCGCACCTGATCACCCCGATCATCACCCAACCCAAGAAGGCCGCTGCCGCGCTGGCGTGGCTGGTCGAGGAGATGGAACAGCGCTACCAGGACATGCAGGCCTCCCGGGTGCGCCACATCGACGTCTTCAACGAGAAGGTGCGCTCCGGGGAGATCACCGCACCGCTGGGCAGCCAGCGGGAGTATCGGCCCTACCCGTATGTGCTGGCGATCGTCGACGAGCTGGCCGACCTGATGATGACCGCACCGCGTGACGTCGAAGACGCCATCGTGCGGATCACCCAGAAGGCGCGGGCCGCCGGTATCCATCTGGTGCTGGCCACCCAGCGGCCGTCGGTGGATGTGGTCACCGGGCTGATCAAGACCAACGTACCGTCCCGGTTGGCGTTCGCGACGTCGTCGCTGACCGACTCACGGGTGATCCTGGATCAGGCGGGTGCGGAGAAGCTGATCGGTATGGGCGACGGGCTGTTCCTGCCGATGGGTGCCAACAAGCCCGTCCGGTTGCAGGGCGCGTTCATCACCGACGAGGAGATCCACGCCGTCGTCGCCGCCTGCAAGGAACAGGCCGAACCCGAATACACCGAGGGCGTGACCACCGCCAAACCCAGCGGCGAACGCACCGACGTCGACCCCGACATCGGCGACGACATGGACGTCTTCCTGCAGGCCGTCGAGCTGGTGGTGTCCAGCCAGTTCGGCTCCACCTCGATGTTGCAGCGCAAGCTGCGGGTCGGCTTCGCCAAGGCCGGCCGGCTGATGGACCTGATGGAAACCCGCAACATCGTCGGGCCCTCGGAGGGCTCCAAAGCCCGCGAGGTACTCGTCAAACCCGACGAGTTGGCCGGCACGCTGATGCTGATCCGCGGCGGCGGCGACGACGCCGACGCCGACGACGACGAGTAGGAACTGCGCCGAACGTGTTCTGAGCGCGAGATTCCCGCG
>NZ_JCALCW010000100.1:0-431 GCF_059812545.1 Mycobacterium sp. NGS50
AATATTGTATTGGTGCTCCTTAGAAAGGAGGTGATCCAGCCGCACCTTCCGGTACGGCTACCTTGTTACGACTTCGTCCCAATCGCCGATCCCACCTTCGACGGCTCCCTCCACAAGGGTTAGGCCACCGGCTTCGGGTGTTACCGACTTTCATGACGTGACGGGCGGTGTGTACAAGGCCCGGGAACGTATTCACCGCAGCGTTGCTGATCTGCGATTACTAGCGACTCCGACTTCACGGGGTCGAGTTGCAGACCCCGATCCGAACTGAGACCGGCTTTAAAGGATTCGCTAAACCTCACGGCATCGCAGCCCTTTGTACCGGCCATTGTAGCATGTGTGAAGCCCTGGACATAAGGGGCATGATGACTTGACGTCATCCCCACCTTCCTCCGAGTTGACCCCGGCAGTCTCCCATGAGTCCCCGCCAT
>NZ_JCALCW010000101.1:0-418 GCF_059812545.1 Mycobacterium sp. NGS50
CCCAACAACTCGACGGCATGAGCCGGCTCACCGGCTACCTCGACCCACAAACCCGCGCCTACCTCGAACCCATCCTGGCCGCCGTCCGCCCCGGCCACCACCAACCCGACACCCCCGACACCCCCCAGCTCGACCTCCGCGATGACGGCCAACGCAACCACGACGCCCTCAAACTCGCCCTACGCCATGCCCTGGAATCCGAGAAACTCGGCACCCACCGCGGCATCCCCGTCACCGTCATCGCCACCACCACCGTCGCCGACCTCAACCAAGCCCTGCACGCCGCCAAAGACCCCGCCATCCCCATGCCCCCGGCCGCCCGCACCGGCGGCGGCTCCCGCCTACCCATGCGCGACCTGATCGCCATGGCAAGCCATTCGATTCACTACCTGGCCGTCTTCGACAACCACTCCAACCG
>NZ_JCALCW010000102.1:0-376 GCF_059812545.1 Mycobacterium sp. NGS50
GCCAGGCACACTGTTGGGTCCTGAGACAACAGGCCCGGTTTGTCTGCCCTCGTGTGGGGGTGGGTGTGTTGTCGCCTCATCTTGGTGGTGGGGTGTGGTGTTTGATTTGTGGATAGTGGTTGCGAGCATCTAGCAAGCAGGGCTCCTCTGTTGTGGGGGGTGTTGTTTGTTGTATGTAATGCAAATTTCGATTTGGTTTTTGTGTTTGTAAGTGCTTAAGGGCGCATGGTGGATGCCTTGGCATTGGGAGCCGATGAAGGACGTGGGAGGCTGCGATATGCCTCGGGGAGCTGTCAACCGAGCGTGGATCCGAGGATGTCCGAATGGGGAAACCCGGCACGAGTGATGTCGTGTCACCACACGCTGAATGTATAGG
>NZ_JCALCW010000103.1:0-351 GCF_059812545.1 Mycobacterium sp. NGS50
GGGGTGCCAGCTGTTGCGGTCCGAGTGGTCGGTAGTTGTCGGTGGCGTGCTGTAGGAACGAGTGTATGAATCTGGCGGCGTGGGCTGAGCGCAACGGTGTTGCGCGGGTAACTGCGTATCGCTGGTTTCGCGCCGGGTTGTTGCCGGTACCCGCGCGGCGCGTGGGTCGATTGATTCTCGTCGACGAACCGGCTGGGGACGCTGGCATGCGATCGCGGACCGCGGTGTATGCGCGGGTGTCGTCGGCCGATCAGAAAGCGGATCTGGATCGGCAGGTCGCGCGGGTGGTGGCGTGGGCCACGGCTCAACAGCTTCCAGTCGACGAGGTCGTGACCGAGGTCGGCTCCGCGC
>NZ_JCALCW010000104.1:0-333 GCF_059812545.1 Mycobacterium sp. NGS50
CGCATCTGCGCGGATCGCTGACCTGGGACCAGGGCGCCGAAATGGCTGGTCACAAGCAGTTCTCCATGGCCACCGACATGACCGTCTACTTCTGCGACCCGGCCAGCCCCTGGCAACGCGGCACCAACGAGAACACCAACGGACTGCTGCGCCAATACTTCCCCAAAGGCACCGACCTCGGCGTGTTCGGCCCCGAAGACCTCGAACACGTCGCCCAGCAACTCAACGGCCGCCCACGCAAAACGCTCGACTGGGACACCCCAGCCGAGCGCCTACGTGATCTACTACAGACTCAATAACCAGCAGCGCTTGCGACGACCCCTAGAAACCGCC
>NZ_JCALCW010000105.1:0-328 GCF_059812545.1 Mycobacterium sp. NGS50
GGGTGGGTCGGGGTCGTGGAGGAGTTCGTCGGGGTGGTGGGCGTGGTTGATTTGGGGTGCGGTGGTGCCGTTGGTCCAGGCGAGGCGGCCGTTGGTGACGGTGGTGGTGTAGTGGCCGTTGGTGTGGGCGGTGTGGTCACACGGGCAGGCGAACCAGAGGTGGTCGGCGTTGGTGTGGCCGCCGGCCGCCCAGCCGGGTTCGTGGTGGACTTCGCAGTGGTAGCCGGGTTGGGTGCAGTTGGGTCGGGTGCAGCCGTGGTCGCGGGCGTGGCAGATGAGGCGTTGGTCGGTGGTGGCGATGCGTTTGCTGCGGCCCAGGTAGAGGGGC
>NZ_JCALCW010000106.1:0-314 GCF_059812545.1 Mycobacterium sp. NGS50
GCCGCCCTGCTGCGCTGGATCTACGTCATCACCACCCAACGGGTGGCCTGGAACGCCACGCAGGCCGGCGCTCTCACCTTGCCCGCAGCAGCGTGACCAACGACCTATCCATATGAAATAGGTTGGGGCCAAGCTCCATTTGGCGTAGAGGCGCAAAGACCTCGAGCGACACCCTGAGCAGGCCCCGCCCGTCCTCACCGAACTCGATTGAACGACGTCGGGAACAAACCCGTTTGACGCACTACGTTGAGACGAGGATCAGGGCAGGCCGCCCCAACCACTTGACAAACCGCACTTACGAAGGTGTCGCGTCG
>NZ_JCALCW010000107.1:0-302 GCF_059812545.1 Mycobacterium sp. NGS50
GATCACCCGAGTTGGACGTTGTATGTGCAGATCATGCCGTTCGAGGATGCCAAGACGTATCGGTTCAATCCGTTTGATGTGACCAAGGTGTGGCCGCACGCCGATTATCCGTTGATCGAGGTGGGGCGGATGACGTTGGACCGCAACCCCACCGATCATCACACCGAGGTGGAGCAGGCCGCGTTCGGGCCGCACAACATTGTTCCGGGTACCGGGTTGAGTCCGGACCGGTTGTTGTTGGGGCGCAGTTTCGCCTACGCGGATGCGCATCGGGCCCGGATCGGGGTCAACCATCATCAGAT
>NZ_JCALCW010000108.1:0-302 GCF_059812545.1 Mycobacterium sp. NGS50
TGAGGTCGGTGCCCTTTTCGAACCAGAACCGCAGCAGTCGGTTGGTGTTCTCGTTGCTGCCCCGCTGCCAGGGGGAATGCGGATCGCAGAAGTAGACCGGGGCCTGCAGGGCCAGGCTGATGTCGCTCCAGCCGGCCATCTCCGCGCCGCGGTCCCAGGTGATGGTGCGGCGCAGATGAGCCGGCAGCTCGCTCATCGCCTCGATCATCGCGGTGGCCACCGAATCGGCGGTGTGATCGTGGGGTAGGTGCAGCAAGATGGTGAATCGGGTGCTGCGCTCGACCAGGGTGCCGATCGCACTG
>NZ_JCALCW010000109.1:0-287 GCF_059812545.1 Mycobacterium sp. NGS50
ACCAATGGTGTGGTGGAGTCGATTCAGGGGCATCTGAATGCGGTGCTCTCGGGGTGGGGGCTCCAGAACGAAACCGATGCGACGCATGCCACGGTGCTCAATCACACGATGGATGGCACGCATGCGTTGATGTTCGGTCAGGTGGCCGGCTATCTGCCCGACAATGTTGATCCGAACGCGATCCTGCCGCTCATCGATTGGCTGGGCTCGCCGCAAAGCGCGGTGTTCATGGGGATGATCGGGCCGGGCATCAGTCCGTGGATCGCGTTGATGAACTCCATCAACGA
>NZ_JCALCW010000011.1:0-157441 GCF_059812545.1 Mycobacterium sp. NGS50
CTAGGCGCTGGTAGCGTCGGTGTGGTGAATCCGGCACAGGCTGTTGACGTTGATAGTTTCTTGGACCGCACGCTGATCGGAGACGACCAGGCGCTGGAGGCGGCCCTGCGGGCGAGCGAGGCGGCCGGGTTGCCGGCGATCGCGGTCTCCGCACAACAGGGCAAGTTCTTGAACCTGCTGGCGACCGCGATGCGGGCCACCCGGATCCTGGAGATCGGCACACTCGGCGGCTACAGCACCATCTGGCTGGCACGCGCCGTGGGGCCCGACGGCGCGGTGGTATCGCTGGAATACGAGCCCAAACACGCCGAGGTCGCTCGGGCCAACCTGGATCGGGCCGGCGTCGGGGATCGGGTTGAGGTGATCGTCGGTCCGGCGCTGGACACGTTGCCGACGCTGGCCGGGCAGTTCTTCGATCTGGTGTTCATCGACGCCGACAAGGAGAACAACGTCGGGTATCTGGATTGGGCGACGCAGCTGTGTCATGCCGGTTCGGTCATTGTGGTGGACAATGTGATTCGCGAAGGAGCAATCCTGGATGCGGCTTCCCGCGACGCGACGGCGCGCGGCAGCCGGGATGTTCTGGCGCTGATGGGTGAGCATCCGCGGCTGCAGGCCGCGGCGATCCAGACGGTCGGTGTCAAGGGCTGGGACGGCTTCGCGATGGCCGTGGTTTCCTGACGTCCTTTACCGCGAGCGTGCGTAGAATGCCACGGTATGCGCCTCAGGGCGTGCAACTGCGCACGCTCGCGGGATAAGCACCTCAGCTGCAGACGGCGCCGATCGCGGCAGAGCCGACCAGTTTGACGTATTTGGCCAGCACGCCGGTGTTGTACCGCGGCGGCAGCGGGGTGAAACCTTCACGGCGCGCGGCGAACTCGTCGGGATCAACCAGCACGTCCAGGGTGCCGTTGGCGACGTCGAGCCGGATCGGGTCGCCGTCGCGCACGAACGCGATCGGCCCACCGTCGACGGCTTCGGGTGCCACGTGTCCGACGCACAGCCCGGTGGTACCGCCGGAGAAGCGGCCATCGGTCAGCAGCAGCACGTCCTTGCCCAGGCCGGCGCCCTTGATGGCGCCGGTGATGGCGAGCATCTCGCGCATCCCCGGCCCGCCCTTGGGGCCCTCGTAGCGGATCACCACCGCGTCACCGGCGGTGATGGTGCCGTCCTCCAGCGCATCCAGCGCGGCACGCTCGCGCTCGAAAACCCGTGCCGTCCCCTCGATCACGTCCTTGTCGAAGCCAGCGGACTTGACCACCGCGCCCTCCGGCGCCAGCGACCCGTGCAGGATGGTGATGCCGCCGGTGGGGTGGATCGGGTTGTTCATCACCCGCAGCACCTTGCCGTCCGGATCCGGCGGGGCGATGTGCGCCAGGTTCTCCGCCATGGTCGCGCCGGTGACGGTCAGACAATCACCGTGCAGCAGACCGGCATCCAGCAGTGCGCGCATCACCACCGGCACGCCGCCGATCTCGTCGACGTCCTTCATCACATGGCGGCCAAAGGGTTTGACGTCCGCCAGGTGCGGAACCTTGTTGCCGATGCGAGTGAAGTCGGCCAGGGTGAGGTCGACCTCGGCCTCGCGTGCAATGGCCAGCAGGTGCAGCACTGCGTTGGTGGAACCGCCGAACGCCATCACGACCGCGATGGCGTTCTCGAAGGCCTGCTTGGTCAGGATGTCGCGAGCGGTGATACCGCGGCGCAGCAACTCGACAACCGCGTCGCCGGACTTACGGGCGAACTCGTCGCGCCGTGAGTCGATGGCGACCGGTGAGGCGCTGCCGGGCAAGGACATGCCCAGTGCCTCGGCGGCCGATGCCATGGTGTTGGCGGTGTACATGCCGCCGCAGGCACCCTCTCCCGGGCAGATCGCCCGCTCGATGATGTCGACGTCCTCGCGGGACATCAGTCCCCGCGCACAGGCGCCGACCGCCTCGAAGGCGTCGATGATGGTGACTTCCTTCTCGGTACCGTCGGTCAGCTTGGCCTTGCCGGGCATGATCGAGCCGTTGTAGAGGAACACCGAGGCCAGGTCCAGCCGGGCGGCCGCCATCAGCATGCCAGGGATGGACTTGTCGCAGCCGGCCAGCAGTACCGAGCCGTCCAGTCGTTCGGCCTGCATCACCGTCTCGACGCTGTCGGCGATCACCTCGCGGCTCACCAGTGAGAAGTGCATCCCCTCATGGCCCATCGAGATGCCGTCGGACACCGAGATGGTGCCGAATTCCAGCGGATAGCCGCCGGCCTCGTGCACGCCGCCCTTGACCGACTGGGCAAGCCGCTGCAGCGACATGTTGCACGGAGTGATCTCGTTCCAGGAGGATCCGACGCCGATCTGCGGCTTCGCCCAGTCGTCATCACCCATCCCGACCGCGCGCAACATGCCGCGGGCGGCGGCTTTCTCCAGCCCGTCGGTCACATCTCGGCTGCGCGGCTTGATGTCGGCGGCGGCGGAAGCCGCTGAGGTGTTGGCGTTCGCGGAAGTCACCGTGTCAGTATGCCTGCAGCGGTTAGCTGGACAAAACGATTTCTATACCCTACCGGGGTATGGGCTATGATGGTGGCTATGGGTGTGTTTCCGAGTGTGGTGGCGGCCGGCGCGGCGCTGTGCGTTGCCGTGCTGGGCGGCTGCGGGTCGTCGTCGCAGGACCATGCCGGCCACACGTCGGCCAGCGCGACAGCGTCGGTGACCGTTACCCCGCACAATGACGACGACGTCAGTTTTTTGCAGAACATGCTTCCGCATCACCAGCAGGCGCTGGAGTTGTCGATGATGGTGTCGGCGCACAGCACCGATGCCGAACTCATCGCGTTCGCCGCCCAGATCGCCAATCAGACGAACCCCGAGATCCAGGGCTTCCGGGCGCAGTTGCTGCAGTGGGACGTTGCGCCGACCCGCGACGGGAGTCATCCCGAAGGCATGGTCGATGCGGGCACCATGGACAAGCTCAAGGGCCTGTCGGGCGAGGCGTTCGACACGTTGTGGCTGCAATCGATGCTGTCCCATCACCGGGGGGCGCTCACCATGGCCCGATACGAGATCGCGCACGGCCACAGTGCCGATGTGATCTCGGTGGCGAACTCACTCGTGACGTCCCAGCAGGCCGGGATAGACCAGATGAACCGAATGCTGGGAGGGCGCTAGATGACGACCGCACACGGGTATTCGTCGCAGAAGGACAATTACGCAAAACGGCTGCGCCGCATCGAGGGCCAGGTGCGCGGCATCGCCAAGATGATCGACGAGGACAAGTACTGCATCGACGTGCTCACCCAGATCAGTGCCGTCAACAGCGCGTTGCGGTCGGTGGCACTGAACCTGCTCGACGAGCATCTCGGCCACTGTGTGACGCACGCGGTCGCCGAGGGCGGTGATGAGGCCGACGCGAAGCTCGCCGAAGCGTCGGCAGCCATCGCCCGACTCGTTCGATCTTGAGATCCTGACGTCCGGCGGGTGTCCTACCCGCTACGGTCAGGGACGCGCCAGCGGTGGTCTGTGCAGCCCCTGTGCAGGTTGTTGTCGTGGACAGGGCGCTCGCCTTGCACGGGGACCCCGACGATGCCTGCCTCATCGTCAAATTCAGTGAACTTCCTGGTGACACGCGACTCGGCGACTAGGTGCTGGCGTGGGAGCTCGGTGATCTTCGCCGGTCGCCGTCGGCAACATCGCGATCAATCAGGCCGAGGGCGGCACAGTACGCCAGCAGAACATCGACCGGGTGCTCCGCGAGCCCCACCTCGGCCACCAGTTCGCGGGCACGCAGCGGCCCACGGGTGTTCAACCAGGTGAATAAGTCGAGGACCTCGTTGTGGAAATCCGGCGCACCACGGCGGATTTGATCGCGGTAGCCACGCCACCCGTCGCGCCCCAGGGTCGACTGGCCAAGTGAGCCTCGGAACGTAACGTCCAGCGCTAGTGTGCCGTCCACCGCGGCGTCGTCCCATTCGTTTCAGAGCCGATGATAGAACCGGAAGACGAGGACGCTGACCAGGCCCGACGCCTGATCGCCGTTCCTGGCGATCACCGCTGCTCACCCAGCATGCTCACGCCCAACAGCACTCGACCGCCACGCTTGTTTGCCGCTGCCAACAAGCGGCCAAGGTGCCGTGCAGGGTGGACGTCGTGCGCGTCCGTAGTAGCCGGCGGGATACGACGACGAGAAGAGGTGTCCGCGTGTCCCGGGCGGACGCACACTTGGTCAGGCACACCAAAAATATGGATGCAACACCGACACGCTGTGCTTGGTGCGGCGGCAGGTCGTGGTGTCAGGGGTCACCTCTACGGTTGTTCTGTGGGTAAGGCATACCTCACGGCAGCGACACCGGCAACCGGGCTGGTGCGCAAGCTGCGGGCGCGCAAGCGCCCGAAGGGCGCACCCACTCATGTGCGGTCCTGGCCACTGCGACCTGATCGGTCGCAGTGCCGGGGGATCACGATCCGGTTTCGTGTCGGGGTGCGGGTGTATAACGCGGTGCTCGGTGAGTTCTTGGCCCGTAGCCGTCGTGTGAAGGCCGATCCGGCCTGGCATGCCGCACGAGACCTGCCGCGCCGCACGTCGGCCGAGCGCCAGCGCCGCGGTGCGGCGTTTCGGGCTGTGGAGCAAGCGCACGGATTCACTGCCGATGGGGCGCAGTCGTATGCTTCGGCGCTACGCAGGTCGTGGGTGCGCGAGCATCTTCTCGCCCAGGAGACCCAAAATTTGGGGGCGCGGGCCTTTGATGCGGTCCGCCGGTGGCATGTGGGCTGCAAAGGAAGGCCGCGGTTCAAATCGACCAAGCGGGGCCTGCGTTCGTTGGCGTCCAAAGACGGCAACGGTGCACTCCGCCCGAATACGGATGCGGCGGGCCGCCTGGTGGGGTTGCAGTGGGGTGCGGGATTCGTCATCCCGGTCGCGCCCGTGGCAGAGTCGGGTCGCCGCGGTAGAGAGCAAGCGGCCGAGCTTGCGGAGATTGAAGCGTTGATCTCGACCGGCAAGGTGCTGTGCACCCGGATTGTGCGCACGGTGATCAACGGCGCCGACACCTATCGATTGCAACTGGTCTGCGACGGGCATCCGGCAGCGAGACACCCGGTCGGCGACGGCCGGGTGTCGTTCGATCTGGGACCGAGGCAGATCGCGGTTGCCGTCGAGTCCAGCGACGGCGGTTGGGAAGGCTGGATCGAGCCATTGGCCGATGCGATCGAGCTCGACACTGCCCGGCTGCGTCGCGTCCAACGCCACTTGGATCGTCAGCACCGCGCCGGATCATCGCGGTGCTTCAACCCTGATGGCACCCATACGTCGGCGCGGTGTGGCTGGCAACGATCGGTTGCCGCTCAGCAGACTGCTATTCGCGTCGCCGAAACCCATCGCCGGCTCGCTGCCCACCGCAAGACGCTGCACGGGGCGCTGGTCAACCGGCTGCTGGCCCACGGTCACGATGTGTGTTGCGAGAAGCTGGACTACGTGTCGTGGCAGAAGAACTTTCCGCGCAGTGTGCGCGACCGGGCACCCGGGCTACTGGTCGAGATGATGCGCCGCAAGGCTGAAAGCGCCGGCGGCGAGCGGCTCTACGAGTACAGCCCATACGCGACCGCCTTGTCGCAAACCTGTCTGTGCGGGAAGCGGGAGAAGAAGCCGCTCTGGCAACGGGTGCACCGCTGCCAGTGTGGTGTCACCGAAGATCGGGACCTGTTGTCGGCCTACCTCGGACTGCACGTCGTAGCCGAGGTTGATGGGTCTGATCGGCTGGACTTGCAGGCAGCCCGCCGGGGCTGGCTGCGCCGTCAGGACGTCGACGGGTCGTCGAAGTCCAGCTGTAGTGCATCAGCACGCAAGCGGCGAGGCCGCAGGCATCCGCCCTCGCGGAGGTCGGTGGCGCGCATCAACGCCCGGCGCAAAGCCAAAGCTGTGATGCGACAGAGCCGCTCGGCGCAAACCTCCACTACCGACCAGCCCACGGCGATAGCCCCATGAGCGCCTATCGAGACAGCTGGCCGGCACGAGGAATCCCCGCACGCTGGTGCGGAGAGGACGTCAAAGTCGATAGCCGAATCACACGTACCGGCCCGTGGACGCCGCGGGTCGCGGTGCAGTTGACGGTGCTGGCCGCGGCGGCCTTCATCTATGTCACCGCCGAGACGGTGCCGGTGGGCGCACTGCCCGCGATTGCACGTGATCTGGGGGTTCGCGAGGCCCTGGTCGGCACCTTGCTGGCCTGGTACGCGCTGGTAGCCGCGCTGACCACCATCCCGCTGGTGCGCGCGACGGCCTACTGGCCGCGGCGCCGGGTGCTGCTGCTGACCCTGGTGTGCCTGACCGTCTCGCAACTGGTGTCCGCGCTGGCACCCAATTTCACGGTGTTGACCGGCGGCCGGGTGCTCTGTGCGGTGACCCACGGGCTGATGTGGTCGGTCATCGCGCCGATCGCATCCCGGCTGGTGCCGACTAGCCATTCCGGCCGGGCAACCACCGTGATCTATGTCGGCACCAGCCTGGCGCTGGTGCTGGGCACTCCGTTGACCGCGGCGTTGAGCCTGCTGGCGGGCTGGCGCTGGGCTGTCGCCGGCGTCACCGTCGCCGCGGCGGTGGTCACCGTCGCGGCCCGGTTGGTGCTGCCGGAGATGGTGCTGCCCGCCGAGCAGCTCACCGCGGTCGGCCGGCAGGCGCGCCACCACCGCAACAATCGGCTGCTCACCCTGAGCGTGCTGACGTTGATCGTGGTCGCCGGCCACTACATCTCCTACACCTTCATCGTGGTGATCATCCGTGACGTCGTCGGGGTGCACGGACCGAGGCTGGCCTGGCTGCTGGCGGCGTTCGGGGTTGCCGGTCTGGTGACGATGCCGCTGGTCGGCCGGCCGCTGGACCGCCACCCGCAGGCCGCGCTGTGCGCCTGCCTGGCGGCGATGGCCGCCGGTTTCCTGATCCTGACCGTGTTGGCGCTGGAAGGGCGCCACACACCGGCCACGGCACTGGTGGGCATTGCGGCGATCGTGCTGTGGGGTGCGATGACGATGGCGGTGTCACCGATGCTGCAATCCGCGGCCATGCGCACCGCTCCCGGTGACCCGGACGGCGCGTCCGGGGTCTACGTGGCGGCGTTTCAGGTCGGAATCATGGCCGGATCGCTGATGGGCGGGCTGCTCGACGAGCACGCCGAGGTCTGGGCGATGCTGGCGGCCTCGGCGCTGTTGGTCGGGGGAGCGACGGTGGGTATGACGCTTGGTCGGGGCCTGTTTCGAGTTTCCTCGCCTGTCCTCCGGGAGTGATGTTCGACGCTATCGGCGAAGTAATTGCGCAGTTCAACGCCTTCGGTATGGCTGCTAGGCCGGTCTGGAGTGATATCGCGAGAGTTAGCTGGACCTTCAGTTGTGAGACACTGGATCCAACTGTGACTGGAGGTAAAAATGTCGCGATGGACGATGAGCGCGTTCACCGCTGCGCTCGGTGCGGCGGGATTGACCGCCGTGTTCACCCTTGGTGCCGGTGCGGCGCTGGCCGATCCCGATCAGCCCGCGCCCCCCGCGGACCCGGCCGCGGCCGAACCGGCCCCGGTCGACCCGGCACCCCCGGTCGACGTGCCGCCGCCCCCGGGTGATCCGTTCGCCCCACCCCCGGCCGCCGACCCGTTCGCGCCCCCGCCGCCCGCGGACCCGGCGCCGGGAGCCGTGCCGGCCGCCCCGCAGGGTGCCCCGGTCGGCCCGCAGGGGGTGCCCGCCGGGCAGAACCCGGCCCCGTTCACCGGTGAGCCGCCGTTCCTGCCGCCGTCGTTCAACCCGCTGCCGGGGTCGATGGTCGGGGTGGCCAAGCCGATCATCATCAACTTCCAGCGGCCGATCGCCAACCAGGCCCTGGCCGAACAGGCCATCCACATCTCGTCGGTGCCCCCGGTGCCGGGCAAGTTCTACTGGATGACACCCACCCAGGTGCGTTGGCGTCCGTTGAGCCTGTGGCCGGCCAACACCACCGTGCACATCGACGCCGCCGGCACCCTGTCGGACTTCCGGACCGGTGACGCGCTGGTGGCCACCGCCGACGACGCCACCCATCAGATGACCATCACCCGCAACGGGAAGGTGGAACAGACCTTCCCGATGTCGATGGGGATGTCGGCCGGTGGCCACGAGACCCCCAACGGCACCTACTACGTGCTGGAGAAGATGCCCACGGTGGTGATGGACTCCTCGACCTATGGGGTGCCGGTCAACTCCACTTACGGCTACAAGGTGACCGTCAACGACGCCGTGCGGATCGACAACAGCGGCGGCTTCGTGCACAGCGCCCCGTGGTCGGTCGGTGATCAGGGCAAGCGCAACGTCAGCCACGGCTGCATCAACCTGAGCCCCACCAACGCGAAGTGGTTCTACGACAACTTCGGCAGCGGGGACCCGGTCGTGGTGAAGAACTCCGTCGGCAGCTACACCAAGAACGACGGCTCCAACGACTGGCAGATCTGACCGTCCGCGTAACCGCATAAAGCCCCCGATTCGAAATTCGGGGGCTTTTTGCTGCGGGTACCGGCCGCGTACCGCGCCCCGCCGTGGGGTGCCTCGCGCGGATATTTACCTGGGCGTCAAGGCATTGCGGCTTGAACTAGCTGAACGTTACAGTTCCGCCAACTGATAATTTCCTACGTTTTTCTTACGTGGGCGTGCGGGGGGTAGCTCACATATGGCTGGATCGCATCGGAAAAGCGCGCGCCGCGACGGCTTGGCCGGGAGGGCGGCCGGCCATGGCCGGGTTGCCGGCGCCGCCACCGCCGTCGGAGCGTTCCTGGCGTTCGGAATGGCGCCGCTGTCGACAGCACCCACGGCGCAGGCCGACGAATTTGACTGGATCACGGATCTGTTCGACCCGTCGGCGTGGGCCGCTGGCGCCGACGTCAACGTGGACGCCGCCCAATTGCTGGACCCCGCGGCGTGGGACGCGGTGCTCTCCAGTGCCGGCGATCCGGGCGCGCAGGCGCTGTCCCTGGGTGCCGAGCCGCTGGCCGGCGCCGGCTTCGACTGGACGACGCTGGTCGACCAGTGGTGGTATCAGCCGCTGCACACCACCATGGTGCAGTGGATCGACAGTCCGTTCGGGACCCAGGTCGATCACTGGATCAACCAGTTCGCCCCGGCCGGAAGCATTTTCATCGGCAACGGCGCCGACGGCACCCTGGCCAACCCCGACGGCGGGGACGGCGGGCTGTGGTTCGGCGACGGGGGCGACGGCTTCAGCGGCACCGCCGACGGCGTCGCCGGCGGCGACGGCGGTGACGCCGGGTGGTTCGGCAACGGCGGCGACGGTGGTGCGGGCTGGGCCGGCTTGAACGGCGGTGACGGCGGGTCCGGCGGCACCTTCATGGGTATCGGCGGTGATGGCGGCTCCGGTGGCGCCGCCACCGCGGGCGAGCTGGGCGGCGACGGCGGTGATGGCGGCGACGCGCCGGGCTGGTTCTTCGGCATCGCCGGCAATGGCGGTGTCGGCGGCGCGGGAGTTGCCGGGACGACCGGGGCCGACGGCGTGTGGGCGGTCAACGCCGGCGCCGGCGGTAACGGCGGCGATGGCGGTAACGGCGGTAACGGCGGCAACGGCGGCAACGCCACCGGCTGGTTGGCCCGCGGCGGTAACGGCGGTAACGGCGGCAATGCGGGCGCCGGCGGTGTCGGTGGTGCCGGCGCGGCCGGCGACGCGGCACACATCAACGGTGGTACCGGCGGCACCGGCGGTGTTTCGGGCGATGCTGCGGGCACGGGCGGTACGGCGGGAGCGGGCAGCGCACTGGGTGCTGATGGCACCGCGGGCACCGACGGCGCCTACGCCTCCGGCGGCAACGGGGGTGCCGGTGGCGACGGCTACGCGTCGGGTACCGGTGCGACCGCGGGTGCGGCCGGCGCCGGTGGCGCCGGCGCACTGGGCAGCGCCGGTCACGTCGGCTACGGCGGTGGCGGCGGCGGTGGTGCCGGTGGCGCCGTCATCTCCTCGACGAACGGTGGCGCGGCAAGCGGCACCGCTTCCGGTGGTGACGGCGGCTCCGGTGGCGATGGTTCGGCGGCGGCGGGCGGTGCCGGTGGTACCGGCGGATCGGCCACCATCACGGCTGACGGGGCGGGCAGCGCCGCGGCGGGCAGCGCCACCGGTGGTGCGGGCGGTAACGCCTCCGGCACCGGAGCCGGTGGTGCCGGTGGTGCGGGCGTGGTTACCGCCACCAACGGCGGCACCGCGACCGATGCGTCCGCGACCGGGGGCGCCGGCGGGGCCGGGACCGACGGTGGCGCCGGTGGCGCTGGCGGACAAGGCGGGGTCAGCGCCCTGCGGGACGGCAGCACCGCCACGGGCACCGCGATCGGTGGCGCCGGCGGCAGCGCCGATGGGGCCGGCAGCCTCGGCGGCAACGGCGGCGGCGGGTCGATCCGGACCGGTTACTACGGTCGCGGCGACAACAGCACGGCCAGCGGATATGCGCGTGGCGGCGCGGGCGGGGCTGCGGCCACTGGGGGCACCGGTGGCGCCGGTGGCGTCGCGAGCGTGCTCACCGGCGGGGACGGCTCCGAGGCGTCGGGCAACGCGTACGGTGGCGCCGGTGGGGCCGGCGCCGATGGTGGGACCGGCGGGGCCGGGACGATCGGGCAGGTGGTCACGCTGGGCAATGGCACCCACGCCAGCGGTACCGCCACCGGCGGCGACGGCGGCAGCGGTACCGGCGACGGGGTCACCGGGGGCGCCGGCGGACGAGCCGCCGTGAGTTCGGGACTCTCGAGCGGCGGCGGCATCAACGCCACCGCGGAGGGCACCGCGACCGGCGGTAACGGCGGGGCCGGCCAGGACGGTGTCGACGGCGGTAACGGTGGCAACGGCTACGTCGTCACCAAGGGCGACTACGACTCCATCACCGACAGCACGGCCACCGGCGGGAACGGTGCGACCGGTGCCAATGGCGGCTTGGCCGACGTGAGAACCAGCCACGGAGGCCAGATCTCCGGTGGCAGCGCTACCGGGGGCGACGGCGGTGCGGGCGGTGCGGGCAGCGACGCCAAGCTGTTCGCCAACTACGGCGGCATGATCATGGCCAGTTCCGCAGAGGCCGGGCAGGGCTCTGACAGTGCGGTCGGCGGCAGCGCCAGCATCACCGCCACCGGAGGAGGCAGCTCCATCTCCGGCGCGTCTGCCACCGGTGGTAATGCCGGTGCGGGTGACGCCAACGGCGGTACCGGCGGGGCCGGCGGCGCGGCGACAGTGACTGCGGGCGGCGGCGGAGCGGTGGGTAACGTCGTCGCGACGGGCGGGGCCGGCGGTTTCGGTACCGCTGGCGGCACCGGCGGGGCCGGCGGCAGCGGGGACATTTCCGCCACGGTGGCCGGTAGTGCGGCCGGCAGCACGGTCGGCGACACGACCACCGCGACCGGTGGCGCAGGCGGGGCCGGCAGCACCGGCGGTGTCGGCGGCGCCGGTGGCCAGGGCGTTGTTGCGGCCACCGCCGGCTACGGCGCGTCGGCGACCGGGAGCGGAACGGGCGGCGCGGGTGGTGCCGGTACCGACGGTGGTACCGGCGGCGTCGGCGCGCAGGGCGGAATCTTTGCCACCTATGCCGGCAGCACCGCGAGCGGCACCAGTATCGGTGGCGCCGGTGGGGCCGGCGACGGGGCCGGCAGCGTCGGCGGCGCCGGTGGTAGCAGCTCGGTTCAGAGCGGGTGGTGGTATTACGGCCGTGGCATGAGCAGCACCGCCAGTGGTTATGCGCTCGGTGGTGCCGGTGGGGCCGCGTCCACCGGTGGTGCCGGTGGCGCCGGCGGCGTCGCGAGCATCCTGACCGCTGGAGACGGTTCGGACGCCTCGGGCAACGCCTACGGCGGTACGGGCGGCACGGGCGCGGACGGCGGTACCGGCGGGGCCGGGGCGATGGGGCAGGTGGATACCACCGGCAATGGCACCCACGTCAGCGGCACCGCCACCGGAGGCGACGGCGGCAGCGGCACCGGCGCCGGCATCAGCGGCGGCAAGGGCGGTCAAGGTGTGATCGGCTCGGGAACGTCGACCGGGGGCGGAATCAACTCCACCGCCGAGGGCACCGCGACCGGCGGCAACGGCGGATCGGGCCACGACGGCGTCAATGGTGGCAATGGCGGGTCCGGCGTGATCGCCACCAAGGGCGACAACGACTCCATCACCGGCAGCACCGCCACCGGCGGGAACGGCGCCACTGGCGCCAACGGCGGCGTGGGCGACGTCCGGGCCAGCCAGACCGGAAGCTCCATTTCCGGTGGCAGCGCCACCGGAGGGAATGCCAGTGCCGGCGGCGCGGGCGGTGACGCCAAGCTGTTCGCCGGTACCGGCGGCAGCATTATCGACAGTTCCGCAGCTGCCGGGGTCAACTCTGACAGCGCCGTCGGTGGTGGCGCCACCGTCACGGCCACCGGCGCCGGTAGTTCCATTTCCGACTCGTCAGCGACCGGCGGTAACGCCGGTGCGGGCGACGCGAACGGCGGCGTCGGGGGCAATGGCGGTGCTGCCAATGTCGCAGCAGGCAAGGGTGGCGTGGTCACCAACGCCATCGCAGACGGTGGCGCAGGTGGTTCCGGCAGCACCGGCGGTACCGGTGGCGCGGGCGGCAGCGCCGAGGTCAGCGCCGGAGTGCAAGGCGGTACCGGCGGTGAAGCTTCGGGTCACGCCACTGGCGGTGCCGGCGGAAGCGCGCAGGACAGTGGCAGCGTCGGCGGGGCCGGCGGAAACGCCTTGATCGCGGGCGCGTTCCATGGGGTTTTGACGCCAGGCCACTCGGTCGTTGGTGGAAACGACGGGTCGGCCGGCGGGATCGCGACCGGTGGTGCCGGTGGTGGCGCCACCAGCGGTGGCACGGGCGGGGACGGCGGTGCAGGAAAGGTCGTCGCCGGATCGGCTGGTGCGGAAGCCACCGGAACCGACACAGGAGTCGCCGGCGGCATCGGCGCGGTCGGCGGCGCCGGCGGGGCCGGCAGCAATGGCGGGACCGGCGGGGCCGGCGGCGACGGCGACGTTGCGGCCACTGCGGCCGGTGGTTCGGCCAGTGGCGAGGGCCACGGTGGTGCTGGCGGTGCGGGCGACCATAGCGGCGTCGGCGGCGCCGGTGGACAGGGTGGCATCTTCGCCCAGCGGACCGACAGCACCGCCACCGGCACCGGCATCGGTGGTGCCGGCGGCAGCGGTGACGGGACCGACAGCGTCGGCGGTGCGGCCGGCGGTGGCTGGATCCAGACCGGCTACTACGCGGGCGGTGCCAACAGCACCGCCAGCGGATATGCGCTCGGGGGGGCCGGCGGCGGCGCCTCCACCGGCGGCCACGGGGGTGCCGGTGGTGGGGGCGTGGTGCTCGCCACCGGGGACAACTCTGAGGCTTCCGGCAGCGCCTACGGCGGTGCCGGCGGTCAGGGCATCGACGGCGGAACGGGCGGTGCGGGCTGGACCGGGCAGGTGGTCACGCTGGGTACCGGAGCGCACGCCAGCGGCACCGGCACGGGTGGCGCCGGCGGTAGCGGCACCGGTAGCGGCATCACCGGTGGCCTGGGCAGGCCAGGCGTGGTCAGTGCGGGTGGCGCCAACAGCGTTGCCGAAGGCACCGCGACCGGCGGCGACGGCGGAGCGGGCCAGAACGGCGTCAACGGCGGCAACGCGGGCTCTGGCACCCTGTCGGCCAAAGGCGCCGGGGACTCCATCACCGGCAGCACGGCGGCCGGTGGCGACGGTTACACCGGCGGCCAGGGGAACACAGCTCAGATCGTCACCAACGGCGGCACGGTCACCGACAGCAGCGTGACATCCGGTACCAGCACCGACGGGGCGGCCGGCGGCGCCGCCAGCATCAGCGTGACCGGCGGCGCGGGTAGCGCGGTCTCCGATACCCACGTGACCGGCGGGGACGCCGGAGCCCACGGGGCCGGGGGCAGTGCCAGCGTGACCGCCAGCAACGGCGGCACGGTCACCGACAGCACCGCGACCGGTGGCAACGGCTCCGACAGCGCCGCTGGCGGCAAGGCCACCATCACCGCCACCGGCACCGATGGCTTCCAAGCCAGCAGCGTCACCGGCAGCGCAGCCACCGGTGGTGACGGCGGGGCCGGTGCCGCCAACGCCGGCGCCGGCGGTGCGGCCAGCATCACCGCGACCGGCACCGCCACCTCCGTCGGCACCGTCATCGACAGCACCGCCACCGGCGGGGACGGCGGGGCCGGCGGGGTCGGGACCGCTGCCGGTGGAACGGGCGGCGCCGCAACCGTTTCGGCGTCGGTCAACGGCGTCGTGGGCAACGGCACCGCGACCGGCGGCGATGGCGGTGCCGGTGGCACCAACGGCACCGGCGGCGCGTTGGGCGGCAAGGGCGGCAACGGCGGTGCCGGCACGCTCAGCGTCGCGCAGGGCAGCGGCTTCTACAACGACACCGCCACCGGCGGCAACGGCGGGAACGGCGGCGACGGCAGCGCTCCCGGCCCCGGCGGCACCGGCAACGGTGGTGCCGGTGGCGTCGGTGGTGCCGGCGGGAAGCTCAACGTCGACGGCGGCGGCATCGGCGGCAACGGTGGCGACGGCGGCGACGCCCAGCCCAACGGCACGCCCGGGACCGCCGGAGCGGCCGGTACGCCCCACCCGTAGGCATTCCGCGAGCCGTGGTCATCCCGCGAGCCGCGGTCTGCTCGCGGGACAGGCGGGCCCAGGCTCAGTTCCAGATGCGGACCCGCTGCGGCGGATCCAGGTAGAGCGCGTCGTCCTCGGTGACCCCGAACGCCTCGTAGAACGCGTCGAGGTTGCGGATGACACCGTTGCAGCGGAACTCCGGCGGTGAGTGCGGATCCACCGCGAGCCGCCGGATCGCTTCGGCCTCCCGGGATTTGGTGCGCCACACCTGCGCCCAGCCGAAAAACACCCGCTGCACCCCGGTCAGCCCGTCGATCACCGGTGCTTCGGCACCACCCAGCGATAGCTGGTACGCCAACAACGCGATGGACAGCCCGCCCAGATCGCCGATGTTCTCCCCGACGGTGAAGGCGCCGTTGACCCGATGCCCGTTGTCCAGTGCGCGCGGCGCGTAGGCATCGTACTGCGCGATCAAAGCCTCGGTGCGGCCCGAGAATTCGGACCGGTCGTCATCGGTCCACCAATCGACGAGGTTCCCGTCGCCGTCGTACTTGGCGCCCTGGTCGTCGAAGCCATGCCCGATTTCGTGGCCGATGACCGCGCCGATACCGCCGTAGTTGGCCGCGTCGTCGGCGTCGGGATCGAAGAACGGCGGCTGCAGAATCCCGGCGGGAAAGACGATTTCGTTCATCCCCGGGTTGTAGTAGGCGTTGACGGTCTGTGGGGTCATGAACCACTCGTCGCGGTCGACCGGCCCGCCGAGTTTGGCCAGCTCGCGATCATGGTTGACCTGATACCCGCGGCGGTAGTTGCCGTAGAGGTCGTCACGATCGATCACCAGTGCCGAGTAATCCCGCCAGCGCGCCGGGTAGCCGACCTTGGCGGTGAACGTGTCCAGCTTGGCCAGCGCACGCTGCCGGGTGGCCGGCGTCATCCAGTCCAATCCCTCGATGCTGACCCGGTACGCCTCGCGCAGGTTGGCCACCAACGTGTCGATGCGGGCCTTGGCGTTTCCCGGGAAATGCCGTTGCACGTACAGCTTTCCGACCGCGTCGCCCATCAGGGTCTCGACCAGCGACACGCCGCGCTTCCAGCGCTGCCGGATGTCTTGGGAACCGGTCAGCCGGCGGCCGTAGAAGGCGAAGTCCTCGGCCACCAGCGCCTCGGTGAGCATTGCGGCCCGCGCGTGAATCAGCCGCCAGCGGGCCCAGCGCTTCCAGTCCTCGAAATCGGCGGAGGCCCACAGCGCGGCGAAAGCGGTCAGGTAGTCCGGTTGGCGCACCACGAGCTCGGCGACCGCCGAAGGGCTGGTGCCCAGTGCCGATACCCAGTCGGACCAGGCGAAGCCCGGCGCCTGTGTGCTCAGGTCGGCGAATGCGCGCAGGTTGTAGCCCAGGTCGGCATCGCGGCGGCGCACCACATCCCAGTGTGCCGCGGCCAGCGCGGTCTCCAGCGCGACGATGCGGGAGGCGGTGTCGGCGTGCTCAACCGGGTCACCGCCGTACACCAGGGCGAACATGGCCGCGATGTGGCCGGGGTAGGCGGCCAGGATCTCCGCGTGCTGCTCCTCGCGGTAGTAGGACTCGTCGGGCAACCCGATCCCGGACTGGGTCAGGTGCAGCAGATAGCGGGTCGACTTCTTCGAATCGGTGTCCACGTAGGCGCCGACTCCGCCCCCGGCGCCGGTGCGCTGCAGCCCACCGAGCACGGCCGCCAGCGCTTCGCGGTCGGCCGCCGCGTCGATGCCGGCCAACTCGTCGAGCAACGGTTGCACGCCGCGGCGCGCCACGGCCGCCTCGTCCAGAAAGCTGCCGTACAGGTCACCGATGCGCTGTTCATCGGTGCCCGCCGCGCGGGCCTTCGCCCCCGGTTGATGCGGCGGTCCCGGCTTCACCTCGCCTCCGGCGAGCCTCGCCGAACCGCCCGGTTGATGCGGCGGTCCCGGCTTCACCTCGCCTCCGGCGAGCCTCGCCGAACCGCCGGCCTCGGCGATCAGATCGCGCACCTGGACCTCGGCCCGGTCGAACAAGGTGCGGAAGGCGCCGTCGGTGGCCCGATCGGCGGGCATCTCGTAGTCGCTCAGCCAGCGGCCGTTGACGTGCCCGAATAGGTCGTCCTGGGGGCGGGTGCGGTTATCGACGTGGTCCAGATCGAGTCCGGAACGCAAGGTAGGTGCCGTCACCGCGCCCATCATTCCACGACCTGGCGGCACCGGAGCAGGCGCGGCGGTTGACGAGAACGCCAGTTGGCGCTAAGTTATGGAAAACCAACTAATTCATACTCAAAGTATTGAAACGGCGAGTATGGATGACGCGCCGATCCACATCGCGACGACGGCCCGGTAGAGGGGGCCGGACCGTAGTCGTGGCGTGGATCGGCGCAATTGTATTCAGCACCCCAATTCACCGTTTCCTGCCTGACGGCGGTGCATAGCTGCCGGTCAGGTACCGTTCCAGCCATGTCGGACGAGGACAAGGACCACGCCGGGACCGGGTCGGCCGTTGATGACGACACGTCGACCGGCGGCGTTTTCTCGCCCTACGGCATCGGGTCGGCCGCGTTGGGGCTGGTGTCGGTCGCCGCGATCGTGCTGGGCGTGCTGATCTGGTCGGCGCACCGCGACAGCGACGCCGAGCGCGCCTATCAGACCCGCGTGCTGCAGACCGCGATCAGCTGGACCGGCGTGCTGATCAACATGAACATCGAGAACGTCGACGCCAGCCTGCGCAACCTGCGCGACGGCACCGCCGGCAAGCTCAACGTGGAGTTCGACTCCGCGGTCAAGCCGTACCGGGACGTCGTCCAAAAGCTGAAGGCGCACAGCACCGGCGCGGTCGAGGCGGTGGCGATCCAAGGCGTGCGCAACGACCCGGACCAGCAGCCCGGCGTCCGGACGCCGCTGCCGTCCGAGCAGCTGCCGCCCGGCGTGGCCAGCCGCGTCGACACCGTCCTGGTGGTTGCCACATCCGTGGCCGACAACGTTGGCGGCAAGCCGCAGACGGTGCACTGGAATCTGCGGCTCGACGTCGCCGATGTGTCCGGCAAGCTGCTGATCTCGGGGCTGGGGTCGATCCGATGAGGAACGTGTGGCGGCTGCTGGCGTTCGACATCGCCGCCCCGCTGGTGGCGGCTGCCGCGCTGGTGGCGATCGGAATGGTGCTGGCCTGGCCGTGGTGGTGGATTTCGGCGTGTTCGGTGCTGCTGCTGCTGATCGTGCAGGGGATGCTGGTCAACTTCTGGCTGCTGCGCCGCGACACGGTGACCGTCGGCACCGACGACGACGGG
Organism: Mycobacterium sp. NGS50; assembly: GCF_059812545.1. Lineage (NCBI taxonomy): Bacteria > Bacillati > Actinomycetota > Actinomycetes > Mycobacteriales > Mycobacteriaceae > Mycobacterium > Mycobacterium sp. NGS50. The sequence continues at coordinate 17,862 of NZ_JCALCW010000011.1, forward strand.
CCACGGCTGCGGCTGGCCGTCGTTGCGCTGTGCACCATCGCCGTGGTGTCGGCGGTGCTGGTCGGGTTCACCCACTGGACCGAGCCGGACCGTGACTTCACCCGCGATTCGGCGCGGGTACTGCAGATCGCGACCGAGATGGCCGAGGCGACGGCGACGTTCAACCCGCGCACCCCGCAGGCCGCCGCCGAGAAGGCGGCCGCGCTGATGGTGCCGGAGCGGGCCGAAGAGTTCCAGAAGGAGGTCGCCAAGTCCAGTGCCGAACTGGCCAAGCACAACGTCACCGCGCAGGCCGTGACGCTCTCCGCCGGGGTCGAGGCGATCGGCCCGGAGGTGGCCAGTGTGCCGGTGGTGCTGCGGGTCACCCAGAGCGCGCCCGGCAAGGAGCCGGACCGTGCGGTGGCCGCGGTGCGGGTGGCGCTGACCAAGCGCGACGGCCAGTGGCTGGTGCTGGACTTCTCGCCCGTCCACCAACGCTAGGGATGCGCCGCTGAGGCCACGAGAGTGCATCGTGGCCGGAAACGCACGAGTGCAGGCATGCCTGAGTGCACTCTCGGTGTCGGCCGGCTACCGATTCAGTAGAACCGGGCGTGGTCCACCTTCAGGCAGCGATCCATCACCACCTGCAGGCCGGCCGCCTGCGCGTCGCGAGCCACCTGCTCGTCGCGTAACCCCAGCTGCAACCACAGGGTCTTGGGCCGCTGCGGGAGGCCCAGGACCTCGTCGAGCACGGACGGCAGCTCCTCGGCGCGGCGGAACACGTCGACCAGATCGGGTGTCACCGGCAGCGCGGACAGGCTGGGATACACCGGGGCGCCGCTGATCTCGGTGATCGTGGGGTTGACCGGATACACCTGGAAATGGCCGGTCGCGACCAGGTACGAGTAGATCTCATTGCTGGGTCGGGCGGGGTTGCCCGACGCCCCGACGACCGCGATGCTGCGGGTCTGATGCAGGATCTGCCGCAGGTCGGCGTGGTGCCCTGAATGGTCCATCAGTTCTGGCCCGGCCCCCGGTCGCCGCGCATCTTGACGAACCGGTCGGAGAGCCGGCGCATCCGGATCATCAGCGACGCCGGCGGGCTGACCTTGGCATCGAGGTAGTCGGTGAGGTCGTTCACCTGCACCCCGGACCGGGAGGCGAACTCGGTCAGGCCCAGTCCGGACCGTTCCATCAGCAGCCGGATGTGCCGGGCGACCTCGGCGCGCTCGTTGGCTTCCAAATGCGCGCGGGTACGGGCCAGCACCTCGGTGAGCGCTTTGGAGATGCCGTACGGGCGTGACCCGTCGAGCACCTCCTCGACCTGGCGGGCGGTCCGCCCGTACGGGTCACGCTTGAGCGCGACGACGATGCGCTGCCACACCTCGATGTCGCCGGTCTCCAGCGCCGACCGGATCGCGGCGGTCGACCAGAACTCGACCGGGCGGTCGATCGGACGCGTGCGGGGGCCCGACCGGTGCGGCACCGGTACGCGACGTGGGTCGGCCGCCAACGTCACCTCGCCTCCTCCAGCATCGCCACAGCCACCGTCAGGCAGCGTTGCTTGACGTCCTCCCAGTCTGCCTGTCCATCGGGTTCCGGTGCGCCGTTCTCGTCGATGTCGGCCGGCCGCGGATCGGCCAGCCGCCGGACCAACTGGCTGGCGATCCATTGTCGCCTAGCCGGTTGACCGGCGTAATACCGGTCTATCCCGGCCAACGCCATCGCCGCCGCCTCGGGTTCCAGCGCATCCGCCAGCTCGGCGAACTCGGTGAAGTCGCGGCTGCGGTTGCGGCGCATGATCAGGTAGCCCTTGAGCCGCAGCGTCTCGGCTCCGGTCGGGATCTGCAACCGGTCGCCGGTGGGCAGCTGCACGGTGGTGATCTCCAGCGGGCTGCTCCGCTCGAACATCGGATCGCCGGCCTCGTCCTTGCCCAGCGCGTCCAGCGCGATCTGAATCCGGTCGCACCACACGGTGACCGGATGGCGGGTGACGCCGTTTCGGGCCGGCCAGCCGACCAATTTCCGGGACGCGGTGGTGCCGTTGACCGCCGCCGGGGCGCCGTTGGGCCCGCAGCCGCGCAGCGCCAGCGGGTCGGTCACGCAGATCGCGTCCGGGATCAGCTTCTTGAGTCGGGCCGCGGACTTCACCGCCAGCCGCAGCTCCGCGCTGGGAACCACCGAGGTGAATTCCTCGTGCGGGATGAGCACCACGCCGCCCAGATCGATGGTGGGCAGCGGCTTCTCGAAGTCCACCGACGGCAGGATGCGTTTCAGCCAGCCGGGCAGCCACCAGTTCCACTGGTGGAACATCGCCATCAACGCCGGAACCAGCACCAACCGCACCACGGTGGCGTCCACCGCGATGGCCACCGCACATGCCACCCCGAGCTCGGCGACCAGCGGCATCCCGGCGAACGCGAACCCGATGAACACCGCGATCATGATCAGCGCCGCGCTGGTGATGGTGCGCGCGCTGGTGCTCACGCCGTAGGCGACCGCGTCCAGGGTGTCCCCGCTTTGCAGGAAGCGTTCCCGGATCCGGGTCAGCAGGAAGATCTCGTAGTCCATCGACAGGCCGAACGTCATCGCCAGCACCAGCGGCGGAATGGTGCTGTCGATCGAGCTGATCGGTTCAAAGCCCAGCTTCGCCAGCCAGCCCCACTGGAACACCGCCACCAGGCTGCCGTAGGCGGCGGCCACCGACAGCATCGTCATCAGCACGCCTTTGAACGCCAGCAGCACCGACTGGATCGAGACCAGCAGCATCACGAACGCGATGAGTGCGACGAACACCAGCACCAACGGTTCGGTCGCCGACACCCGGTCGTCGAAGTCCTTGATCAACGCGGTGGGCCCACCGACGTCGACCTGGGCGCCCCAGTGGGCGTTGGCGACGTTGGCGAGGTGGGTCCGCAGCCAGTCGATGGTCTGCCGCGCCTCCATATCCTCCGGATCCACCGACAGCACCGCGGTCAGCAGCGCGCTGTCGTTGTTGTCGGCGAACACCGGGGGCAGCACCCGCCCGGTGGTGTTGGGGGCTTGGGCGATCTCCTGGCGGATCGCGTTGAGCGTCCCGGCGTGCTGGGGTGCCGAGGCGTTGCCGTCGGGGAAGGTGACCAGCACCGGAATCGGTCCCAACGCGCCGGGACCCAACGCTTCGGCGGCGGCGGCGACCCCGGCACGGATTTCGTGCGACGGATCGAACTGGCGCAGCATGCTGTTGCCCAATGTCAGCGCGGCCGCCGGCGCAGCCATCACCACCAGCACCAGCGACGCCAGCAGCGCCGACAGCCACGGCCGGTGCATCACCTGGCCGGTCCAGCGGGTCCAGAACCGGGACTGGGTGGACTCCGGGAGCCGCGACCAGTGCAGAACCGCGGACCGTTTGGCAACCGAGCGCCCGAAGGTGGCCAGGATGGCGGGGGTCAGCGTGGTCGAGGTGAGGACGGCGATCGAGACGGCCAGGATGGCCCCGGTCGCCATCGACACCAGCACCGGGGTGTCGATCAAGTAGATCCCGGTGACCGAGGCGACGACGGTGAGCCCGGACAGCACCACCGCCAGCCCCGAGGTCGCCATCGCCGCGTCGATCGCCTGCTGCGGCTCGCGGCCGGTGCGCAACTCCTCGCGGAACCGCATCAAGATGAACAGCGAATAGTCGATGGCCAGCGCGATGCCGAACATCGAGACCGTCGACGTGACGAACACCGACATGGTGGTGAACGTCGACAACAGATAGACCAGCCCCATCGTGACGATGACGGTGGCGATGCCCAGTGCCAGCGGGATCGCCGCGGCGGCCAGCGACCCGAACACCGCCAGCAGCACGATCAGCACGATCGGAAGATTCCAGTGCTCGGCGTTGGCGATGTCCTGTTTGGTCTTCGCCGACGCCGCGGCGCCCAGCGCGCCCTGCCCGATCACATACAGCCGCACCTCGCCGTTGTGGATCTGGCCGGGCTGATCACCGTGCACGCCGAGTTCGGTGCGCAGCTTCTTGGCGACGTCGACGGCGCCGGTGTTGTTGTAGTCCAGCCGCAGCGAGACGACGTACGGACGGTCGGGTTGTGGGGGCGGCTGAGCGCGGTTGGGTACCACGGTGAGGCTGGCGGACTCGGCGGCCACCCGGTGCAGCAGCGCGACCGCCTCGGTCATGTCCGCTGTGGTGGCGTCGGCGCGGGGCGCGGCCACCAGCGCCAGTGGCGACGCGCCCTGGTCGGGGTAGTGGTCCTGCAGCTGGTCGTGCACGTACAGGGATTGCGAGCCGGTGACCTCGAAGCCGCCGCCGGTGAGTTGACCGGATTGGGTTGCCGCCAGGTAGACCGCCGGGACGACAGCCATCAGCCACCCCGCGAGGACGATCCAACGATGTCTGCGCAGGCTGGCCGACAGGCGCATCATGAACTGCTGGATCGCTAGCCTCCCGGTCTCTGGCGCCCTCCCGTCGCGTTCGGACGAGCCTACCGCAGCACGGCGTGAACTAACTCACTTTTGTGGCTCTGAACTGCGGTGACCCGGTGCCGACGGGGAGCGCAGGTGGCGGCTTCGGGCGCGGCGGGGCATGGTGGTGCGAGGAAGGTAAACCGTGACGTGAGGAGATCGGAGTTGATCACGACCAGGGAGGCCCTGCGCCGCTGTTTCTCCGGTGCCTTGACCGCGACCGTGATGGCCGGCGCCGCCGCGGTGGTGTCGGTGCCGCTCGCGTCGGCCGCGCCCGACCCGTGCGCGGCCAACGAGGTCACCAAGACCGTCGGCTCGGTGGCCCAGAAGACCGGTGAATACCTCGACAAACACCCCGAGACCAACCAGGCCATGACCAGCGTGATGCAGGCGCAGTCCTCGCCGGGATCGGTGGCGGCGCTGAAGACGTATTTCGACACCAACCCGGGTGCGAAGAGCGACATCGAGAATCTGACCGCACCGCTGACCGATCTGGCCACCAAGTGCAAGCTGCCGATCACGTTGCCGCAGATGCTCGGCATCATGCAGGCCGCCCAGGGCGGCCTGCCGGGCGGAACGGGATCGCCGGCCGTGGTCGGGCAGCCGGGTCCCGGCGCGGTGGCGGTGCCCCGTCCGGGACCGGCCCCGAATGTGATCGCGCCCAACGCCGCCAGGTAAGCCGCCGCACGACGCGTTGGCTCTGCGCCTAGGGCGCGAAAGGTCGAGTAGCCTGCGCCGTGGGTGCAGAGTCAGCGAGGTTGGGCCGGGCGGCGCCTGGCCCACACGGCGCGCCAGCCGAGCAGCAGCACCGCGGTCACCGTCGCGGCCACTCCGACGAAGCTGGGTGCCACCCCACGGTGCAGCACCTGACGCAGCAGCATGCCGACCGTCACGGTGGCCACCCACACCACGAGTCCCGTCGGTGCAATCGCGGTGGGCCGCCGCCAGCCGCGGGCCAGCAACCATCCGACGGCGGTCCCGGACAGAAACGGCCAGGCCGTGTCTGCGATGCCGGCGACGGTCAGCCCCTCGGCGTGGCTGCGCCGGCCCAATGTGCAGAACACGAGGACGCACCCGATGTCGGCGGCCAGCGCGGCCAGGACGGCGCGCCGCGTGGTGTCAGTGGGCATCGATGATCTCGGCGTCGGGGTCGATCTCGCCCTGGGGACGGAATACGAACAGGAACACCACCCAGCCGACGGCGGCCACCAGCAGCCAGCTGATCAGCCGGTAGATCAGCATCCCGGAGATGGCGTCGGGCAGCGACATGCCGCTGGACACCAGACCCGGCACCAGCACCGCCTCGACCACCAGCAGGCCACCGGGCATCAGCGGAATGGAGCCGACCGCGCGGGCGGCGGCGTAGGCGACGGCCAATCCGGCCACCGACGCGTTGCCGCCGGTGGCGTAGGCGGCGAACGCCAGGCAGGCCACGTCGGCGACCCAGTTGAACAACGACCAACCGAACGCCATGCTGAGGTCGCGGCGCCCCAGGCTGACCGACTCCAGCTGGGCCAGCATCTCGCGCCACTTGGCCAACCCGGTGTCGGCCGGTCTGTCCCGAATCGAATTGATCCAGGACAGCACCCGCACCCCGATCCCGTCGATCAGCTCGGGCCGGGTTGCGACCGCCTGCGCCAGCAACAGCAGGGCGACGAAACCGCCGAGGGTGAACAACAGCGAGAACGGGTTGTCCTTGGCGCCCAGGAAGAAGGCCCCACCCAACCCCAGCAGCGCCAGCCCGACAGCCTGCAGCACGCCGGACATCACCAGCTGCCAGGACGCCACCACCGGGGAGGCGCCCCACATTCGTTGCTGCCGGTAGATGAAGGTCGCCGACAGTACCGGTCCGCCCGGCAGCGTCGTGCTCAACGAGTTGGCGGCGTAAATCGCCGCCTCCGAACGCCATTGCCGCACCCGCACGCCGGCCGAGCCCAGCAGGGTGCGCTGAATCTGGGCGAAGCTGTGCATCGAGGCGGCGGCCGCCAGACCCGCCGCCACCAGCCACCACCACTTGGCGGTGTACAGACTCACCCACGCCTTGGCCAGCTGATCGCGGACCAGAACCAGCTCGACCGTCAGCACCACGGCGACCACCCCGAGGGTCACCCAACGCACCCACGCGTACCGACCGCGGGCGGGAAGCGTCACCTGCTGGCGGGCGGCAGTGGCGTGAGCGTCGTGGGACACGCGGATCAGGGTAGCCGCACCGGGGTGCCGGCAAACCCCATCAGCCCAGGCCAGGCAGTCTCGGTTGGGTTCCGATTAGCGGGCGTCGCGGTAACGCGCGGGCGGTTACGCTACCGGCATGTCAGCCATTGAGGACGAGGCCGTACACCCGTTGGTGCGCAAGGCAGCGGCGTGGTCCTGGCGGCTGCTGATCCTGCTGGCCGCCGCGACGGCGGTGGGCTGGGTGTTCAAAAGCCTTGAGGTGATCTTCGTTCCGATCGCGTTGGCGCTGATGCTGTCGGCGCTGCTGCTGCCCGGGGTGGACTGGCTGGACCGGCACCGGGTCAACCGCGGCCTGGCGGTGTTTCTGCTGATGCTCAGTGGGATGGCGATCATCGCCGGAATGCTCGCGTTCGTGGTCAGCCAGTTCATCGAGGGTCTGCCGGGGCTGGTCGAGCAGGTGACGGTGTTGATCGACTCCAGCCGCCGGTGGCTGGTCGAGGGTCCGCTGCACCTGAGCCGGGATCAGGTCAACAACATCGGCAACACCGTCACCGAGATGCTGCAACGCAATCAGGCCAAGCTGACCCATGGCGCGCTGGCCACCGCCGCCACCTTGACCGAGATCATCACCGGTGCGTTCGTGGTGCTGTTCACGGTCATCTTCTTCTTGTACGGCGGCCGCAACATCTGGGCGTTCGTGGTCAAGATCTTCCCGACGCAGGTACGTGAGCACGTCCATCACGCCGGTATCGCCGGCTTCCAGGCGCTGGTCGGCTATGTGCGGGCCACCTTCGTGGTGGCGCTGGTCGACGCGGCCGGTGTCGGCACCGGCCTGGCGATCATGGGGGTGCCACTGGCGTTGCCGCTGGCGTCGCTGGTCTTCCTGGGCGCGTTCATCCCGCTGGTCGGTGCGGTGATCAGCGGGATGCTGGCGGTGATCGTCGCCCTGATCGCCAAGGGCGCGGTGTACGGCCTGATCACGCTGGGGGTGGTCATCGGCGTCAACCAGCTGGAGTCGCATGTCCTGCAGCCGTTGGTGATGGGACGCGCGGTGTCGCTGCATCCACTGGCGGTGGTGCTGGGCATCTCCACCGGCGGCGTGTTGGCGGGTATCCCCGGTGCCCTGCTGTCGGTGCCGACGATCGCCTTCGTCGACCGGGCGGTGCGGGTGCTGATCAGCCCACCCGAGGAGGAGCCAGACGAAGACGGCCCGTTGCGTATCGAGGCCCAACCCGACCACGTCCCCGACTGATTTCGAATGTCGGGTTGTGTCACACGTTTTCGTCAACAGCGTGCATCAACCCGACATTCGGCGGGGCCGACTGGACTAGAAGCGGCCCTCGCGGCGCAGCAGGTCCTGGGCGCTGAGGCCGCCCCGACGCGGCCGAGGCTGATCGTCGCCGCCGGGCTGGCCGGCGTCGCTGCCCTGGGGGCGCGGCGCGGCCGGGAACGCCGTGGTCTCCGCGGAATCACCGGGCGGCTGCGCGGCGGGCGGGGGCGGGGTGCTGCGGCCGCGACCGGTCGATTCGCCGCGCAGTTCGCCCAGCCACGACTCGATCTCGCGGTCCTGGTTGGGCGCGGGCCGCGGTAGCGGGCCGTTGCGGGTGCCGGCGTTGCCGGCCGCGAACCGGGTGGTGGTGGGCTCAACGTCGTCGGTCGAGGCGGCGCGGATTCGGGTGGTCGCCGGGTCTGACTCCCCGGCCTCGGTCGAGGCGGCCCGCATCTTGCTGGTGCCCGACGTCGACGGCGTGGTCTGGACCGTGCCGGTGACGGGGCGGCGCGGCTGCCCACCCGGATGGGTGGGGTCGTGCGGTGGGCGGGGCCGTCCGGCGGCCGGGGCGGTGGCACCGACCAGAGCCTGCGCGCGGGTCGAGTTGCGTTTGCGTTCGTCGGGCAGCCGGATCTCGCCCAGGCCGATGCGGTTCTGCAGCCGCTTCATCCACCGGGGCGCCCACCAACAGTCGTCGCCGAGCAGCTTCATCACCGACGGCACCAGGAACATCCGGACCACGGTGGCGTCCAGCAGCAGAGCCGCCATCAGCCCGAACGCCAGGTATTTCATCATCACCAGGTCGGAGAACACGAACGAACCCGCGACCACCGCCAGGATCAGCGCGGCGGCGGTGATCAGCCGTCCGGTGGTGGCGGTTCCGATCCGGATCGCCTCGGTGGTCGACACGCCGGATTCTCGCGCCTCCACCATCCGGGAGACCAGGAACACCTCGTAGTCGGTGGCCAGACCCCAGCCGACCGCGACCACCAGGGCGATGATGACCACCATCAGCGGGGTCGGGGTGAAGTTCAACAGCCCGGCGCCGTGCCCGTCGACGAAGATCCAGGTCAGGATGCCCAGTGTTGATCCGATCGTCAGTGCACTCATCACCGCGGCCTTCAGTGGCAGCACCAGCGATCCGAACGCCAGGAACAACAGCAACGTGGTGGTGGTCAACAGGATCACCAGCAGCAGCGGTCCCTGGTCGGCTAGGGCATGGATGCTGTCCTGTTCGAGCGCCGGAGTACCGCCGACCAGCACACTGAGCCCCTTGGGCGCGGTTATCGCGCGCAACTCCTTGATCTTCTGGGCGGCATCGTTGCGGTTGATCAGACCGTTCTCGATCACCCGAACCGATTTGTCCTTGGACGCACCCGGCAGTTGCGGGCGTTCCTTCCACATGTCGGCCGGATTGTTGTCCGGTTCGACGAACCCGCTGAACGCCATCGCCTTGCTGCGGATATCGGCGACCTGCTGGTCGGTGACGTCCTTGTCGTTGTTGGACTCGATGACCAGCGTGAGTTTCTCGGTCCGGAAGCCGGGGAAGATCTGGTCGAAATGCTCCTGGGCGACCCGGGCGGGATTGTCCGGTGGCAGGTACTTCTCGCTCATGCCGCCGAAGGACAGCTTCCCGAGCGGGATGATCAGCAGGATCATCGCGATCACGATCGGGATGGCGAACACCAGCGGTCGCTTCATCACGAAGTTGACCAGCTTGCCCCAGAACTCGCCCTCGACCTCTTCGCGGGTCTTGGTCTTCTGGGTCTTCTCGGCGAACCAGCCGATGATGCGGTTGGACAGCCACCAGTTACGCAGGAAGGGCACCCGGTACAGGGTGCGCACCCCCAGCGAGTCGACGTGGGTGCCGAGCACGCCCAGGCAGGCCGGCAGCAGTGTGATCGACAGCAGTGCCGCCAGCCCCACCGAAGCGAAGATGGCGTAGGTCAGCGCCTTCACGAAGCCCTGCGGCAGCACCAGCAGGCTGGCGCTGGACACGATGATCAGCACGGCGGAGAACACCACGGTGCGCCCGGCCGTCATCACCGAGCGCCGAACCGCCGCCTCGGTGTCGTAACCCTCGGCAAGCTCCTCGCGGAAGCGGCTCACCACGAACAGCCCGTAGTCGATGGCGATGCCGAAACCGATCAGTGAGATCACCGGCTGCGCGAAGAAGTTCACCGGACCGAACTCGGCGACGAATCGCAGGATGCCGGTTGCCCCGGCAATGCTCAGCCCACCGACCATGACCGGCAGGCTGGCCGCGATCACCCCGCCGAACACGAAGAACAGCACGACCGCGACCAGCGGCAACGCCAGGACTTCCATCCGCTTCTGATCGGTGGCGATGGTGCCGGTCAGCGCATTGGCGACCGGCTGCAACCCGGCCAGTTCGACGTGGCCGCCGTCCAGCTTCTGCAGCGCCGGCTCGACCTCTTTGTAGTTGTTGAGGATGGTGTCGTCGTCGTCGCCCTTGAGCTGGATCGAGACGAAGGCGTGGTGTTTGTCACCGTCGGCCATGGTGTGCAACTGCTCGGGGTTGGTGAAGTAGCCCACCCAGCTCATCACCTGGTCGGGGTTCTTCTCCTTGACGGTGTTCAGGCCGTTCTTGACGCCGTCGAACCAGTGTTTGTCATCGACGGTCTTGCCCTCGGGGGCGGTGAACACCGCCACCACGTGGCTGGTGCGATCGCGTCCGTACACCTTGTCACCGTCGATCGACGCCTGCACCGACTGGGCGCCTTCGTCGTAAAAACCGCCCTGCGTAACGTGTTCGCCCAGGCTCATCCCGTAGATGCCGCCGCCGAGGCACAGCGCGACCATGACCCCGATTACGATGAACCGGTAGCGGTATACAGTTCGACCCCACCAGGCGAACACATACGCTCCTTACTGCAAATCCGTGGCGACCCGCGCTTTCCAGTTGTTTACCCGCGCGACGTCAATAACGAGGTCAACGGCCGGAACGGCTGCAGCCACGCGCCCTGCTCTGGTAGCGAATCTAGGCCAATCCGCGGCAGCGGCTCCCGGAATACGCCAGGAATGTCTTCCAGGTCGACAAACTCCAAGGTATCCGAGGCTAACGCCCAACTAGCGTGTTCACGAAATCCCAGCACCTGAACGCTGATCCCGGTGCCGGCAATTTCTTCCATCGGCGTCCGGAACGCCTGCCCGTCGGCGGAGGCCACCACCAGGGCGGCCAGCCCCTCGCCGTTTCGCAGCTCGATATGGGCCAGCATGTCGGAGTCGACATCGCTGTCCTCGTCCACCTTGGGTTTGGCGAAGACCGCGAATCCGACGTTGCGCAGTGCCTCCACCCATGGCCGCACCACGTCGGCGGTGCCCGGAGCGATGTTGGTGAATACGGTGGCCTCGGGCTCCACGGTGATGTCGGGATAGTGGGCCGATACCTCGGCGGTGCGGGCCAGCAGCCAGCGGCCCAGGGCGTCGAAGCGGGGCCGCTCCACGCCGGTCGGCCGGCGGCCCAGGATCGAGCCCAGCCCCATGTCGAGGTTGGGGGCGTCCCACACCAGCAGCACACGCCGCGCGTTCGGCGTGACGCTCGGCGGATCGGTGACCAGCTCGGTTTCCGGCGCTTCGGTGGTCATGGCCGCTTCTCCCAGAGCAACTCCGCGACGGAACTGCCCGCGTCGCGGGCCTTCGTCTCGTACTTGGTGATGGGGCGGGCCACCGAGATCGGCAGTCCTGGCGAGTCCGGCGTAATCCGGCGCAACCGCGGCTCGGCGTCGCCGACCTCGGCGATCTGCTCGGCGTAGCCGGGGTGGTCGGTCGCCGCGTGCAGGACGCCACCGGGTTGCAGCAACTCGGCGATGCGTCCGACGGTGGCGGGTTGCAGCAGTCGGCGCTTGACGTGGCGGGCCTTGGGCCACGGATCGGGGAAGAACACCCGCACACCGACCAGCGAGCCGGGGGTGAGCATGCGTTCCAGCACGTCGACCGCGTCGCCGCGGACCAGCCGGATGTTGTCGACGCCGTCCCGGTCGATGGCGCTGAGCAGCTGGGCCAGCCCGCGCCGGTACACCTCCACCGCGACGACGTCGATGTCCGGTTCGGATCGGGCCATCGCCAGCGTCGAGGTGCCGGTGCCGCACCCGATCTCCAGCACCAACGGGGCCTGGCGGCCGAACCAGGCCCGGGTGTCCAGCGCGGTGGCATCGGGGTCGGCCTGGGCCCCGAGCGTCGGCCACAGCCGCTCCCAGGTCCGCTGCTGGGCGTCGGAGACTGCGGATCGCCGAGACCGGAAACTGGTGGTTCGCGGATAACCCCCGGTGTAGGAGTGCGCGGAGTCGTGCGACGGAGGATCCGCCCAACGTTGCGCCTGCATCCGTCCATGGTGACCCATCAACGCCGGCATGCCGCATTGTGGTGCGGATTGATACCCAACAGTTGCCTTGGACTGGTACGGGTGGCTCGCGCCGGCCCGCGCCGGCTGCCACCATTCGGCTAGGTCGGCCACCAGAGGGGGACGCAGATTCTTGTCGACGAACTCAACCGGTTGGCCGCCGCCGATCCACGGGTGACGGCGATCGCCGAGCGGGCCGCTGCGCCGCTCCGGGTGGCGGTCACCGGCCGGCCCGGGGTGGGCCGCGGCACCGTCGCCCGTGCCCTGGACCGCGCCGGGATCTCGGTCGCCGCCGTGCCGGAATCCGACGTCGCGGTGCACGTCATCGCCGAGGTACTCAAGCCGGAGGACGCCGAAGCCGTTGCAGCAGCGTCGTTTCCGGTGCTGGTGGTGTGCAACAAAGCCGATGTCGCCGAAGCCGGGTCGGGGATTCCGATGGTGGCGTTGCTGGCCGTCGCCGACGTGGACGAACAGTTGTGGGCCGCGCTCGAGATGCTCGCCGCCGAACCCGCCCACCTGGGCGGCGTCGACGATTTCGTGCACGGCCGGCATCGGTTGCCCGGTGCGGTTCGGCAGCGACTGTGCGACATGCTGGACCTGTTCGGGATCACCGAGGCGGTGGCCGCTATCCGCCGGGGCGGCACCGCGGCCGACGTCCGAGCGCTGCTGCACGATCTGAGCGGCGTGGACACGGTGTGCGCCCGGATCGCCGCCGTCGGCGCCGAGGTGCGATATCGGCGCCTGGTCGACCGGATCACCGAGCTGGAGGCGCTGGCCGCGGGAGAGGTCGGGGGGCCGGTGGCGGGTTTCCTGGCCGGCGACCGCGTCGCGTTCGCGCGCGAGGCAGCGGCCGTCGCCGTGCTCGAGGCGGCGGGCCTCGAGGCCGGGCCCGACCGCGACGCGGCCGACCAGCTGCGCAGGGCTGTGACCTGGCGTCGCTATAGTCGGGCCCCGGTGTCCTCCGTTAATCAGGCTTGCGCCGGCGACGTCGTACGTGCGTCGTTGCGTCGATGGTCGTCCAGGGGGTGAGGTGAGCGCGGCGGAGTCCGAGACCGGGCCCGACTGTCCGACAGCGGCGGTCGATGCGATGGTGGCTGAGATCCTGCCCCAGATGCGCGCCCCCCTGCTGAACCGGCGCGACGCGGTGCTGGTGACCGGCCCGTGGCTGTCCGGGGTCAGCAGCGTGGCAGCCGCATTGCGCGCCCGGCTGCCCGGCCACGAGTTCATCGAGTCCACCGACCTCGCCTCCGGCGAGACTCCGGCGGCGGTGGTGTTCGTGGTGTCGGCCGCGTCCGTCGTGACCGAATCGGACTGCGCCCTGTTGGACGCCGCGGCGGTACACACCGACGCGGTGATCTGCGTGGTCTCCAAGATCGACGTGCACCGCGCCTGGCCCGACGTGTTGGCCGCCAACCAGGCGACGCTGGCCGCGCACGCGCCGCGCTACCGCGACGTGCCCTGGGTGGGTGTGGCCGCCGCACCCGAGCGGGGCGAACCACGACGCGACGACCTGGTCGCCCGGCTGCGAGACCTCATCGGAGGCGCCGACCTGGCGCGTCGCAACCGGCTGCGGGTGTGGGAATCGCGGTTGCAAGCCGCGGTGGACCGCTACGAACACGACGTGGAAGGGGTGGGACGGCGAACGCGGGTGACCGCCCTGCAAGAGGAGCGCGAAGCCGCGCTGCGGCAGCGCCGACTGTCCAAATCCGAGCGCACCATCGCGCTGCGCAGCCAGATCCAGCAGGCCCGGGTGCAGCTGAACTACTTCGCCCGCAACCGGTGCACGTCGCTGCGCGGCGAACTGCAGGAGGACGCGGCCACCATGACCCGGCGGCGGCTGCCCGCGTTCGAGGAGTACGTTCGCGAGCGCGTCGACGACGTCGTCACCGAGGTGGACGAGGGCGTCAGCGAGCAGCTGAGCGACCTGGCGAAGGAACTGACGTTGACCGTCGACCTGCCGGATTCCGCCGAGGCACCCGAGGTGCCGGTGCCCCCTGCGTCGCTGGACAGCCATCGCCTGGAAAGCCGGTTGATGATGCTGTTGGGCGTCGGCTTCGGACTGGGCGCAGCGCTCACCCTGAGCCGGTTGTTCGCCGACCTGGCACCGGCATGGACCGCGGCGGGGGCGGTGGGCTGCGCGGCGATCGGGCTGGCACTCACCGTCTGGGTGGTCAGGACCCGTAGCCTGCTGCGCGATCGCGCCGTGCTGGATCGCTGGGCCGGGGAGGTGACGACGGCGCTGCAGGCGGCGGTCGAGCAGCGGGTGGCCACCCGGGTGCTGGCCGCCGAATCGGTGCTGACGGCGGCGTTGAACGAACAAGATGCCGCGGAGGCGGACGACGTCGCTACTCAGGTCGCGGCGATCGACAGTGAACTGCGCGAACACGCGGTGGCCGCTGCCCGGGCAGTGGCCGTTCGGGACCGCGAGACCCCGGCGTTGCGTAAGGCACTGGAACGGGTACAGGCCGAGTTGGAGTGAGGTATCGGGTACCCGAAGTTTGCCGATCATCGGCGCGATAGCCTCTACTAAGAGCATCCAGGGCGATTTCCCAGCGAAACCCCCGGCAATCTACACAGGAGAGTTCGATGACTTCAGCGACCATTCCGGGTCTGGACACCGCGCCGACCAAGCACCAGGGTCTGCTGGCCTGGGTTCAGGAGGTCGCCGAACTCACCCAACCCGACCGCGTGGTCTTCGCCGACGGCTCGGACGAGGAATGGCACCGGCTCTGCGGCCAGCTGGTCGACGCCGGCACCTTCAAGCGGCTCAACGAGGCCAAGCAGCCCAACTCCTACCTGGCGCTCTCCGACCCCTCCGACGTCGCCCGGGTGGAATCGCGCACCTTCATCTGCTCGGAGCGTGAGGTCGACGCCGGGCCCACCAACAACTGGATGGACCCCAGCGAGATGCGGTCCACCATGACCGAGCTGTACCGGGGCTGCATGCGCGGCCGCACCATGTACGTGGTGCCGTTCTGTATGGGCCCGCTGGGTGCCGACGACCCCAAGCTGGGCGTCGAGATCACCGACTCCGAGTACGTCGTCATCTCGATGAAGACCATGACCCGGATGGGAACCGCGGCGCTGGAGAAGCTCGGCGACGACGGGTTCTTCGTCAAGGCGCTGCACTCGGTCGGGGCGCCGCTGGAGCCCGGGCAGCCCGACGTGCCGTGGCCGTGCAACGACACCAAGTACATCACCCACTTCCCGGAGACCCGGGAGATCTGGAGCTACGGCTCCGGCTACGGCGGCAACGCGCTGCTGGGCAAGAAGTGCTACTCGCTGCGGATCGCCTCGGCGATGGCCCACGACGAGGGCTGGCTGGCCGAGCACATGCTGATCCTCAAGCTGATCTCGCCGGAGAACAAGGCCTACTACTTCGCGGCGGCGTTCCCGTCGGCGTGCGGCAAGACCAACCTGGCGATGATCCAGCCGACCATCCCGGGCTGGCGCGCGGAAACCCTGGGCGACGACATCGCCTGGATGCGGTTCGGCAAGGACGGCCGGCTCTACGCGGTCAACCCCGAGTTCGGTTTCTTCGGGGTGGCACCGGGGACCAACTGGTCCTCCAACCCCAACGCCATGCGCACCATCGCCGAAGGCAACACCATCTTCACCAACGTCGCACTCACCGACGACAACGACGTCTGGTGGGAGGGGCTGGAGGGTGAGCCCGAGCACCTGATCGACTGGAAGGGTCAGGACTGGGTGATCCGGGAGACGGAAACCAAGGCCGCGCACCCGAATTCGCGCTACTGCACGCCGATGTCGCAGTGCCCGATCCTGGCGCCGGAGTGGGACGACCCGCAGGGCGTGCCGATCACGGCGATCCTGTTCGGCGGGCGCCGCAAGACCACGGTGCCGCTGGTGACCCAGGCCCGCGACTGGCAGCACGGCGTGTTCATCGGCGCCACCCTGGGCAGCGAGCAGACCGCGGCCGCCGAAGGCAAGGTCGGCGCGGTGCGCCGCGACCCGATGGCGATGCTGCCGTTCATGGGCTACAACGTCGGCGATTACATGCAGCACTGGATTGACGTGGGCAAGAATTCCGACGAGTCCAAGATGCCGAAGGTGTTCTTCGTCAACTGGTTCCGGCGCGGCGAGGGCGGCAAGTTCCTGTGGCCGGGCTTCGGCGAGAACAGCCGGGTGCTCAAGTGGATCGTCGACCGCATCGAAGGCACCGGAGGCGGCACCAGCACCCCGATCGGCACCGTGCCCTCCGCCGCCGACCTGGACCTCGACGGTCTGGACGTCGACGCGGCCGATGTGGACGCGGCGCTGGCGGTGGACACCGATGAGTGGCGCGACGAGCTGCCGCTGATCGAGGAGTGGTTCGAGTTCGTCGGCGACCGGCTGCCCACCGGCATCCGCGACGAGTTCGACGCGCTCAAGCACCGCCTGGGGTAGTCCCCTATTTGCGCGAGCGTGCGCAGTTGTACAGGTTCGGGCCGGTTTTGCGTACATCTACGCACGCTCACGGGGGAATCCCCGACCACTTGACAGGTGTCAAATCTGTCGGCGGTAGTCTCAGCGCATGCAGATCCGCGAACACCTGGGCGCCGACAAGCCGGCCGTCATCCTGCACCCGTCCGGCGTCGTCATCACCTTCGAGGACCTCGAGGCCCGTGCCAACCGGCTGGCCCACTTCTTCCGCGCCTCGGGACTCTTCGAAGGCGACGTGGTCGCGATCCTCATGGAGAACAACGAGCACATCCACGCGGTGATGTGGGCGGCCCGGCGCAGCGGTCTGTACTACGTGCCGATCAACACCCACCTGACCGCGGCCGAGGCGGCCTACATCATCGACAACAGCAGCGCCAAGGCGATCATCGGCTCGGCCGCGCTGCGCAAAACCTGCGAGAACCTGGCAGGCCAGCTGCCGGGAGGTCTGCCGGAGCTGTTGATGATCGCCGATGACGATCTGGGCGGCTGGCTGCGCTACCCGGAATGCGTTGCCGAGCAACCCGATACGCCGATCGGCGACGAGATCGAGGGCGACCTGCTGCAGTACTCCTCGGGCACCACCGGGCGACCCAAGGGCATCAAGCGGGCACTGCCGCATGTGCCGCCCGCCGAGGCGCCGGGTTTGATGTCGATGCTGGTCGACGTGTGGATGGGGCCTGGCGCGGTGTATCTGAGCCCGGCGCCGCTGTATCACACCGCGCCGTCGGTGTGGTCGATGCAGGTGCAGGCGTCCGGACTGACCACCGTCGTGATGGAGAAATTCGACCCCGAGTCCGCGCTCGACGCCATCCAGCGCTACCGGGTCACCCACGGCCAGTTCGTGCCCGCGCACTTCACCCGGATGCTGAAGCTTCCGGCAGCAGTGCGGGATTCGTACGACGTGACCAGCCTCAAGCGCGTCATGCACGCCGCGGCGCCCTGCCCGGTGGAGATCAAGAAGCAGATGATCGACTGGTGGGGGCCGATCGTCGACGAGTACTACGCCTCCTCGGAGGCGCACGGATCCACACTGATCAGCGCGGAGGACTGGCTGGCCCACCCGGGCTCGGTCGGCAAGCCGATGCTCGGCGCCGTGCACATCCTCGACGAGGACGGCAACGAGCTGCCGCCGGGACAAGCCGGCGAGATCTACTTCGAGGGCGGCAACACCTTCGAGTATCTGAATGATGCTGAGAAGACGTCGAAGTCGCGCGACAAGCACGGCTGGATGACGGTGGGTGACGTGGGCTACCTCGACGACGAGGGCTACCTGTATCTCACCGACCGGCGCCACCACATGATCATCTCCGGCGGGGTGAACATCTACCCGCAGGAAGCGGAGAACATGCTCGTCACGCATCCGAAGGTGTTGGACGCGGCCGTGTTCGGGATACCCGACGACGAAATGGGTCAGAGTGTCAAGGCCGTCGTGCAGACCGTCGACCCGGCCGACGCCACCGATGAGTTCGCCGACGAGCTGCTGGCCTGGCTGCGGGACCGCCTGGCACACTACAAATGTCCGCGGTCGTTGTCGTTCGAGGCGCAACTGCCGCGCACCGATACCGGCAAGCTGTACAAGAACGAACTGGTGGCGAAGTACTCGGCATGACGCTGCGCATTGTTGACCTGTCGGCGCCGCCGGAGGTCGACCATGCCGCCGGGTTGACGGGTCCGGTCGTAGCCGTCGGGTCCATGCGTGACGCATCCCAATTCTGGCTGGAAAACGCGACTTTCAGCCTCACCAGGGACAACACCAGCGATCGTCGGGTGATCACCGTCGCCTCGCTCGACGTCGCCGTCGACGAGCTGACCGCGCGGCTGGCGCGTTGGCCGCAGGCCGGCGCGGTCTGCGACGACGTACTGCGCGCGGTGGACGCCGGCGGTCCGGCCCCGGCCGGCATCGTGACCGAATCACTGGCCTACTCGACGCTGCAGTCCGGGCCGGAGTTCGCCCGCTGGCTGGACGACCGCGGACCCGCCCAGGCGCCGGAGCTACCCCACCCGGTGCTGTGCGACCGCGACGACGGCACGTTGCGCGTCGTGTTGAATCGGCCGGGACGGCACAACGCGTTTTCCACCGATGCGCGCGCGGCACTGCTGGAGGCGTTGACCATGGCCCGCCTGGACCCGTCGATCGTCGAGCTGGTGTTATCCGGAAACGGGCCGTCCTTTTGCAGCGGCGGCGACCTGGCCGAATTCGGTTCCTTCGACGATCCGGCCAGCGCGCACCTGGCCCGCACCCGCTACAGCCCGGCGCTGATGCTCGACGAACTGGCCGCCCGACTGGGCCCGGCGTTGCGGGCCGAGGTACACGGCCGTGTGCTGGGCAGTGGACTGGAGATGGCATCTTTCTGCCGAACCGTTACCGCTCAGCGTGATTCGGTATTCGGGCTGCCGGAGCTGGCATTGGGGCTGATCCCGGGAGCCGGCGGCACCGTCAGCATCACCCGGCGCATGGGGCGGTGGCGCACCGCATATCTGGTGCTGTCCGGGCGCACGATCGGCGCCGACACCGCGCTGGCGTGGGGCTTGGTGGATCGAGTATCGGACAGCCGAAGCCCTTGTCATGAACCTAAATTCGGTGGCGCCGGCGGGATACCTCATCCTTGACCGCCGAGGTGATCTCACGCAGGGTGGCACCCATCAGGTCCGGCCGGTCGCGCAGTGCGCGGGCTGCGGCTTTGACCATCCGGGGCTTGCCGAGAAGTTGGGCGGGACGCAGGTCATGGTTGAGCACGCCCAGTAACTGTTGGGTGGCGACCGGGTCCGACGAGGTGTCGCGCAGAAAGCGGGTGACCAACGGCGTCGACGCACCCGGCACACCCATATCGTGGGCAAACCAATACATCTCATAGGCGTCGCGGTCACGCCACCGCCACCACCGCTGAAGCTGCGCGTCCAGGGTTGCGGCTGCCCACCCGGACATGATCGATTCGGCGAGGTGCTGCGCCTGCCGCAGCGCATCGGAAATGCCCTGCGCCGGCGTGAAATCCTTGAAATGCCCGGCGTCTCCCACCAGAACCCAGCCGGGCCCGGCGCTCTGGCGGAAGTAGCCGTGCCAGTTCGTCATCACCCGGATCGGTCCCACCCGCCGGGCACCCGACAGCAGGTCGGCGAGTTCCGGCCAGTGGGCCAACCCGCGGCTGAAGTGGCGATCGCGGTCGGTGAGCAATTCCGCCTGCCGGGCGATGTCGATCGCCATACCGGCCATGTACAGCCCACCGTCGGTGGGGGCGGCCAAGAACCCGTACTCACCGAGCCGTCCGAGTCGTAATCGGCCGTCGCGATCGGTGACTCCGTCGAAGTACGCCCACGCCGGCAGGCGTCCGGGTGGCGTGGGCAGGTATTCGGCTGCGCCGGTCGACGCGGCGACCACCGAGCGGCACCCGTCGGCACCGACGACCAGCCGGGCGGACACCGGGCCTCGGGAGGTCTGCACGCCCGTCACCCGGCCGTCGTCCCGGGTCAATCCGGTGACGCGGCAGCCGGTCCGGACCTCGGCGCCGGCCCGCGTGGCCGCCTCGACCAGCAGTGCATCGAGGGTTACGCGTCGCACACACAAACCCGGCCGGGCAGACGTCGCCTCGACGCGTACGTCCTCGTTGACCAGCGTGACGCGGTCCAACGGTACGGCGCCGGCGGCCCGAACGGCATCGAGGACGCCGAGGTCGTCGAGAGCCTGGACGCCGCAGGGCTGAATGACGTGCGTCGACGGTGTTTCGCTGGGGAACTTCGCCCGGTCCAGCAGGCAGACCCGCAGGCCATGGCTGGCGAGGGTGATCGCCAGCGGCGAGCCCGCGCAGCGCGCCCCCACGATCGCCACATCGAAATCAGCCACCAGCCGCTCCTCGGTCTTACCAATGGTAAGTATGACGCAGACGGTGAAACTTATCAATGGTTAGATCGCGCGTAGGCTAGTCAGCCATGAGCACCGAGCAGCCGCGCCGCTACCATCACGGCGACCTGGTCCGGGTGGCGATCGACGGCGCCGTCGAAGAGGTCAACACGGTCGGAATCGCGGCGGTCAGCATGCGCCGCATCGCCCGCCGCGCCGGGGTGTCACATGCCGCGCTGGCCTACCAGTTCGGCGACAAGACCGGGATTTTCACCGCGGTCGCCACCGAAGGGTTTCGGTTGGCGTCGGAGATGATCGGCGCGGCCGCGACCGGACCCGACGGGTTCATGCACGGCGGCCAGGCCTACGTGGCCTTCGCCCTCACCCACCCCGGGTATTTCGAGGTGATGTTTCGCCCCTACCTGTACCGACTCGATGACCCCGAGCTGCTCGCCGCCCGCGACGCGGCGTTCGACATCCTTTACGGCACCGCGCGCGCGAGCCTGCAGGAACACCGCACAGGCGAGGTCAGCGACGACGACGTCGTCGGGCTCGTCATGGCGGGGTGGTCGATGTCGCACGGATTCGCGACCCTGTTCCTGAACGCCAATCTTCCCGAGCGCCTGCACGCCGATCCGGCCGTCACCGCCGGCCTGCTGTTGAAAGGCGCTGTCACGCTCGGCGAATTGGTCCAGGACGGTCAGAATCGCGGCACTTCCGGGCGAGGCGCGACGCCCTAGATCCCGCCGCGCGCCACCAGTTGCGCGGCGATGACGTTGCGCTGGATTTCGTTGGTGCCCTCGCCGACGATCATCAGCGGCGCGTCCCGGAAGTAGCGTTCGACGTCGTACTCGGTGGAATACCCGTAGCCGCCGTGGATGCGGACCGCGTTGAGCGCGATCTCCATCGCCGCCTCGGAGGCGAACAGTTTGGCCATCCCGGCCTCCATGTCGCAACGCTGCCCGCTGTCGTAGCGTTCGGCGGCGTAGCGGGTGAGCTGGCGGGCGGCGGTCAGTTTGGTCGCCATCTCGGCCAGGTAGTTGCCGACGCTCTGATGCCTCCAGATCGGCTGGCCGAAGCTCTCCCGCTGCTGTGCGTAGGCCAGCGCGTCCTCCAGTGCCGCCGTCGCCACCCCCAACGCGCGGGCCGCCACCTGAATCCGGCCCGTCTCCAACCCCTTCATCATCTGCGCGAATCCCGCACCGGGCGTCCCGCCCAGCACCGCCGACGCCGGCACGCGGCAGTCATCGAAGTTCAGCTCGCAGCTCTCCACCCCCTTGTAGCCCAACTTGGGCAGGTCCCGCGAGACGGTCAGCCCGGCAGTCGGGTTGTCCACCAGCAGCACCGAAATCCCGGTGTGGCGCGGGGTGGCATTGGGATCGGTCTTGGCCAGCAGCGCGATCAACCCCGAGTAGCGGGCGTTGGAGATCCAGGTCTTGGAGCCGTTGATCAGCAGGTCGTCCCCGGACCGCGCCGTGGTGGTGGCCATGTTCTGCAGATCGCTGCCGCCGCCGGGTTCGGTCAGCGCCATGGTGGCCCGCACCGCACCGGTGGCCATGGCCGGCAGGTAGCGCCGCTTCTGCTGCTCGGTGCCGAACAGCGTGAGCAGCTTGGCGACTACGGTGTGCCCGCCCATGGCGCCGGCCAGGCTCATCCAGCCGCGGGCCAGTTCCTGGGTGACCAGCACGTAGCACGGCATCGACACCGGTGATCCGCCGTACTCCTCGGGCACGGCCAGGCCGTAGATGCCGATGTGCTTCATCTGCTCGATCCAGGCCTGCGGGTAGGCGTTGGCGTGCTCGACGTCCCGGACCGTGGGCTTGACCTCGCGGTCGATGAACTCGCGGACGGTGGCCACCAGCATGGCTTCCTCGTCGCTCAAGGCGTGCACGTCGCTGCTCATCGGTCACCTTCCGGATGTCAGGCTTGGTACCGCCATACTGGCAGGTGTGATGAGCGGCGGCGGACCCTACTTCGACGAGCTGACGGTCGGTCAGGTGTTCGACGCCGCACCGGCGATGACGCTGACGGCCGGTATCGCGGCGGTCCATCAGTCGATCCTGGGGGACCGGCTGCGGCTGGGTCTGGACGCCCGATTGGCCCACGCGGTCACCGGGGCGCCCGGGCCGCTAACGCATCCGGGGCTGGTATGTGACGTGGCGATCGGGCAGAGCACGCTGGCCACCCAGCGGGTCAAAGCCAATCTGTTCTACCGCGGGCTGCGTTTCCACCGGTTCCCGGTGATCGGAGACACCCTGTATACCCGAACCGAAGTCGTTGGTCTGCGGGCGAACTCGGCCAAGCCGGGCCGGGCGCCGACCGGTTTGGCGGCGCTGCGGATGACTACCATCGACCAGGCTGATCAACTGGTGCTCGACTTCTACCGCTGTGCCATGCTGCCGGCCCGTCCCGATTGGAGCCCCCGGGAGGGTGGCGACGATCTGTCCGGTATCGGGGACGACACCGCGCCGGCCGACGCGACCGCAGGCTGGAACGGTGACGCGTTCCGCCAGCGGGTGCCGGGCCCGCACTTCGACGCCGGGCTCGCAGGCACCGTGCTGCACAGCACCGCCGATGTGGTGTCCAGCGCCCCCGAACTCGCCCGACTCAGCCTGAACATCGCTGCCACCCACCACGACTCACGCGTCGGCGGACAGCGGCTGGTGTACGGCGGACACACCATCGGGCTGGCCTTGGCGCAGGCCACCCGGCTACTGCCCAACCTGGCAACCGTGCTCGGCTGGCATTCCTGTGATCACACCGGACCGGTCCACGAAGGCGACACGCTCTACAGCGAGCTGACGGTGGAATCAGCTGAGCCGGTGGCCGACGGCGGTGTGCTGGGCCTGCGCTCGCTGGTCTACGCGGTCAGCGCGGCGGCAGACGAGCCAGACCGGCAGGTGCTGGACTGGCGGTTCACCGCCCTGCAATTCTGAAGCCCATGGGCACTCTCGGCATCCCCGCCGCGGTGCTCGCCCATGCCCAACACACCGCCGCCGGTATCGGTGGCCGCGTCGCCGGACTAGGCGGGCGACCGCTGGCCGTCGACGCGGCGGAGATCCTCACCGGCCGTGCCGCGCTGCTGGACCTGGCACCGGCTGGGCAGACGTCGGCAGGCGGAGCCACCCGGTTGCTGTCCGCCGCCGACGGATGGTGGGCGCTCACCTTGTCCCGCGCCGACGATCTCGACGCCGTGCCGGCACTGTTGGAATTGCCGGACGTCGGCCCGGACCCGTGGTCCGCGTTGACGGCGGCCTCGGTGCATCGGTGTGCGGCGGACCTGGTGGAGCGCGCTCGGCTGTTGGGCCTGCCCGCGGCCGTCCCCGGGGAGCACCCGCCGGGGGCGCCACGCGTCTTGTCCCGCAACGCGTCTGCGCCGACGGATCTGACCGCCCTGCTGGTCGCGGATCTGTCGTCGATGTGGGCCGGACCGCTGTGCGGGCGGCTGCTGGCCGCCGCCGGCGCCACCGTGGTGAAAGTGGAAACCCCCGGCCGCCCGGACGGCACCCGCGCCGGCAACCGCCACTTCTTCAATTGGATGAACAGCGAAAAGCTCTGCTATGCAGTGCGACTCGACTCATCAGAGCTGGCCGATCTGCTCGCCGCGGCCGACGTCGTGATCGAAGGCTCCCGCCCGGGCGCCCTGGCCCGCCGCGGCCTCGGCGCCGACCAGTGCCCGTCGCGACCCGGCCGGGTGTGGTTGCGGATCACCGGATATGGCCCCGAACATCCTGACCGGGTCGCGTTCGGCGACGACGCCGCGGTAGCCGGCGGACTGCTGGGCGCAGACCCCGACGGACCGTTGTTCATCGGTGATGCGATCGCCGACCCGCTGACCGGGTTGGAAGCCACCGCCGCGGTGTTGGACAGCCTGGCCCGCGGCGGCGGCGAGATCATCGACATCGCCATGGCCGCGGTCGCGGCCGGCTACGCGGCGCTGCCGTCGGCGACGGGACCGGAAGCCGCCGCTCGAATCCCGGTGCTGCCCCCGCCCGCGCGCCCCCTGGGCGCGGACAACGCGACGGTGCGACGGCTGGTCACCGGGCGCGGGATCCGATGCTGATCCGCGGCGGCACCCTGCTTGACGGCCGGATCGTCGATGTCCGGGTGGCAGACCGGATCGTCGATGTCGCCGCCACGCTCGAGCCGCAACCCGGTGAACAGGTTCTCGATGCGCGGCACGGCACCGTGCTCCCCGGTCTGCATGACCACCACCTGCATCTGCGGGCCGCCGCGGCCGCGCTCGATTCGCTGCCGGTCGGGCCGCCCGCGGTGCACACGAAAGAGGAGCTGTGGCACGCATTATCGGCAAGCGCCGCCGGTGCCGACGGCTGGATCCGGGCGGTCGGCTACCACGAATCCGTCGCCGGCGACCTGGATCGGTTCGCCCTGGATGCTCTGCTGCCCGACACTCCGGTGCGGGTCCAGCACCGCAGCGGCGTGCGGTGGATCCTCAACTCCGCCGGCCTGATCCGGCTCGGGCTCGCGGGGCACCCCGATGGGCGGCTGCGCAGCACCGACAGCTGGGCAAGCGCGCTGCAGCGACGCCACACGGATCTGGCCACGCTGAGCGCCCGGCTCACCGGCTTCGGTGTCACCGGGGTCACCGACGCGACACCGGATTTGGGTGCCGACGACATCGATGCCCTGCTGGTCGCCCACCGCAGCGGCGAATTCCGCCCCCGCACAGCATTTCTG
Source organism: Mycobacterium sp. NGS50 (assembly GCF_059812545.1). NCBI lineage: Bacteria > Bacillati > Actinomycetota > Actinomycetes > Mycobacteriales > Mycobacteriaceae > Mycobacterium > Mycobacterium sp. NGS50. The sequence goes on from NZ_JCALCW010000011.1 coordinate 43,065, forward strand.
GCCCCGGGAAAGAAGATCCTGCACGACGACGGGCTCGACCTCGACGGACTGACCGACTGGATCCGCGATCGGCACCGTGCCGGGCATCCCGTGGCGCTGCACTGCGTCACCGCCGCCCAGCTGCTCGTCACCCTGGCCGCGTTGCGGGCCGCGGGCACTGACCCGCGCGACCGTATCGAGCATGCCGCGATCGTGTCCGACGACACCCTCGCTGACCTCGCCGAACTGGGCGTCACCGTGGTCACCCAACCCAATTTCATCGCCGAGCGGGGCGACCAGTACGTACGCGATGTCCCCGCCGACGAACACCCGCAGCTGTGGCGGGTCGCCGGGTTGATCAACGCTGGGGTCTCGGTGGCCGGCAGCACCGACGCCCCATTCGGGGCGCTGGATCCGTGGGCGGCCATCCGCGCCGCGGTGCACCGCTCCACCGGCTCGGGAACGGTGCTCGGCGCCGATGAACGCATTGCACCGGGTCGGGCATTACAGCTGTTTCTCGGTCGTCCCGAAGAGCCGGCACGCCCCCGCAGCGTGGCCGCCGGTGAACCCGGCGACCTGTGTGTGCTGCACATCCCACCCGGTGAGGCGCTGGCCGAACTCCATGCCGACATGGTGGCGGCCACCGTGATCGCCGGCCAGGTCGTGAGCTGATCCCAGCTGAGAGCAGCCTGGCAGATCTTCGCGACCGGCATTTTCGGGAATCCGCTACCGGCGGCCCGCTGAACGCGGCTGAGTGCGGCAACGGTGACTTTCGGGACCCGTATGGAGACCAATGGTGCACCCGACCGTCCATAAGCAAACTGTCAGGATGAAATAGCCCGATTTCGTTGACTGACAGTCGGCTGATCAGTATGTTAGCGCTCACTAAGAGCCCTGTTAATGGGGTGTAACGAAAGGTTCACGGGGGATGGCTGCTCGTCGGGGTCGGTCGGGTCGTTCGGGTCGGGTTGTGGGGGCTGCGGCTTCGGTTGGGGCGTTTTTGGCGTTGGGGTTGGGGCCGTTGGGGTCGGTTCCGGTGGCGCAGGCTGATGAGTGGGATTGGTTGACGGATTTGTTTGATGTGTCGGCGTGGGTGCCGGCGGGGGATGTGGGTGTCGGGGATGGGGCGCTGAATCTGTTTGATCCGGCGAGTTGGGGTGGGTCGTCGGTTGATTTGGCGGATTGGGGTGTGGGGGGTTCGGCGCCGGCGTTGGCGGTGGATCCGGTGGTGTTTGGTAGTGGGAATTGGTTTGAGCAGGTGGTGTATCAGCCGTGGCATGACGGTGTGGAGAGTTTGATCAATAACCCGGTGATGGCGCCGGTGTATGAGGGTCTGAATCAGTTGTTTGCCCCGTTGACGGCCGCTACTGGGGCGTGCGGGGTGATTTGTGATGGTGTGGATGGCACGGCGGCCGACCCTGATGGTGGTGCGGGGGGTTTGTGGTTCGGTGATGGTGGGGATGGTTGGGATTCCACGCAGGCCGGGGTTGCTGGTGGTGCGGGTGGGGATGCGCTGAGTTGGTTCGGTAATGGTGGTGCCGGCGGTGATGGTGGTGCCGGGGCTGATGGTGGCGCCGGTGGTGTGGGTGGCACGTGGTTCGGTGATGGTGGTGCCGGTGGTGATGGTGGTGCCGGGGATCTGGGTGTCAATGGTGGTGCCGGCGGTGCCGGTGGTGTCGGTGGTGATGTGGCCGGCCAGTACTTCGGGACTGGTGGTGTCGGCGGTAATGGTGGGGCTGCGGCGGCGTTAAGTGGTGCGGCCGGCGGTAATGGTGGTGCCGGTGGTCAGGGTTTGACGTATGGCAATGGCGGGTTGGGCGGTAACGGGGGTGCCGGCGGTTCGGGGGTGACCGGGACGGCGGGTACTCAGGCCAGCCCTGATGGTGGTGTGGGTGGTACCGGTGGTCATGGTGGCCGTGGTGGTGATGGCGGCACGGCGGGCTGGTTCTTATCTGATGGTGGTGATGGTGGTCTGGGCGGTAACGCCGGGGCTGGTGGTCATGGCGGGGCGGGCTGGAATTCCACGGATCCGTTGCTGGCCGGTGGTAATGGTGGCGCGGCCGGTGCCGGGGGTATCGGCGGCGACGGCGGTAACGGCGGTTTGGGTGGGGACGCGGGCCGCGGGATCGGTGAGGGCGGTGACGGCGGGAACGGCGGGACCGGTGGGGATGCCGGGATCGCCGGTAATGGTGGTAACGGCGCGGATGGGACCGCGGCTAACCCCGATGGCAGTGCCGGCGGCAATGGTGGGGCGCCGGGTGTCTTCGGGGCCGGCGGGCACGGCGGGCATGGCGGCCCGGCGTATCCCAATGACACCAACGCTCTTCCCGGTGCGGATGGCCAAGACGGTGCGGCGGGCAATCTGGTGACGGTGATCCAGGGCAACGGCGGTAACGGTGGTGACGGTTATGACCCGGCCAGCGACCCCAACGCCCTGACCGGCGCGTCCGGCGGTAACGGCGGGGCCGGTGGTGACGGCGGCGCGCTGGGCAACGGCGGTGATGGCGGTGTCGGCGGCAACGGCATTGCTGGTGGTGATGGTGCGGCGGGGACGTCGGGGGCCCTCGGCACGAACCAGGGCGCGCCGACGGCAGGTCAGGCCGGTGGCTCCGGCGGTAACGGTGGGGCTGGTGGCAACGCCGGCTCGTTGGCGAGCAACCATGCCGGTAACGGCGGCGCCGGTGGTAGCGGCGCTGATGGTGGTGCCGGTGGTGCGGGGTTCAATGCCGGTGATGGGGTGCAGGGCAGTCTCGCTGGTGCGACCGGGGCTGTCGGTGGCGCCGGCGGTAACGGCGGTTCGGGCGGCGTCGGCGGAAATGCGGTCAATGGCACGGCCGGTTCCGGCGGTGATGCCGGGACCGGCGGCAACGGTGGTGCCGGTGGTGCCGGTGGTGTCCTCAACGACACTGTCAGTTCGCCGGACGGCACCGGGCCCGGCGGCGACGGCGGTGCCGGCGGCGATGGTGGAAGCGGCGGTGCCGGTGGCACCGGCGCTTTGGGTGACGGCACCCGCGGCGACGGTGGCGACGGCGGTAGCGGCGGCGACGGTGGCGCGGTTGCCCAGGGTCAGAACCTGTCGCAGTACGCGCCCAATGGTCCGGCGCACAGCCCCGGCGGCAATGGTGGTGCCGGTGGTGACGGTGGCCAGGGCGCTATCGCCGGTGATGGTGGTGACGGCGGCGATGGTGGTTCTGGTGGTGCCAGCAACCCGGATATCGATCACGGGGTGCCCGGTGGCGGTGTGAGCGGCGGTGCCGGCGGTAACGGTGGTGCCGGCGGCGATGGTGGTGCGGCGATCTCGACTGCCGACGGCGGCAACGGCATCGGCGGTAACGGTGGTGACGGTGGTGACGGCGGACACGGCCAGGACGGTGAGTCCGCGGCCGCCCTCGATGCCGCGAAGGCCTTCAACGCCTACGGCAACCAGGACGGTGGCGCCGGCGGTAACGGTGGCGCGGCCGGTAACGGTGGTGCCGCGGCGGGCCCGGGTGGTCAGGCCGGCAGCGACGGGACCATGGGTAACGGTGGCGCCGGCGGTAACGGTGGTGCCGGCGGAATCTTCGGCAGCGGCAACTATGCCGGTGCGCACAACGGCGGTAACGGTGGTGCTGGCGGCAACGGTCTGGTCGGTGGTGCGGGCGGCAACGGCGGTGCCGGGGCCGACGGCACCACTGCCTACCCCGATGCCACCGCCGGTGGTGACGGCGGTGCCGGTGGCAACAGTGCCGGTGAAAACGTGGCGGGCGCCGACGGAGGTACTGGCGGTGCCGGCGGTAATGGCGCCGGCAACGTCACCGGGGTGACCGGCGGCGGTGCGGGTGGTAACGGCGGGGCCGGAGGTGCAGGAGGCACCGGCGTGCACATCGGCGGCAATGGCGGCGCCGGTGGCGACGCCGGTGACGGTGGCTCAGGTCAGATCGGTGCTGCTCCGTCAACCGGTCTGAGCACTCAAGGCAATGGCGGTGGCTACGGCGGCATCGGCGGGGCCGGTGGCGCGGGTGGCGCCGTTACCGCTGCTGACGGTATCGGTGGCAACGGCGGCCAGGGTGGCGCCGGCGGTGACGGCGGTGTGTCGGGTGCGGCCCAGCACACCGACAGCGGCCACGCGTACTCGCAGCATGCTCAGTTCGGGGGCGCAGGCGGTGCAGGTGGTGCAGGTGGTTCAGGTGGTGTCGGCGGAGTCAACGGCCACGTCGGTGACGGTGCCGATGGTGGCGCCGGGGGCAACGGTGGCGACGCTTTCACCTCGGTGCCCACGCCCTACAACAACGGCCTGGTTGACGTCGCGGGTGGCGCTGGTAACGGTGGCAACGGCGGCGCCGGTGGCGCTGGCTTCAATCCCGGCAGCGGCGGCGACGGCGGTAACGGAGGCAACGGGAACACCGTCACGGTCAACGGGCCTGGAGGTACCGGATCGACAGGTGTCACGGGCAGCGGCGCCATTCCGGGATACGGCGGCAATGGCGGCGACGGTGGGGCCGCGATCGGTGCGGGTACCGGCGGGGCCGGTGGTGACGGTGGAGATGGCGGTCTCGCCGGCGGCGACAACGCCAACGTGGTGGCCGCGACCGGTGGCGCCGGTGGGGCTGGTGGCGCTGGTGGCGCCAGCGACACCGGAACCGGTGGTACCGGCGGGACCGGCGGCGACGGCGGCGACAGCGAAACCACGGGCGGCGGCACCGGGGGCGTCGGCGGCACTGGCGGCAACGGCGGTGCATCCGGGGCTACGGCCGGCGACCTCGGCGCACCCGCCAGCCCCGTCAACGGGGCGACCGGTGGGGTCGGTGGCGCCGGCGGCGACGGCGCCACGCCTTAGGCGGCACGCAGCACCGAACAACGGGAAAGCCCCGCACGCAATGGCGCGTGCGGGGCTTTCCCGTTTGTCGGCCTTTAGAACGGCAGATCGCGAAACGGGGTGTCGCGGTGTGGATCCGGCTCCTTGGGCAGGCCCAGCACCCGCTCACCGATGATGTTGCGCTGAATCTGATCGGTGCCGCCGCCGATCGAGGTGAAATAGGCGTTGAGCGTGCGGAAGGTCACCGCGTCACCGACCGGATTGTCCGGGCCGCACAGCATCGACTCCGAGCCGATGATCTCGGTCTCCACCCGGGCGGTTTCGTGCAGAATCCGCGACATCGCGATCTTGCCCAGTGCCAACAGCCTGCCCGCCTCGGCCCGATCGGCGCTGGTCTTGGCCCGCTGGTTGTTCCACCGGTTCACCGTCGCCAATGCCTCCACCCGCGCGATCTGCTGGCGCACCGACGCGTCGGAGAGCCGGCCGGCCTGCCGGGCCAACTCCACCAGCTTGCTCTGCGACTGGGCCTGTAACCGCTTACCGCCCTTGGAGGTCCGCGCCAGATCGCCCATCAGGCGTCGCTCATACCCCAACGCCACCTGCAGCACACCCCACCCGGCGTTGAGCTCGCCGACCCGGTTGGCGTCGGGCACCCGGGCGTTGGAGATGAACACCTCGTTGAACTCCGATTCACCGGTGATCTGGTGGATCGGGCGCACCTCGACCCCGGGCTGACGCATCGGCAGCATGAAGAAGCTGATCCCGCTGTGCTTGGTCACGTCCCAGTCGGTGCGCGCCACCAACATGCCGTAGTCGGCAGTGGTGGCGAACGACGTCCATACCTTCTGCCCGTTGATGATCCAGTCGTCGCCGTCGCGATCCGCGCGGGTACGCAGGCCGGCCAGATCCGATCCGGCGCCCGGCTCGCTGTAGAGCAGACACCATTTGCTCTCACCCCGGATGGACGGGGGGATCAGTCGCTGTTTCTGTTCCTCGGTTCCACAGTCGTGCAGGGTGCAGGCGAACAGGTTGGCCCGATCATGCCCGGTCCCTGGCGCGCCGACAGTATTGAATTCTGCTGCCACCAAACGTGATTGCCGATCGGAAAGCCCGCGACCGTAGAGCTCGGGCTCCCAGCTGGGTACGGCCCAGCCGGCATCGACCACCGCTCGGGCATAGGCCGCCCGGTCGACGTCCGCAGTCCAGTTGGCCGCCAGCCATTCGGAGACCTCGGCGCGCAGTGCCTCATCGTCGCTCATGGTCACGCTCCGATCTGCTGCAGGTAGCGCTCACGGTGCCAGGACGGGCTGCCCAGCAGCTGGGCGTCGCTGCGGGCCCGGCGCAGATACAGATGGGCGGGATGTTCCCAGGTGAAACCGATCCCGCCGTGCACCTGAATGTTGGTGGCCGCGACGAACACGAACGCATCCGCGCAATACGCCTGCGCCAGAGCAAGGTCCGCCAGCCGCGACGGCGCCGCCTCGGCGAAGGAGGCGGCGACCACGCGAGCGGCCGAGGTCGCCGACTCGGACTCCAGCAGCATGTCGGCGCACAGGTGCTTGACGGCCTGGAAACTGCCGATCGCCCGGCCGAACTGATAGCGGGTCTTGGCGTAGTCGGCCGCCATCGCCGTGGCGCGCTGCGCGCCGCCGGCCTGCGCGCTCAGCAGCGCGACCGCCGAACGGTCCAGCGCCGCGGTGAACGCCGCCAACCCGGCACCCTGTCGGCCGACCAGGCGGGCGGGGGTGTCGACGAACTGCACCCGGTACTGCTTGCGGGTGGCGTCCACGGTGCTCAGCGGCGTGACGTCGAGACCGGTCGCGCCGCGTTCCACGGCGAACACCGCCGGGCCGGCGTCCGTGCCGGCCAGTACATACAGCACGTCGGCCACCGCCGCGTCCAGCACGAAGTGCTTGTATCCGGTGACATGCCAGGCGTCGCCGATGGCACCGGCCGATGTCGCGATGCTCTCCGGGGGCCGGGCCGAACCGTCCTCGGCGTAGGCGATGGCGGCGATCAGCTCGCCCGCGGCGATCCGCGGCCAGACCGCTGCCTGCTCGGCCGGATCGGCAACCTCCGCCAACAGATTGACGGCCAGCACCGCGGTCGCCAGGAACGGGCTGACCAGCAGCGAACGGCCCATCTCCTCACACACGATGCCGATCTCCACCGGGCCCGCACCGGCCCCGCCGTACTCTTCGGGAATCAGCAGCCCCAGCAGGCCCATCGCCGCCAGATCCCGCCACACCGACGCGTCGAATCCGGTATCGGACGCCATCAGCGCCCGCACCTGCTCCTCACCAGAGTGCTTGGCCATCAGATCGGCGACGGCGTCGCGCAGCGCCCGCTGCTCGTCGCCGCTGGCCGTCATGCGAAGGCCTTGTTGAGGCTGGCGCACTGGCTGCCGAAAAACGACCGCGAGACCGACGCGCGCGCCACCAGCCGATCGAACCCATGAAAGGCGCCCGGGACGACCTCGAGGTGGCACGGCACCCCGGCGTCGCGCAGCCGCTCCGCGTAGGTCAGGTCCTCGTTGTAGAACAGGTCCAGGGTGCCGATGCCGATCCACGCCGGAGCCAGCCCGCTCAGGTCGGCGTTGCGGGCCGGTACTGCCAGCTGCGGATCGGCATCGCCCAGGTAGGCGCCCCAGCCGAACTTGTTGCTGCCCGGATTCCACAGCCGGTAGTTCGGATTCGGGGGCAGCTCCGCACTGCGGTCATCGAGCATCGGGTACACCAACAGCTGTAGCGCCGGCTGGATTTCGGCACGGTCCCGGGCCAGCAGTGCCAGCGCGGCGGCGAGCCCGCCCCCGGCGCTGGCCCCGCCGATCGCCACTCGAGCACCGTCGACCGCCGGCAGCCCGGCCAGCCAGGTCAGTGCCGCGTAGCAGTCCTCCAGCGCGGCCGGGTACGGGTGTTTGGGTGCCAGCCGGTAGTCCACCGACGCGACCGTGATGCCGAGTTCGCGGCTGAACTTCCGGCACAGTGCGTCGTCGATGGACGCGTCGCCTATCACGTATCCGCCGCCGTGGATCCACAACAGCGCGGGCGCCGGGCCGGCGTCGGCCGGGCGGTAGAGCCGGACTCCGACGCCCGATGCCAGGGTGAGCACCTCGATGTCCTTGGCGGTGCGACGCCCCGTCACGCGGCTGAGGCCTTGCAGCACCGGCAGCGTGCGGGGACCGATCCCGCCACGGGGCAGCAACCGGGCGACGCGACGCAGGTCGGGATGGAACTCACGGTTGGGCATCAGCCCAGTATTGCGCTCCCGCCAACATGCGGTTGCGACGACCCGGCGGCATTGTGAATGACCCGACATCGGGCGGGGTACGCTCCGGAAATGACGGTTGGACCGCGCCCTCGGCGCACTGAAACCATCACGCCCGCCATGACCCGGCGGGCCCGCTGGTTCCTGCGCGCCCGCCCCGCTGACTACATGCTGGCATCCAGCGTGGCCCTGGCTTCCCTCCCGGTGATCGGCAAGCGCCTGGAGCCGCTGGGCGGCGTCACCGCGATGGGCGTCTGGGGTGCACGTCAGGTGCCCAGCTTCTGGTCCAGCACCGCGAAATCCTGGTTCACCCCTGGCATCGGCGCCGTCCGCAAGCAAGAGCGTGACCAGACCCGCGCCGTCGCCGACGCCGCGCTGCGCGGCATCGTGCCGGCCGCCGATCTCGACATCGAGTGGCCGCAACCCGAGCGCACCCCGCCGGTGTGGCGGGCCCTGGAGCATCGCCGCCACCTGTACCGCAGCTCGGTCCAGTACGGCAGCGACCCGGCCCAGTTGCTGGACGTGTGGCGCCGCGCTGATCTGCCCGACGGGCCGGCCCCGGTGCTGATCTTCGTGCCGGGCGGTGCCTGGGTGCACGGCAGCCGGCTGCTGCAGGGCTACGCCCTGCTGTCGCACCTGGCCGAGCAGGGCTGGGTGTGTCTGTCCATCGACTACCGGGTCGCCCCGCATCACCGCTGGCCGCGCCACATCACCGATGTGAAAACCGCCATCGCCTGGGCGCACGCCAACGTCGACAAGTTCGGCGGTGACCGCAATTTCGTCGCGGTCGCCGGTTGTTCGGCCGGCGGTCACCTGGCCGCGCTGGCCGGGCTGACCGGCAACGACCGGGAACTGCAGGCCGACCTGCCCGACGGCTCCGACACCGCAGTGGATGCGGTGGTCGGCATCTACGGCCGCTACGACTGGGAGGATCGGTCCACCCCGGAGCGGGCGGACTTCGTCGACTTCCTGCAGCGGGTGGTCGTCAAGAAGACCATCAAGCGCAACCCCGAGCTGTACCGCAAAGCCTCACCGATCGCGCGGGTGCACCCCAAGGCCCCGCCGTTCCTGGTGATCCACGGCAGCGCCGACTCCGTCATCCCGGTCGAGCAGGCCCGCGACTTCGTGGCGCGGCTGCGGTCGGTGTCGTCCTCGGCGGTCGGCTATGTCGAGCTGCCCGGCGCCGGACACGGCTTCGACATGACCGACGGTGCCCGCACCGGTGCGATGGCCACCGCAATCGGGCTGTTCCTCAACCAGATTCACCGCAGCCGAACGCTGATCGGGACCAAACGAGTCATTTGATCACCACCCGCATGTATGGTCCCTGCATGGCGGTGACCCGGTAGTGAAGCGGTTGAGCGGGTGGGACGCGGTCCTGCTCTACAGCGAGACTCCGGGCGTGCACATGCACACCCTGAAAATCGCGGTCATCGCCCTCGATGAAGACCACCGAAACTTCGGCATCGACGACTTCCGCCAAGTCATCCACAGTCGGCTCTACAAGTTGGATCCGTTCCGCTACCAACTGGTCGACATCCCCTGGAAGTTCCACCACCCGATGTGGCGGGAGAACTGCGATGTGGACCTGACCTACCACATTCGGCCGTGGCGGCTGCCCGCGCCGGGCGGTCGCCGTGAACTCGACGAGGCGATCGGTGAGATCGCCGGCACCCAGTTGGACCGCAGCCGGCCGCTGTGGGAGATGTACTTCATCGAAGGGCTGGCCGACAACCGGATCGCGGTGGTCGGCAAGATTCACCACGCGCTCGCCGACGGCATCGCCTCGGCCAACCTGATGGCCCGAGGGATGGACCTGACCACCGGCCCACAGGCCGACCGCGACTCCTACCGGACCGATCCCGAACCGACCCGAGGGCAACTGATGCGGTCGGCGTTCGGCGATCACATGCGCCAACTGGGCAAGGTGCCGGCGACCATCGGCTACACCACCGCGGGTATCGGGCGGGTGCGTCGCAGCACCCGCAAACTGTCGCAGCTGACCCGGCCGTTCGCCCCGCCGCCGACCTTCATGAACCATATGATCACCGCCGAACGTCGTTTCGCCACCGCGACTTTGGCGCTGGCCGATGTCAAGGCAACCGGAAAGTCACTGGGCGCCACCATCAACGACATGGTGCTGTCCATGTCGGCGGGCGCGTTGCGTCGCCTGCTGCTGCAGTACGACGGCGCCGCCGAACACCCGCTGCTGGCGTCGGTGCCGATGAGCTTCGACTTCTCCCCGGACCGCATCTCCGGCAACCGATTCTCCGGAGTCCTGGTGGCGCTGCCGGTGGAGGCCGACGACCCGTTGGACCGGGTGCGGCAGGCCAAGGAGGCGGCCACCAGCGCCAAGGAAAGCCACCAGCTGATGGGGCCCGAGTTGATCAGCCGATGGTCGAACTACATGCCGCCGGCGCTGGCGGAATCGATGTTCAAGAAGCTGGACACCCCAGACGTACAGAACAAGATGCTGAACCTCAACATCTCCAACGTCCCCGGCCCGCGCGAACGCGGCCGGGTGGGTGGCGCACTGGTCACCGAGATCTACTCGGTGGGTCCGTTGACCGCGGCCAGTGGGGTGAACATCACGGTGTGGAGCTACGTCGACCAGATCAACATCTCGGTGCTGACCGACAACGCCAGCGTGCGCGACCCCCACGAGATCACCGACGCCATGGTCGAGGAGTTCATCGAAATCCGCAGGGCTGCGGGGCTTTCCGATGAGCTGACCCATGTGGAAACCGCGATGCCCCCGGCGTGAGTCGTCTGTACGCACCGAGTGGCATTCTCACGACGTGACACGCCGCTGAGGCGTCGGGCAAATGCCACTCGCAGCTGGTCGGCGACGAACTAGTGGTGTCGTCGAGCACACGTCTTCGACACGACCGCGCGATCAGGCCCGGGCTTGCAACTCCCGCCGCAGCACCTTGCCGGTGGTGTTGCGCGGCAATTCATCCAGCACGGTGATGTCGCGCGGCACCTTGTAGTTGGCCAGGTTGTCGCGGACATGCTGCTTGAGATCGTCCGTGGTCACCTGTGCCCCGAGACGCAACACCACAAACGCCACCAGCCGTTGCCCGTAGGCGTCGTCGTCGACACCGAGCACCGCCGCCTCGGCGACACCGGGGTGTGCGGTCAGCGTCTTCTCCACCTCGATCGGGTAGACGTTCTCGCCACCGGAGACGATCATCTCGTCGTCGCGGCCCACCACGTACAGCCGGCCTGCTTCGTCGAGCCGCCCCAGGTCGCCCGACGCCATGAAGCCATCGTGAAAGTCCTTGGTGGCCCCTTTGGAATCTGATGTGTAGCCGTCGAACTGGTTGGAGTTGCGCACGAAGATCTGACCGACCTCGCCGGTGGGCACCGAACGGAACGCGGCGTCCAGGATCCGTATCTCGGTGCCCACAGCTGGTTTGCCCGCGGTATCGGGCGCCACTCGCAGATCCGCGGGGGTGGCGGTGGCGATCATGCCGGCTTCGGTGGCGTTGTAGTTGTTGTAGATGACGTCGCCGAACTCGTCCATGAACGCGGTCACGACGTCGGGACGCATCCGCGAGCCGGACGCGGTCGCGAACCGCAACGTCCGCCCGCTGTAGCGGCGTCGCACGTCCTCGGGCAGGTCCATGATCCGGTCGAACATCACCGGCACCACGCACAGGCCGGTGGCGCGGTGCTCATCGATCAGCGCCAGGGTGGCTTCCGGGTCGAACTTGCGCCGGGTCACCACCGTGCAGCCCAACGACGCGGCGAACACCAGCTGGGAGAAGCCCCAGGCGTGAAACATCGGCGCGACCACCACCGTGGTTTCCTCGGTGTGCCAGGGAATCCGGTCGAGGATCGCCTTGAGCTCGGTCATGCCACCGCCGGAATGCTTGGCGCCCTTGGGAGTGCCGGTGGTTCCAGACGTCAGCAGGATCAGCTTTCCGGTGCGGCCCCACACCGGGCGCCGGCCGGCATGCGTGGTGATCAACGCCTCGACGGTGTCGTGCCCGGTGGGGGCGTCGGTCCACGCGACGATCCGGCGACACGAGGTGCGCCCCGACAGCGCCGCATCCACCGAGTCGGTGAACTCGTCGTCGTAGATGACCGCGTCGACCGCTTCCCGCTCGACGACCTCGGCCAGCGCGGGACCGGCGAAGGAGGTGTTCAGCAGCAGCACGTTCGCGCCGATGCGGGTGGCGGCAATCAGCGCTTCGACGAAGCCGCGATGGTTGCGGCACATCACCCCGACGACCGCGGGTGCCCCGCCGGGAAACCCTTGCAGGGCAGCGGCCAACGCGTCGGCGCGCTGGTCGAGTTGGCGGAAGGTCAGCGTGCCCAACTCGTCGACGAGGCCGGGCCGATTCGGGCAGCGCTGCGCTGACATGGTGAAGCCGCTTGTGATGGAGAGGTTTTCGCGGCGTGCGGCGGCGGCGATGCGCAGGTACTTATCCGGTCGCAGCCCGGCGATCATCCCGGCCCGGGCCATCGTGGTCAGCAGTCCACCGGCTTGGGTGAGCCGGGTCAGCACGTCGAGCATCGGATCAGCCGATGACCGGGAAGCGACGCTGGGCGGCCAGCTTGTCCAGCGCCTGCTGCATCACATGGCGCACGTGCGCGTCGACGGCGTCGATGTCAGGGTCCTCGCCGAAATCCGAGATGTCGATCGGCTCGAGCACCTGGGTGACGATCTTGGTGGGCAGCGGCAGGTTGACCGGAAGCACCGCGGACAGCCCGAACGGGAAGCCCACCGAAATCGGCATGATCTTGGACCGCATCAGCTTGTCCAGCCGCAGCATCTTGGCCAGACCGGTACCGCGGGACAGGTAGAACTGGGTCTCCTGCCCACCGATGGACACCGTCGGCACGATCGGCACGCCGGCGTTCAGCGCGGCTCGGATGTAGCCGGTGCGCCCGTCGAAGTCGATGGTGTTCGCCTCCAGGGTGGGGCGGTACGCGTCGTAGTCACCGCCGGGGAAGACCACGACCACTCCGCCGGAGCGCAGCGCCTCGTCGGCGTTGTTGTGGTTGGCGCGGATGAATCCGGTCTTGATGAAGAAGTCGGCGGTCGGCCCGGTGAAGATGACGTCGTGGCTCAGGGTGTACACCGGCCGGTCATAGCCGAACTTCTCGTAGAAGTCGGCGGCGAACACCGGAACGTCCATGGCGAACATGCCGCCGGAGTGGTTGGAGACCACCAGGGCGCCGCCGGGCGGGAAGGTCTCCAGGCCGTGCACCTCGCTGCGGTGATAGGTCTTCAGGAAGGGACGAAGCAGTCCCATCACCTTCTCGGTGAGCAGCGGATCCCACTTGGCGGTGGGCGTCAGGGTGACGTCTGCGTCGGTGTCCGGTGCGTTCACCGGGTACCCCCTTCAAATTGGAACGTGTTCTAGTTTTTCCCATAGTACCCGGTCCGGGCGGGTTGTTACCATCACCGCTGTGGCTGCCGAACAGGTCTTCGACCGCGCGGCGTATTTCGACCGCATCGGATACACCGGCGCTGGTGAGCCGACGCTGGAGACCGTGAGCGCCCTGGTCGCCGCGCACAACCGAAGCATTCCGTTCGAGAACCTCGACCCGGTGCTCGGTATCCCGGTGTTCGACCTGAGCCCGGCGGCATTGACCGACAAGCTGGTGCGGCGCCGACGCGGCGGTTACTGCTATGAGCACAACAACCTGATCGGGTATGCGCTGACAGACCTCGGGTTTCGCGTCGACCGGCTGATCGGGCGGGTGGTGTGGATGGATCCGGCCGGCCTCGACGGCCCGCCACACTCCGAGACGCATCAGGTGCTGGCGGTGCGGCTCCCCGGCGCCGACGACCCGTACCTGGTCGACGTCGGTTTCGGTGGGCAGACCCTGTCGTCGCCGATCCGGCTGGCCACCGGCGAGGTCCAGCAGACCCGCCACGAGCCGTACCGGTTGCGGCCGCACGGAGGCAACTGCCTGCTGGAGGCGTTGGTCGCGGGCACCTGGCAGCCGCTGTACATCTTCTCCACCGAACCGCGGCCGCTGATCGACAGCCAGGTCGGGAGCTGGTACGTCTCGACGCATCCGAACTCGATATTCGTCGTCGGCCTCAGCGTCGCGCTGGTCACCGATGAGGCGCGATGGAACCTGCGTGGCCGCAACCTGGCCGTGCATCCCCGCGACGGTGCCACCGAACGCATTCGGTTCGACACCGCCGCTCAGGTTTGTGAGGAGCTGACCGAGCGGTTCGGCATTGACCTGGCCGGATTGGGTGACGTCGAGGCCGGCATCGCCCCGCTCCTCGACAGCTGAGCGACGGCCCGCACACGGGCAGACCTGCTGGCCTTGAGGATCCGTTGAATCAGACTATTCGCCGAGTTTGGCAAGATTTTCCGGGCGGCGCAGGCGGTGTTGGTGGCGCCGGCGCCCCTTAATCCGCAACCGCGGAGTCGGCGATCGCGACACCTGACGAACAGCCCCGGACGCTTTGGCGTGCGGGGCTGTTCCCTTGGACGCACATCGGTGGCGGTTTGCCGACGGCGCGGCGCGGGCCAACTAAGCTGGCAAATTGCGTATACGCGGAAATCTGGCCGGCGATCATCGGGCCGGCGGATCGAAAGGTGTCTGGTTGTCCATGGCTGACGCGCCGTCCGACACCGACGATAATGCTTGTGCCGCATCGTCGATCCGCGAACGACGCCTGGTCCTGATACGTCGCGTCGCGGTCACCACCTGGGTGATCGTGGTGGTGTTTCGGACGTGGACCGGCGGATTCGCGTTCAACCGGGAACTGTTGCTGGTCTACATCTGCACCGGTTTGATCGCGGCCAGCATCGGCCGTCAACGGATGCTGCAGGTCGTCCTGGACTGGCTGCCGTTCGCGTTGGTGCTCATCGTCTACGACCTGAGCCGCGGTGCGGCGCTGTTCCTGGGCACGCCGACGCTGTGGCATCCGCAGGTCGACGCCGACCGATGGATGTTCTTCGGGGCGATCCCCACCGTCTGGCTGCAAGAGCACCTCAAGCAGGCGCGCCCGCCGTGGTGGGAGGTGGTGATGAGCACTACCTATATGTCGTTCTTCATCCTGCCCTACGTGGTGGCCGGGGTGCTGTGGCTGCGTAACCGCGACGACTGGAAGGCGTTCGTGCTGCGTTTCGTCGCGCTGCAGTTCGTCGCGTTGGGCATCTACGTGCTGCTGCCGGCGGCTCCGCCCTGGGCCGCTGCCCGGTGCACGGCGCAGGAGGTCGCCGACGGACCGGCGAACCCGCCGTGCATGTTCCGGTCAGCCGCGCACGTGCCGGACGGCGGACTGCTGGGCGCCATGGAGACCACCCAGCCCGGAGCCCACCGCTGGGTGGAGCGGATCTCCACCCGAGGCTGGGGGACGCTGCACCTGGATACGGCTCGCTCGCTGATCGACGAGGGGCAGGCCAGCGTGAACCTGGTGGCCGCCATTCCGTCGCTGCACACCGCCCTGACGGTGATGGTCGCCATGTTCCTGTGGCGGCGGGTGCGGGCGCGGTGGCGTCCGCTGCTGGTCGCCTACGCGGTGATCATGATCTTCAGCCTGATCTATGCCGCCGAGCACTTCGTTTTCGACGTGCTGACCGGTGTGCTGCTGGCAATGGTGGTGTTGGTGGTGATCGGCCGGTTGGAGTCCCGCTGGCGACGACGCCGGCTCCCCGCCGCCCCGGTGGCGACGCTGATTCAGCAGCCCGCCGAGCCCACCACTACATCCCAACCCGAAGAAAGTGCGGTGCGGCCCAGCCGGCCGGCGTAGTGCGCGGTACTGCCGAATTCGTCGACCCAGCTGTAGGCCCGCGTCGTCGCGCACCAGAGCCGGTGCTCGAGCGTCACTCCGATTGCGCCGTGCAGCTGGTGCGCCGTGCGGGCCACCACCGGCACCACCCGGCCCAACACCACCTTGGCGACGGTGACGGCGTAATCGGCCTGCGGGCTGGCGAAGCCGTGGTCGGTCGCGGCCGCGACGGCCAGCGTCGCGCTGGCGCGGGCCCGTTCGATCTCGCCGGCCATCGCCGACAACGCGTGCTGCACCGACTGAAACGCGCTGAGCGGGCGACCGAACTGCACCCGTTCGCGGGTGTGAGCCACCGACCACTCCGCGGCGGCGTCCAGCGCCCCGATGATCTGTATGCAGCGGGCCCAGGCGCCGCGTCGGGTCAGTTCGGCGGCCACCGCCGCGTCGAGCGCCTCGAATCGGTCGGCCGGCAGGTCGAACGCGATCGCGTCCCGGGGTTCACCGGCCAGATTGCGGCCCGCTGTGGCGTCAAGCTCGGCGGGATCGACGGCGGTGACCAGCAGGCCGTCGGCCGTCGCCGCGGCCAGCAACACCCGCTGCGCCGACGGCAACCAGGCGACGTCGGTGGCGGATCCGGTGACCCGACCGTCGGCACGCACAGCGTCGGCGATCGCCACCGTCAACGGGCCGGTGTCGGGGACATCGATGCCGGCCCGCCCGGCCAGCCATCCGGCCAGCAGATCGGTTTCTGCCACCGGGGCGGTGGCGGCGTGGCGGGCCAGGCCGCGCAGCACCACCGCACTCTCACCCGGACCCGCCGCGGCGCTACTGGTCAGCCGGGTCAGCCCGGTGTCCTCCAGAGCGCGCCACAGGTCGCCGTCGAATGCCGGCTCCCGATTCGGAGTGCGGGCGTCGAATGAACGACGACCGATCTCGTCGACCAGCCGGCGCAATTCGGCGAACTCGTCGCCCGTATCGGCGGCAGCGAAAACGCCGCCGGCAAGCCAGGTCGTCACCGCAGCCCCATCCCTTTCGCGACGACCCCGCGCAGCACCTCGTTGGTGCCGCCGCGCAGGGTGAACAACGGCGAGTGCAGCCGCGCCGCGGCCAGCAGCGCCGGCAGCTCCTCCGGGTCTTTGACGGCGTCGAGCAGGTCGGCGACCAGCTCCACGGTGTCCTGTTCGAAACGGGTGCCCAGATCCTTGACCAGCGCCGCCTGGTTGGTGGGCTGGGCGCCGTCGGCCAGTGCCCGCGCCACCGACACCGACAGCTGGCGCAGCGAGATCAGCCGCGCCATCAGATCCCCGACCCGCGCGGCGGTGCCATCGTCGATCCCGGGGCCCAGCGCACCCAGCAGC
Source organism: Mycobacterium sp. NGS50 (assembly GCF_059812545.1). NCBI lineage: Bacteria > Bacillati > Actinomycetota > Actinomycetes > Mycobacteriales > Mycobacteriaceae > Mycobacterium > Mycobacterium sp. NGS50. Next base: position 60,175 of record NZ_JCALCW010000011.1, read on the forward strand.
GCCAGGATCAGCGGCGCGGTCGACAGGATCCGCTCCGGGCCGCTGCGTTCGAACGACAATTCGGCGGTCACCTGGTGCCAGCCGTTGCCGACCTCGCCGAGCACGTCGGCGTCGGGCACGAACACCTCGGTGTAGGTCACTTCGTTGAAATGGTGTGCGCCGTCCATCCCGATGATCGCCTCGATCACCACGCCGGGCGCATCGGTCGGCACCAGGAACTGACTGAAGCCGGCGTGCCGGTGTGCCGGATCGGGCGAGCTGGTGCGCGCCAGCACCACCACCTGATGCGCGAGGTGGGCGCCGCTGGTCCATATCTTGCGCCCGGTGAGCAGCCAGCCGCCGCCGGTGCGGGTGGCGCGGGTGGTAGCGGCCGCCAGATCCGAGCCGGCCTGCGGCTCGCTCATCCCGATCGCCGAATGGAACCGTCCCGCCGCGATGCGGGGCAGAATCCGGTGCCGCTGTTCCTCGTTGCCGTAGGCCAGCAGTCCGGGCGCCACCTGGCGATCGGCGATCCAGTGCGCGGCGACCGGGGCACCGGCGGCCAGCAGTTCCTCGGTGACGACGTAGCGGTGCAGATGTCCCAGACCATGGCCGCCGTAGCGGGTCGGGATCGTCAGGCCCAGGAATCCGGCATCAGCGAGTCGCGCGGAAAACCCTTCATCCCAACGGGATAGCCAGCAATCCACCGCCGGCTGCCAGCCGAACTCGGCGCGGTCGGCGGCCAGGAAATCGCGCAGCGCCGACCGCAGCGCGGCCAACTCCGGGTCATTGGCACACAACGCGTCGAAGGCGCTCACCGGGCCGCCGAGAAGTGCGCGACCGCACCGGAGAGCGCCAGCCGCTGTACCGTCAGCCCCGCCCCGGTCAACCAGGCGTGCAACTCGTCGGCGGTTCCGCCGACACCGAACATGCCGGCGCGCTGCATGACGGCGAACGCCAGGTCCTGTCGACGCCCCGCGCCGCGCACCAACGAATCGCCGACCAGCCGGCCACCGGGCCGCAGGCAGCGGGCCAGCTCGGCGACCGCGGTCGCCGGATCAGGCAGGCAATGCAACCCGTTGAACGACACGCACAGGTCGAACTCCCCGTCGTCGAACGGCAGCCTCGCGATGTCGGCCTCGGCGAACTCGACGCCGACCAGGCCGAGGCGCTCGGCGCGGCGGCGGGCCCGGGCGAGCATGTCCGGGGAGATGTCGGCGGCGACGTAACGCACCTGCTGACCGGGGCGCAGACCGCGCCACGCCACTCCGCCCCCGCACGGAACATCCAGCACCGCCGCACCGTCCGGCAACTCGCCCAGCACAGTCAGGCTGTCGTAGAACTTGCGGACGTCGGTACCCCACACCGCCATCCCGAACGGCCACGCCACCTGCGGATGGTCCACGCCGAACAGGTAGGCGGTGATGCCCAGCCGGTCGGCGATGCTCTGCTGCCCCCACCGGGGTGGCTGCGTCGTCATGGGTTCACCCTCGCGGGACACGGTTGGCGGTGTCAACAACGGCGCGGTTGCCGTGGCGCGCGGGGATACCCAATCACGTCCACCGGACTTGTCAGACCCGGGTGGGATGCTGAGGGCATGACCTCGCCCGTGGCCTCTGCCAGCACCGATGTGAGTCCTGGTGTGCGTCTTGGGGAGCTGTTTGAGGAGTTGTCGGGGTTGATGGGTCAGCGTAATGCGATCGATGGGCGCATCGTGGAGATCATTTCTGAGATCGACCACGACGGGTTGTGGGGTGCCACGGGGGTGCGGTCGGTGGCCGCGTTGGTGGCGTGGAAGACCGGTTCGTCACTGGCTAATGCCCACACCATCGCGGCGGTGGCGCACCGGCTGGAATCGTTTCCGCGGTGCGCGCAGGGGTTACGCGAGGGCCGGCTGTCGCTGGATCAGGTGGGCGTGATCGCGCAGCGCGCCGCCGAGGGCTCAGATGAGCATTACGCGCAGCTGGCTGATTCGGCCACGGTTTCCCAGTTGCGTACCGCGATCAAGTTGGCTCCCCGGCCCGAGCCCGATCCACGGCCGACCCCGCCGCCGGCGATCACCAAGACCTCCCACGACGCCGAGCTCGATGTCTGGCGCATCACCTTGTCGCATGCGCAGTCGGCGACATTGGAAGCCGCGCTGCAGTCCCATCGTGACGCACTGCTGGCCCAGTGGAGACGCGACCGCGACAACAGTGGCGGCACCAGCGCTGATCAGCATCCGCCGATGCCGACGAACATCGATGCGTTCCTGCAGCTGATCGAGACCGGCTGGGACGTCGAGGTGCAGCGCCGCCCGCACGGGCAACGCACCACCGTGATCATGCATCTCGATGTCAAAGAGCAGATCGCCGCGCTGCATCTGGGCCCGCTGCTAACCGATGCCGAACGGCAGTATCTGAGCTGTGATGCCACCTGCGAGGTGTGGTTCGAACGCGACGGTCAGGTCATCGGGTGCGGTCGATCGACCCGCACCATCAACCGTCGGTTGCGCCGCGCCCTGGAACACCGCCACCCCACCTGCGCGGTTCCCGGCTGCGGAGCCACCCGCGGTCTGCACGCCCACCACATCCGGCACTGGGAACACGGCGGCACCACCGACCTGAACAACCTGGTGCTGGTCTGCCCGTATCACCACCGCCTGCACCACCAGGGCCTCCTCACCATCACCGGAGACGCCGACCACCTCGTCGTCACCGACAGCGACGGCCACCACCTGCACCCCGGATCACTGGCCCGCCCACCCACCAGCCCACCACCCAACGTCGCGCCCTACCCCGGACCCACCGGCGAACGCGCCCAATGGTGGTGGTACGAACCATTCCAACCACAACCACCACCCCCACCCAACTAAGCCAGCCCAGTCGGCGATATAAGGCGATGTAGCAATCAGATTCGCAGGATTGCCGGCGCTGAGACGTCCGTGGGCTTTGCCCAGCCGGCGGACATGGTGACTGCCGCTTCGGCGACGTGTCCAGGGTGGACCGACCGTCATCCGCCACCCTCACGGGCGCCGCGCAGTCGCGCCGGCCTTCACCCTGATCGGATGCCACCGCGTCGGTGATCAAGCGATTGAACATCGACGGGATGTCGGCAAACCCAGAGCGGCGGTGCCGGACATCACCCGGAGTTCGTCGCCATGCCTTACCGTCACAGGATGACCAACATCGCCGAGATCACCGGCATCCGGACGGTCGGGCTACTCAGTATCGGCGCGTACCGCCCCGAACGGGTGGTCACCAACGACGAGATCTGCCAGAACATCGACTCCTCCGACGAGTGGATCTTCACCCGCACCGGGATCAAGACCCGCCGGTTCGCCGCCGACGACGAATCCGCGGCGTCGATGGCCATCGAGGCCGCCCGCCGCGCCGTCGCCAACGCGCTGCTGTCCGGCCCCGACATCGACGCCGTCATCGTGGCCACCAACACCCATTTCCTGCAGACGCCCCCCGCCGCGCCGATGGTGGCAACCGCGCTGGGCGCCAACGGGATTCCCGGATTCGACATCAACGTGGGCTGCGCCGGTTTCGGTTACGCGGTCGGGGTGGGCGCCGACATGATCCGGGCCGGCACCGCCGCCAAGGTCCTGGTGATCGGCACTGAGAAGCTGTCACCCACCATTGACATGCACGACCGGGGCAACTGCTTCATCTTCGCCGACGGCGCCGGCGCGGTGGTGCTCGGTGAAACCCCCGAGCAGGGCATCGGTCCGACGGTGTGGGGCAGCGACGGCGAACAGACCAACGCGGTCCGTCAGGACATCGACTGGATCACCTCCTCGGAGAACCCGAGCGGACCGCGGCCTTATCTGCGGATGGAAGGCACCGCGGTGTTCCGCTGGGCGGCGTTCGAGATGGGCAAAGCCGGCCAGCGCGCGATGGAGGCCGCCAAGGTGTCCGCCGAAGAGCTGAAGGTGTTCATACCGCACCAGGCCAATACCCGGATCAACGAACTGCTGGCCAAGAATCTGCAATTCGGTCCGGACGTGGTGGTCGCCAACGACATCGTGCACACCGGGAACACGTCGGCGGCCTCGATTCCGCTGGCCATGGAGGAGCTGTTGTCGACCGGGGCGGCCAAACCCGGCGATGTGGCCCTGCTGCTGGGCTACGGCGCGGGCCTCAGCTACGCCGCTCAGGTGGTGAAGCTGCCGCCGGTGCCCTTCGAATGACATCCGGCGAGGGTTTACACTTCTAGCGTGAACTGTCAACCTGACCGGTTGCCGGCGGCTGATGCCCAGAAGGTGGCCCGATGAGCATTTCGTTGCTGCTCGAGATGGCGGTGTCGAGCAACCCGGAGCGGGTGGCCGTCGTCTCCGAAGACCTTCGGCTGACCACCCAGCAGCTCAGCGACCTCGCCGACGGGGCGGCCGGCGTCATCGCGGACTCCGGTGCCGAGCACGTCGCTTACGTCGGGGCCGGCGGCGCGATGTTGCCGCTGCTGCTGTTCTCCTCGGCGCGGGCCGGGCGCGCGGTCACCCCGATCAACTACCGGCTGTCCGCCGAAGGGATCCAGACGCTGATCGGGCGGCTGCCCGAGCCGCTGGTGATCGTTGACCCCCGCTACGCCGAGACGGTCGGTGATGCGGGTGCGCAGGTGATGAGCTCCGACGAATTCCTGGCCGCCGCCCAGCGGCCCGAGGCCGCCGAAAACACCGCAGAGTTCCCCGACCCCGATTCGGTGGCGGTGGTGCTGTTCACCTCCGGAACCACCTCGGCGCCCAAGGCCGTCGAACTCACCCACAACAACCTGACCAGCTACATCACCGGCACCGTCGAATTCGACTCCGCGGGCCCGGCCGATGCGGCGCTGATCTGCGTGCCCCCGTACCACATCGCCGGGGTCGGGGCGGCCCTGTCGAACCTGTACGCCGGCCGTCGGATGGTCTACCTGCCCAACTTCGAGGCGCAGGAATGGATACGGCTGGCCAACGCCGAACAGGTCACCACCGCCACCGTGGTGCCCACCATGCTGGACCGTATCGTCACCGTGCTCGAGCGTGACGGGGGTGCGCCCTCGGCGCTGCGCAACCTGGCCTACGGCGGCTCCAAGGTGGGATTGCCACTGGTGCGCCGCGCGCTGGAGCTGATGCCCGATGTCGGCTTCGTCAACGCCTACGGGCTGACCGAGACCAGTTCCACCATCGCGGTGCTGACCCCAGACGATCATCGCGAGGCGCTGGCTTCGCCCGATCCCGCCGTCGCCCGGCGGCTGGGGTCGGTCGGGCAGCCGGTGCCCAGTGTCGAGGTGCAGATCCGCGGTGAGGACGGCAATGTGCTGGGGCCGGGCGAAACCGGGGAGCTGTTCGTCCGCGGCGAGCAGGTGTCCGGGCGCTACACCGGGATCGGTTCGGTACTCGACGCCGACGGCTGGTTTCCCACCCGCGACATCGCCATGCTTGACGCCGACCGCTACCTGTTCATCGGCGGGCGCTCCGACGACACCATCATCCGGGGCGGGGAGAACATCGCCCCCGCCGAGATCGAAGACGTGCTGATCGAGCATCCCGATGTGCGCGACGTCGCCGTCGTCGGCATCGAAGATTCGCAGTGGGGTCAGGCGATCGTGGCGGTGGTGGTTGCGGCGCCCGGCGTCGACGCCGATCCGGAGGCGCTGCGCGAGCATGTCCGGGCGAATCTTCGCGGCTCCCGCACCCCCGACCGGGTAGTGTTCCGGGACGAACTGCCCACCAACGCCACCGGTAAGGTGCTGCGCCGCGAACTGGTCGACGAACTTTCATCCGCCTCGGTTGAGCAGTAATCACAAAGGACGAAACCATGATCAAAAACGGCACCCGGCTACAGAGTCAGGTATGTGACACCCAGGTCATCGTGGTCAGGACCGCCGACAGTCTCGACGATCTGTGCTGCGGCGGCGTGGCGATGGTGGCGATGGACGCCGACCGGTCCGGTGAACTCAACCCGGCCTTCGCCGACGGCGCGGTGATGGGCAAGCGCTACGTCGACGAGGCCGGCGCAGAGGTGTTGGTGACCAAGGCGGGCGCGGGCAGCCTGTCGGTGGGGGAGACGGCGCTGAGCCTCAAGGAGGCCAAGCCGCTGCCCGCCAGCGACTAGCCCCAGGCGTTGCCCCAACGGCGCGACTGTGCGGATTGATCCGCGGTCCCCGGCGTGTTCCGTACGAAACCGCACAGTCGGCGCGAGCGGTTACGTATCAGCCCGGCCAACGCCCGGTCGGGGGTGGTGATCCGGAGTTACTCTGGGCCTATCCGTGCGACCGGGAGGAAGCGGAGCCCATGGGCCACTACCGCAGCAATGTGCGCGACCTGGAATTCAACCTGATCGAAGCGCTGGATCTGGAAGCCTGCCTGGCCGACGGTGCATTCGGTGACCTGGATGTCGACTCGGTACGCCAGATGCTGGCCGAGGCGGCGCGGCTGGCCGAGGGTCCGGTCGCGGAATCCTTCGCCGATGCCGACCGTCACCCGCCGACGTTCGATCCCGACACGCACGTCGTCACCCTGCCCGACGCGTTCAAGAAGTCGCTGCAGTCCTGGCAGCAGGGGGAGTGGTTCCGGGTCGGGCTGGCCGACGACGTCGGTGGGATGCCCGCCCCGGCGATGCTGAGCTGGGCCATCAACGAATTCGTCCTCGGCGCCAACCCAGCGGTCTTCATGTACATGGCGGGTCCGGTTTTCGCCGACATCCTCTACCGGCTCGGCAATGAGCAGCAGCGGCATTGGGCGGCGCTGGCGATCGACCGCAACTGGGGCGCCACCATGGTGCTGACGGAGCCGGATGCTGGTTCTGATGTGGGGGCCGGCCGAACGAAGGCCACCGAGCAGCCCGACGGCAGCTGGCATATCGACGGTGTCAAGCGGTTCATCACCAACGGCGACACCGACGACATGTTCGAGAACATCATGCACATGGTGTTGGCCCGCCCGGAGGGCGCCGGCCCCGGCACCAAGGGGCTGAGCCTGTTCCTGGTGCCCAAGTATCTGCCCGACCCCCAGACCGGTGAACCCGGAGAACGCAACGGCGCATTCGTCACCGGGCTGGAGCACAAGATGGGCCTCAAGGCGTCGGCGACCTGTGAGCTGACCTTCGGCCAGCACGGTGTCCCCGCCAAGGGATGGCTGGTCGGGGACAGTCACAACGGCATCGCGCAGATGTTCAACGTCATCGAGTACGCCCGGATGATGGTGGGCACCAAGGCGATTGCCACCCTGTCGACCGGATACCTAAATGCGCTGGACTACGCCAAGACCCGGGTGCAGGGCGCGGATCTGACCCAGATGACCGACAAGTCCGCGCCGCGGGTGACCATCATCCACCACCCCGACGTGCGCCGGGCACTGATGACGCAGAAGGCCTACGCGGAGGGGCTGCGTTCGCTGTACCTGTACACCGCGGCGCACCACGACCCGCAGGTGGCGGCGGTGATCTCCGGTGCCGACGCCGACCTGGCCGCCCGCGTCAACGATCTGCTGCTGCCGATCGTCAAAGGCGTTGGTTCTGAACGGGTTTACCAGTATCTGACCGAGTCGCTGCAGACCCTGGGCGGCTCGGGCTTCCTGCAGGACTACCCGATGGAGCAATATATCCGCGACGCCAAGATCGACTCGCTGTATGAGGGCACCACCGCGATTCAGGCGCAGGACTTCTTCTTCCGCAAGATCGCCCGCGACCGCGGGGTCGCGCTGCAGCATCTGGTGGCCCAGATCGAGAAGACCCTGGATGGTGATGAGCGCCCCGAGCTGGCCGAGGCCCGTGCGGCTCTGGCCGCCGCACTGGGCGACGTGCGGGCGATGGTCGCCTCGCTGACCGGCTACCTGTTCGGTGCACAGGACAACACCCACGAGCTCTACCGGGTGGGCCTGCAGTCGGTGCCGTTCCTGCTGTCGGTCGGTGACCTGCTGATCGGATGGCTGCTGGTGCGCAACGCCCAGATCGCGTTGGCCGCGCTGGAGACCCAACCCGCCGACGCCGCCTTCTATCAGGGCAAGGTCGCCGCGGCGACATTCTTCGCCAAGAACGTGCTGCCCCGACTGAGCGCCGAGCGACGGATCGCCGAGGACGTCGACCGCGCGATCATGGAGCTGTCCGAAGACGCCTTCTGAGCGCCCACTGACGCGTTCTCCTAGCGGCCACACCGGCCACAGCGCGCCAGGCCGTCCTGCCCGGATTTACATTCCCGTCAAATCTGTGTCCCAAATGTGGGACAGATGCGTCGATTGACGCTAACGTAAGTCTTCACTGAGAGTTTGTTACCTCCATATTAAGGAAGGCTCACGCTCATGGTCGAAATTCGTCGCAGTCGCAGTATTGGCAAGTCGGGCCGGACGCGTCGGCGGGACCGCGCTATCGGTGCCGCCGCCTCGGTGGCAGCCTTTCTGTCGTTCGGCTTGGCGCCGCTGGCAGCGGCACCTCCGGCGCAGGCTGATGAGTTCGACTGGATCATGGAACTGTTCGACCCCGCGGCGTGGGCGCCGTCCGACGACGGCGGGCTCAGCGAGGCCTTCAACCTGTTCGACCCGGGCACCTGGGGCGGATCGTCGGTTGATCTGGCTGATTGGGGTCTGAGCCCGGCGGCACCGGCACTGGCTGGTGAGGATCTGTCGCTGTTTGGTGGCGCCTGGTTTGAGCAGGTGATCTACGAGCCGCTGCATGACAGCATGCAAGCCTGGATTGCCAGTGATCTCGGCCAGACAATCGACGGCTACATCAACGATTGGTTCGGCAATGGCCAGCTGCTGATCGGCAACGGTGTCGACGGCACCGAGGCCAACCCCGATGGTGGTGCGGGCGGGTTGTGGTTCGGTGACGGCGGGGCCGGCTGGGACTCCGATCAGGCCGGGGTGAACGGCGGCGCCGGTGGCGACGCGGTGGGCTGGTTCGGCAACGGCGGGGCCGGCGGTGACGGCGGGGCCGGGGCCGATGGTGGCGCAGGCGGGATGGGTGCCACCTTGTTCGGTAACGGCGGTGCCGGCGGAGCCGGCGGTGCCGGTGATCTGGATATCAATGGCGGGGCCGGGGGCGCCGGTGGTGTCGGCGGCGTCGGGCAGGGCGCCTTTGGCGCCGGCGGCGCCGGTGGCGTCGGCGGGGACGCGGTGGTGGCCAGCGGCGCTGCGGGCGGCAACGGTGGCGCGGGCGGCAATTCCACCAACTACGGCGACGGCGGCCTCGGCGGCAACGGTGGCGCCGGCGGCTCCGGGACGACTGGAACGGCCGGCGTTCAGGGCAGTCCCGACGGCGGTGTGGGCGGTGACGGCGGTGCCGGTGGCCGCGGCGGGGACGGCGGAGACGCCGGCTGGTTCTTGAGCAACGGCGGGCATGGCGGCCAGGGCGGATCGGCGGGTTCCGGTGGGGCTGGCGGGGTCGGCTGGAGTTCCACGGATCCGGCGGTGGCCGGCGGTAACGGCGGGGCCGGCGGAAACGGCGGCATCGGCGGGGCCGGCGGCAACGGTGGTCGCGGCGGGGACGCCGGCGAGGACATCGGCCGCGGCGGCAACGGAGGCAACGGCGGGGCCGGCGGCGACACCGGCGTGGGCGGTGACGGCGGGCACGGTGCGGCTGGCAACGCGGCCAATCCCGACGGCGGCGCGGGCGGTAACGGTGGCGACCCGGGCGCTCAGGTCGGTGCCGGCGGCAAAGGCGGCCTAGGCGGGGCGGCCTATCCCAACGACACCAACGCCAAACCCGGTGTCGATGGCCTCGACGGGCCGGCCGGTCACATGGCCACCAGTGGCGGCAACGGTGGCGACGGCGGCGCGGGATACGCCGCCAGCACTACCGGGCTGGTGGGCGGCAACGGCGGTGCCGGCGGTAACGGTGGCGCCGTCGGTAACGGTGGAAACGGTGGAAACGGCGGCAAGGGTGCCGACGGCGTCGCGGGCGTCACCGACGACGCGAATCTGGGCACGAACGGTACCGCGGGCAGTGCCGGTGGCACCGGCGGAGCCGGCGGTGCCGGCGGCGCGATCTCCGGCAACGGGGGTGATGGCGGTGTCGGCGGTGCCGGCGGATCCGGTGGAGCCGGCGGCCACGGCGTGGACGGCACGGCGGGTGCTAACGCTGTTCCGGACAGCGGCGCAGACGGAGAGACCGGTACTGACGGCACCAACGGCGGCGACGGCGCTGTCGGTGGAGCCGGAGGCAACGGCGGTGTTGGTGGCACCGCCGCACATGGCACTTCCGGCAACGATGGTGCGGGCGGCGTCGGCGGCGACGGTGGTGCGGCGGGCAACGCGGGCAATGGCGGCAACGGCGGCAACGGCGCCAACAGTCTCACCGAGATCGTCGGGGGCAAGGGTGGTGACGGCGGCCAGGGTGGTGACCGCGGAACCGCCGGCAGTGGCGGCCAGGGCGGCTTGAGCGGGGACGGCTCCACCCGGTCTGCCGACGGTGCGAACGGCGCGGCCGGGACCGGCGGCAACGGTGGCCGAGGCGGTGACGGCAGCGGCGGCCAGGTGATCACCATCGGCGGTGTGCAGGTGGCTCAGTCCGGCGCCGATGGCGGTGCCGGTGGTGCCGCCGGCGCGGAAGGCAACGGCGGGGCCGGCGGCAATGGTGGCGCCGGCGCGGACGGCACCCCAGGCAGCACCGACCCGGTGACCGGAGACGGCACACCCGGTTTGGCCGGCGGCACCGGCGGCAACGGCGGAGCGGGTGGCGCCGGCGGCAGCACATCGGGCGACGGTGGCGCGGGCGGCAACGCCGGGATCGGCGGGGCCGGCGGCAACGGTGGCGACGGCGCCGACGCCGCACCGGACAGTGGACAGTCCGGTGGAAGCGGTGGCGACGCCGGGGCTGGTGGTTCCGGCGGCGTCGGCGGCCAGGGCGGCTCGGCAACCACCGGCAACGGCGGTGACGGCGGGAACGCCGGTGCCGGCGGCGCGGCGGGTACCGCGGGAAGCGGTGGTGATGGCGCCGGCGGCGGCGGGGAAGCCGTCGCCGGCAGCGGTGGCGCCGGTGGCCATGGAGCCGACGGCGGCAGCGCAGGGACTGCGGGCAACGGCGGGAGTACGGCCGGGGGTGGCAACGCCGGCGCTAGCGGTACCGGCGCCGCCGACGGCGCCAACGCCGATGGGGGTACTGGCGGCAACGGCGGCAACGGTCAGGTGGTCGACATCGGTGGGGTTCCGGTCGCGCAGGCAGGTGGTGCCGGTGGCGCGGGCGGCGACGCCGCGTCGAACGGCAACGGCGGTGCCGGTGGCAACGGCGGCACCGGAGCCGATGGTGTCGACGGCGGCACCGAGGCTGACGGCAATGGAACCGCCGGCACCGACGGCGGGGCCGGTGGTGCGGGCGGCACGGGTGGTGCCGGCGGCACCACCTCGGGTGACGGCGGAATCGGCGGCCAGGGTGGTGACGCGGGTGACGGTGGTGACGGCGGTGCCGGCTCCGATGGCCCCAGCGGCGGTACCGGCGGCGCCGGCGGTAACGGCGGTGTGGCCGGTGATGGCGGCACGGGTGGTACGGCGACGCACGGTACCGGTGGCGCCGGTGGGGATGCCGGCGACGGCGGTAACGGCGGCACGGCCGGCAACGGCGGCAACGCGACCGATCCCGATGGGAGCGGCGGCGTTGGTGGCGCCGGCGGCAACGCGGGCAATGCCGGTGACGGTGGTGCCGGCGGTACCGGGTCGGTCGCTGGCGGCGATGGCGGCAACGGCGGTGACCGCGGCACGGCCGGATCTGGAGGTGCCGGTGGCACCAACGGAGATGGCAGCACCGCCGCTGACGGCGCCGATGGCGCGGACGCCACCGACGGCGGTGACGGTGGCGCGGGCGGTGCGGGCTTGGACGGCCTGCTCGTCACCAACTCCGATGGCAGCGTGACCGCGCAAGCCGGCGGCACCGGCGGTGACGGTGGCAACGCCGGCCGGATCGGTACCGGTGGCGCCGGTGGGGCCGGTGGTAATGGCGCGTCCGGGACCGGCGGCGATGGTGTCGACGGCGGTACCGGCGGCAATGGTGGCAGCGGCGGCGCCGGTGGCACCGAATCCGGCGATGCCGGTAACGGTGGTAACGGCGGCGACGGCGGCACTGTCAACGGCGGCAACGGCGCCTCTGCAGCGGCGGGGTCCAACGGCAACGGTGAAGACGGCGGCGACGGCGGCAACGGCGGCGCCGGCGGTGTCGGTGGTAACGGCGGCGACGCGACCCACGGCGCCGGCGGTCTCGGCGGCAACGCCGGAAACGGCGGCAACGCCGGTAACGGCGGCGACGGCGGCAACGGTGCCGGCGGGCCTTCGATCACCAACATGATCGACGGCCCCGCCGGTAACGGCGGCAACGGCGGCGACGCCGGCCAGCACGGTGGCGCGGCGGGCACCGCCGGGCACGGGGGCACCGGAGAGAACGGCCAGCAGGCCGCCGACGGCCAAGCTGGGGCCGCCGGCAGTGACCGCGCCGACGGCGGCGACGGCGGCAAGGGCGGCGACGGTGCATCCAGCCGGGTCACGCTCAAGATCGTCGATGGGCAGCGGGTGTACACGGTGGTGTCGATCGGGCAGGAAGGCGGCGACGGAGGTGCTGGCGGCAACGCCACCACGCTCGGCGACGGCGGGCACGGCGGCGCCGGCGGCGCCGGCGGCGGCATCTTCGGTGGAACCGGCAATGCCACCAACATCATTGGCCACGACGGCGGCCAGGGCGGCGCCGGTGGTAATGGGGCCGGTGAGGGCGGCAACGGTGGCGGCGGCGGCAACGGCGGCAACGGCGGCGGTACCTCCGCCGCATCGAACATCAGCGACACCAACTTGGGCAACGGTGGCGCCGGCGGTAACGGTGGCACCGGCGGCGTCAACGGCACCGGCGGTGACGGCGGTGCCGGTGGTACGGGCGGCACCTACCCCAACTCCGTCGTTCCGGGTGTCGGCGGCACCGGTGGCTCCGGCGGTTCCGGCGGCACTGGGACCAACGGCGGCCAAGGTGGTGGTGGCGGTGGTGGTGGCGGCGGCGGTGCCGGCAACCACGAGGGGAATCCGAACACCACGATCGCCTTTGGCCACGGTGGTGCCGGCGGCGAAGGCGGCGCCGGTGGTGATGCCGATGGTGCCGGCGTGATCGGCGGCGTGGGCGGAACCGGTGGCACCGGCGGTATCGGCGTCGGCACCAGCACGAGCGGAACCGGCGGAACCGGTGGCGCGGGCGGCGCGGGTGGTCTGGTCGGCCCGAACGGCGACGGCGCCGGGGGCACCGGCGGGACCGGTGGCACCGGCAGTCCCGGTGCGACCGGCGGCGACGGCGAGGCTGGCACCGCAGGCGGGCCCGATGGCACCGCCGGTACCCCGGGTGGCGCAGGCCAGAACAACTAGACGTTGTGACCGCGCCGAGTGTCGACTTTATGCACGCGTTCGGCCCGATCGCGTGACACAACCCGACACTCGGCGAAGGGTCAGCGACGGCGTTGCCGCACCTTAAAGGTGGACGGCCACGACACCCTGGTGTCGTCGCCCAGCAGCGGGGTTCCCTTCGCGCCGACGGTGACGTTGTAGGCCTCCTGCCCCGGGCCGACTTCTCGGTTGGCGTGTTCCTGAGCCAGGTAGTAGAGCTGGTCGATCTCCATATCGACAAACGCCACGAAGCTGGTCTTGCGCACTGCGTCGTCGAAGCCGGCCGTCATCCGCTGCGGAAGGGTGCGCGACACGACCGCCACCACCGCCAGGATCGCGAACGGGATCACCCAGTAGCACAGGTAGGTCAACGGACAGTCGGTGTTGTGCAGGGTGGCCTCGGACAGCGCGATCGGCGGAACCAGCGCCGACACCGTCATCGCCGTCAGCGCACCCAGCCAGATCCAGTTCAGCCGGTTCACCACCGGTGCGAACAACTCGGTCTGCACCACCGCAGCGGGCAGATCCGCCTTCGCAACGGCCTCCGCTACCGGCTTACCGATCACCACGCTGGTCAGCAGCACCGCGAACAGCCCCGCGAAGCTCACCGGCAGCACCCACTGCTGTGCGTCGCTGAACACCAGGGGCAGCAGCGTCAGCGCCGCAAACGTGGCGATAGCCCCGATTCCCAGGACTCGCGCCGAGGGCCCGCGGCCGCTGACCGTGACCTCGATCGCCGCCGCCAACGCCAGTGCCGCTGCGACCACCGACGGCACATTTCCGACCAGCACCCAGTACATCGCCCAGGGTGCGAAACCCAGCAGAACGCCCACGGACCGCAGTATAGGGGCTTACCGTTGCGCCAACGGCAGCTCGACCTGATCCGGAACGGTGGCCGGCAAGGAACGGGCAGGCCGCGATGGCCGACGACGCCGAGCATTCAGCGGCCACCAGAACCAGACGCCGAGCAAGGCGGCCGCTGACGGGGTCAAAAGGGAGCGCACGATCAGGGTGTCGAACAGCAGCCCGAGACCGATCGTGCTACCTGCCTGGCCGATGGAGTGCAGGTCACTGGCAACCATGGACATCATGGTGAACGCGAATACCAAGCCTGCCGCGGTGACCACGCCACCGGTGCTGCCCATCGAGCGAATGATGCCCGTCTTGTGTCCGGCGCTGATCTCCTCTTGAAAACGGGACACCAGCAGCAGGTTGTAGTCGGAGCCGACTGCCAGCAGGATGATCACCCCGAACACCGGCGCAATCCAGTTCAGGTCCAGACCCAGAATGTGTTGCCACACTAGGACTGTCAGCCCGAATGCGGCGCCCAGCGATAGCAGTACCGTGCCCACGATCACCAGTGAGGCCACCAGCGCCCGGGTGATGATCAGCATGACCGCAAAGATCAATGCAACCGCCGCCACCCCGACGATCAGAATGTCGTACTTCGAGCCGGTTTGGATGTCGTTGTACACCGCCGCCGTACCGGCGAGGTAGAACCTGGCGTCGGTCAGCGATGTTCCCTTCACCGCGTCGTGTGCGGCTTCCAGTTCGGGCATGACCGCCGAGATGCCCTTGGGTGTCGCCGGATCCGTGTCGTGGGTGATGATGAACCGCGCAGCCTTGCCGTCCGGGGACAAGAAGAGCTTCAGTCCCTTCTGGAAGTCCGGGTTATCGAAGGCTTCCGGCGGCAGGTAGAAGTAATCGCCGGCTTTGGCGGAGTCGAACGCGCGGCCCATCGCACTGGCCGTGTCGGTCATCCGCGACATCTGGGTCACCAGCCCGGAAAAGCTGCTGTGCATCGTGCGCAGGCTGCCCTGCATCGACTTTGCAACGGCGATGATGGGGTCGAACTGGACGGTAATCTGCGGCAGCACCGCATTGAGGTCATCGACGTCGTTGAGCAGCGGCGCCATGTCAGCGCTGAACTTGTCGATACCGTCGTAGGCATCGAATACAGACCGGATGGCTGCACAGGCCGGGATGTCGACGCAATGTTGCTCCCAGTAGAAGTAGTTGCGAATCGGCCGCACCACATCGTCGAAATCAGCGATATGGTCCCGGATCTCATCTAGAGTGGCTTTGACCTCGGTGAGGTGATTCCCCATCTCACCGGTGGTGCCGGCCATCTGCCCAACCAGCCCCTTCAACCGTTGTATCGAGCTGATCACGGCGCCCAAGTCGTCGCTCATCGTGAGCATGTCGGCCATCCGGCCCCGCATGAACTGCAGGTTCTCCTGGATGGGGATCGCCTGCATGCTGAGCTGGAACGGGATCGACGAGTGGTCGATCGGGCTGCCCAGCGGCCGGGTGATGCTCTGCACCCGCTCAACCCCTCGGGTGGCAAAGATCTCTTTTGCGATCCGGTCCAAGATGATCATGTCGCCCGGATTGCGCATATCGCGGTCGGCTTCGACCATGAGGATATCGGGATTCATTCTGGCGGCACTGAAATGGCGTTCCGCGGCGTCGTATCCGACGTTTGAAGGCAGGTTGGCGGGGATGTAGTAGCGGTCGTTATAGCTGATCTTCATTCCCGGCACCACCAGCAGGCCGACCAGGACCAGCAGCAAGGCGGCCACGAAGATCGGCCCGGGCCAGCGCACAGTTGCGGTTCCTATGCGCCGCCAGCTGCGGGTGGTGGCCACTCCCCTCGGATCCAGCAGGCCGAACCTGCCGGCGACCGCAACAACCGCCGGGCCCGCGGTCAGCGCGCCGGCGATGACCACCAACAGCCCTAGCGCCGATGGAATCCCCAGCGCCTTGAAGTACGCCAGCCGTGCGAAATGCAGGCACAACGATGCCCCGGCAATCGTGAGTCCGGACCCCAGAATCACGTGATAGGTGCCGCGGAACATCGTGTACCAGGCCGTCTCCCGGTCTTCGCCGCTGCGGCGGGCCTCGTGGTAGCGCCCGACGAGGAAGATCGCGTAGTCGGTTCCCGCGGCGATCGCCAACGACGACAACATGGCGACCACGAAGGTGGAGAACCCGAGAAGGCCGTAGTTGCCGAGCAATGCGACGACGCCACGGGCTGTGCCCATCTCGAACCCGACCATCACCAGGATGAGCAGCACGGTGCTGACCGAGCGATAGACCAGCGCGAGCATGATCACGATGACCACACCGGTCACCCCCATCATGGTGAACATGCTTTTGTCCGCGGCCTCGGTCATGTCGGTGGTCAACGCGGCCGGCCCGGTCAGGTAGGCACGGACGCCGACGGGCGGTGGCACGGCGGCGATACTCTTGCGGACCGCCTCGATCGACTCGTTACCCAGGGTGCTGCCCTGGTCACCGGCGATATTGATCTGCGCGTAAGCGGCTTTGCCGTCCGTGCTTTGGACGCCCGCCGCGGTGATCGGGTCTCCCCACAAGTCCTGAATGTGTTGGACATGTTTCGGGTCGGCCGCCAACCGTTGCACCAGGCCGGTGTAATAGCTGCGCGCATCCTCGCCGAGTTCGCTATCGCCTTCCAGAACCAGCATGGCCACGCTGTCGGAATCGGATTCGCCGAACTTCTGGCCGATCTTTTTGGCGGCGATCATCGCCGGTGCATCCTGTGGTGACATCGTGACCGCATGCGTTCGCGCCACCGATTCGATCGGCGGTACCAGAACATTGACGCCGATGGTCAGCAGCAGCCAGCCAAGAATGATCGGCCAGGCCAACTTCCGAACGGCCCGCATGAACGGCGGACGGCTCGCCGGCGGGGCGGTCATGCGGCTTTCACCAGACAGAACACCTGCGCGCGGTGTTCGTTCGAGAACTGTTCGTCCTTGACCGTGCCGTTTATGGTGATTCGGCAGCCGATCTGGTCTCCGTCGCCCTGCGCCACGACGTTGGCGACGACGGCCGGCTGCGTCGTCGTCATCTGGTAGATCCACGGCAAGCCGGCGAAGTTCGCGTGCACCGGTTCGGTGTCCGCAGTCAAGAAGCTCACCGCGCCGACCGCAGTGCTGGACCCGAACACCTCGTAGGTGACGTGCTTGGTGTTGATCGAGTCGATCGGCGTCGAACCGCTGCCGGTCCAGTTGTAGATCTCGTCGGAGCCGAACTCGCCGCGCAGACGTTCTACGCCGAGACCACCCAGCACAACAGCGGTGATCACCACCAGCGGCACCCAAACCCGCTTTAGAACGTTGAGCATCCGAATCTTCCCTTACCTGTGGGGTTTCCCGACGATGTGCGGTCAAGCAGCTGACGGCGCGAGCCGGGCACGTGACTAAAAGCGCTGGCGCATCAGCGGTGCCCGGTGCCGGCCATCGACGGCGGACCCTGGTAGGGGCGTTGCAGGACCGCGAACCCCGGCGTTGATGCCGCGGTCACCACCGCATCCAGCAACGCGGCTCCGGCGTCGGGCGCCGGGAGGCTCGTCAGTACCGGCCCGAAGAATCCGGTGTCGTCGACGACCAGGATGGGGCTGCCGCCCTCGCCGCCGAGCAGGTCTTGGCTGCGTTGGTGCGACGCGCGCACGTCGTCATCCCAGCTGGGGTCATCGAGCGCGTCGGCCAAGCCGAGGTCCACGCCGCACGACGCCAGAGCTTCTTTGACCACGTCGTCGGTCAATTCCCGGGCACCGGTGTGCATCTGGGCGCCCAGGGCGTCGTAAAGCCCGGTGAAGGCTCCGGGGCCTCCGGCGGCCGCGGCGGCTGCGAAAACGCGACCGACACGTCGTGAGCGCTCGAGTTTGGCCTGCTGCGCGGGGGACATCTCGCGTCCCTCGTTGAGCACGGCAAGGCTCATCTGCCGCAAGGTGACGTCACGTCCGGTTGCCTTCGCCGCACCCAGCAACCACCGTGACGTCACCCAGGCAAACGGGCAGATGGGATCGAGGTAGAGGTCGACGGTGCTCATTGCAAGTCCTCGGCCAGGGTGCTGATCGCGGTCCGCAGTTGCCGCGCGGCTTGATCGGCGACCGGCGCCAGCTCCGGATCGTCGACGACCTGCACCATCAACTGTGGGTTCATCGCCTCGACGTGCACCGTAGCCGGGTTTTCGGCATCCTCGCGGACCACCACATTGCAGGGCATCAACAGCCCGATCTGCTTGTGGGCCGACACCGCTCGGTGAGCCAGCGGCGGATTGCAGGCACCGAGAATCAGGTAGCGCTCCATCGACTCGCCCAGTTTCTCTTTCAGCGTCGCTTGCACATCGATTTCAGTCAGTATTCCGAATCCGTTGTCTTTCAGTATTTCCCGCGTTCGGGCAACGACGGTATCGAAGTCGTTCTTCGCGGCATCAATCGATGTGCTGATGGCAATGGACATCATTTCCCTCTCTGGTAGCAGCTCCGGCACGGCCAGCCTTCTACCCGCAATATACCTATACGGGTATGGGTATGCAACCGGCACCGCTTATACCCCCTGGGGTAGCATGGAGGGGAAAGCGACGGAGGGAGCAATCAGGTGGTCGGCGACGAAGAGAACATCACCGCTGTGCTGAATCGGCTACGACGCGCCCAGGGGCAACTCGCCGGGGTGATCGCGATGATCGAGCAGGGGCGCGACTGTAAAGAGGTGGTGACCCAGTTGGCGGCGGTGTCACGCGCGTTGGACCGGGCGGGTTTCAAGATCGTTGCCTGTGGGCTTCGTGACTGCCTCAGCGGCAGCAATGCGTCCGGCGGGGCGCCGTTGACCGAGGCGGAATTGGAGAAGCTGTTTTTGGCTCTGGCCTAGCCAAGGCTGGTGGACCGTCGCCGGGCCCGCGACACGCTCGCAGACCCGGCGACGACTGGCTCAGGCCTCCAGGGTGTAGCCCATCGGCATCAGCACACTCTTCTGCTGGGTGAAGTGCTCGACGCCCTCTTTGCCGTTCTCGCGGCCTATGCCGGAGTTCTTGTAGCCGCCGAACGGGCAGCAGGGGTCGAATGCGTACCAGTTGATCGCGTAGGTACCGGTGCGGATCTGTTGGGAGATCTCGATGCCGCGTGGGATGTTGGTGGTCCACACGCTGCCGGCCAGCCCGTACACCGAGTCGTTGGCGATCGCGATCGCGTCGTCCTCGGTGTCGTAGCCGATGATCGACAGCACCGGCCCGAAGATCTCCTCCTGGGCGATGGTCATCGAGTTGTCCACGTCGGCGAACACCGTGGGTTGCACGAAGAAGCCGCTGTCCAGACCCTCCGGGCGACCGCCGCCGCACACCACCCGGGCGCCCTCCTCGATGCCCTTGGCGATGTAGCCCTCGACCCGGGCGCGCTGCTTCTCGCTGATCAACGACCCGATCTGGGCGCCCGGGTCATCCGGCAGGCCGACCGGCAGCGACTGCACGAAAGCGCCGACCGCATCCACGATTTCGTCGTAGCGGGAGCGCGGCGCCAGGATCCGGGTCTGGGCCACACAAGCCTGCCCGGTGTTCATGATCCCGGAGAACACCAGCATCGGGATCGCCGAGGCCAGGTCGACGTCCTCGAGCAGGATGGCCGCCGACTTGCCGCCGAGCTCCAGCGTGCACGGCTTGAGCAGGTCGGCGGCACGCTTGCCGATCTCCTTGCCGACGGCCGAGCTGCCGGTGAAGGAGAAGATGTCCACGTCGGGGTTGGAGGTGAGCGCCTGACCGGTGTCGACACCGCCGGGCACCACCGACAGCACCCCCTCGGGCAGACCCGCGTCGGCGAACGCCTGCGCCAGGGCGTTGGCGCTCAGCGGGGTCTCGGCGGCTGGCTTGAGCACCACCGTGCAACCGGCCAGCAGGGCCGGACCCAGCTTGTTGACGGCCAGGAACAGCGGCACGTTCCACGCCACGATCGCACCGACGACACCCAACGGCTCACGGTGGACGATGGTCTGCCCGTAGGCGCCGGTGCGGACCTCCTGCCAGCTGACCTCCTCGACGGCGGGGCCGGCGAAGAAGTTCAGCGCCCCGATCGAGCTCATCCAGTGCATGGTCTCGACGCCCATCGGTGGCTGGCCGGTCTCGGCCGCCAGCAATGCGGTGAACTCCTCCTTGCGCTCCTCCATCAGCTTGACGGCGGCCGCGATGATGGCGGCCCGCTCGGCCGGCGGGGTGGACGGCCACGGTCCGGAGTCGAAGGCGACCCGGGCGGCGGCGACAGCGGCGTCGACGTCGGCCTTGGTCGCCAGCGGAACCTTGCCGACGTACTCGCCGGTGGCCGGACAGTGGACCTCGATCACCTCGCCGGTGGCCGGGGCGGTCCACTTGCCGCCGATGAAAAGCTTGTCGTATTCGGTCGCGGTGCGCTCGGTCATGGCGCCAACCCTACCGAGGGATCGGCAGAATTAGAACCTGTTTCAGTCATTAGCTGCGCGCGGGGCGAGCACCAGCACCAGATTGCTCACCGCGAACTCGCGTAACAGTGGAACCGCGGTCATCCACCACGCCCATCGTGGGTGGTAGCGGGGGAACGCCGCAACGAGCGCCCCGGTGCTGGTGGCCCATGTCAGGCCCGCTGCAGCTGACACCGCGAACAGCGACGAGCCGTAGTTGTTCTTCGGCGGATGTCCGTGTTTGCGGGTGTAGCGCGCGGCGGCCCGGGCTCCGCCCAGGTAGTGGGTCAGTCCCATTTCGTGGCCGCCGAACGGACCCAGCCACACCGTGTAGGACAGGATCGCCAGGCCGCCGGGCTTGGTCACCCGCAGCATCTCGGCGCCCAGCCGCCAGGGCTCGGGCACATGCTCGGCGACATTGGACGACAGGCAGATGTCCACGCTGTCGTCGGCGAAGGGCAGCGCCATCCCCGAGGCTCGCACAAACGTGCCCGCCGACCCGCCGGGGCGGGGTCCGGCGGCGTGCATCTCGCCCGGATCGGGCTCGACGCCGAGGTAGTGCAGGCCGGCCCGGGTGAACGCGCTGGCGAAATATCCGGGTCCACCGCCGAC
Organism: Mycobacterium sp. NGS50; assembly: GCF_059812545.1. Lineage (NCBI taxonomy): Bacteria > Bacillati > Actinomycetota > Actinomycetes > Mycobacteriales > Mycobacteriaceae > Mycobacterium > Mycobacterium sp. NGS50. The sequence goes on from NZ_JCALCW010000011.1 coordinate 81,298, forward strand.
GTCGAGCACCGTCCGTCCGGTCGGAGAGTCGCCGTGGGTGCCCCGCCACAGGTCGTTGACCAGCGCCGCGGTGTCATCGGCCAGGGCTCCGTAGAACCGGGCCGGTTCGCGCTGCTCGTAACGGAACTGCGCCAGCAGTCGCAGCGAACGCGACAGCGTCGCCCGTGCGGCGACCAGCTCGGTCGCTGGAGTGGCGGCCATCCGCCCAGCCTATGCAGCCGGCTATGCCGCTGCGCTGCACCCGCCCGCCACCCGCCGAGCGTGCAGTTGGCTTCACGCTGGACGCTGGTCGACGGTGAACCTGGCTTCACAGTCGCGGGCATGACCGGCTCGGCCGGGCTTGCGATCGCCGCGGGGCTGGTGGCGGTGACCCGCTGCGCCCGGCTCGGCCGGGCTTGCGATCGCCGCGGGGCTGGTGGCGGTGACCCGCTGCGCCCGGCTCGGCCGGGCTTGCGATCGCCGCTACGCTATTACCCAATGTCCGAGATCCGCGCCGTGCTGCTGTTGTGCTGGCGCGATACCGGACACCCTCAGGGCGGCGGCAGCGAGACCTACCTGCAGCGCATCGGTGCCCACCTGGCCGCTTCCGGCGTCGCCGTCACACTGCGCACCGCCCGCTATCCCGGCGCCCCGCGCCGCGAAGTCGTCGACGGCGTTTCCATCTCCCGTAGCGGCGGTCGCTACACCGTGTACCTGCGGGCGCTGGCGGCGATGGCTGGGGCCCGCATCGGTCTGGGCCCGCTGCGCGGGGTGCGTCCGGACGTGGTGGTCGACACCCAGAACGGTCTGCCGTTCCTGGCCCGGCTGGCCTATGGACGTCGGGTGGCGGTCCTGGTGCACCACTGTCACCGGGAGCAGTGGCCGGTGGCCGGGCGGCTGCTGGGCCGGATCGGCTGGTTCGTCGAGTCGTCGTTGTCGCCGCGGTTGCATCGCCGCCACCAGTATGTGACGGTGTCGCTGCCGTCGGCGCGTGACCTCGTGGACCTCGGTGTGGACAACGCGCGCATCGCCGTGGTGCGCAACGGTCTCGACGAAGCACCGCGGGACACCCTGTCCGGTGATCGGGCCGCCGCCCCACGGGTTGTGGTGCTCTCCCGGCTGGTGCCGCACAAGCAGATCGAGGACGCCCTGGAGGCGGTCGCGACGTTGCGGACCCGGATGCGCGATCTGCACCTGGATATCGTCGGCGGCGGGTGGTGGCATCAGCGGTTGGTCGACCACGCCGCCCAGCTCGGCATCACCGATGCGGTGACGTTCCACGGTCACATCGACGACGTCACCAAACATCAAGTGGTGCAACGGTCCTGGGTGCATGTGCTGCCGTCGCGCAAAGAAGGCTGGGGTCTGGCGGTGGTGGAGGCGGCCCAACACCGGGTGCCCACCATCGGCTACCGGTCCTCGGGTGGATTGACCGACTCCATCGTCGACGGGGTGACCGGGGTATTGGTCGATGACCACGACGAACTGGTGGGCCGGCTCGAGCAACTGCTGACCGACCCGGTGCTGCGCGAGCAGCTGGGAGACAAGGCGCAGGCGCGCAGCGCCGAGTTCTCTTGGCGGCAAAGCGCCGACGCCATGCGCGAGGTGCTCGACTCGGTCCATGTCGGCCGCTACGTCAGCGGCGTGCTCTAAGACCGGTGTGCCCCGGCAATTTTAGTGCTCACCGTGGTCCCGGTGGCTGGTTAGGATCGCTGCGGGCAGAGTCGCGAGCCAACCGAAGGGGGCGATGAACGGTGTCGATTCCCGTTGGGCAGCAGCAACCCGCCTATCCACCGCCGCCGGCCGAACCGACGTTTCAGGTACGCACCGTCAAACACAGCGGCGCCGTCATCATCTGGATCAATCAGCGCTACACGGTCACCGGCAGCTATGCCCAGTGCGTCGCCGCGATCGACGCCGCCCAACAACACTGCATGCTGGCCGGCTGGTGGAGCATCGGATCAATCCTGTGGAACCCGATCTCGTTGTCCCAGAACGCCAGCGCGCGCAAGACCTTACGTGCCCAGGCCCGCCAGGCGCATGAATATGCGTTGTGGTGGTCGACCTATTACGGCGGCGGCACCGCGCCGGTGTGGGCGCCACCGCCCGAGCCGCCCGCCCGCGGCAAATGGTGGTTGTGGATTCCGCTGGCGATCCCGGCACTGTTTCTCACGCTGATCCTGCTGCTGGGAATCATCGGTGCGGTGACCCGCTGACCGGCTCTTCAGCCTGACCACGGCGACGCCAACCGGCCACTGCGGCGCCCAGCGCACCGACACACAGCAACCCCAGCCACACCAGATGGGCGATCAACGCCGCATGCCGCCGCCCCGCTGATGCCCCGGCGGCATCCCCGCCCACCCGGTACAGGATCAGGTCGGCATCACGGTAGGCCACCGGCAACGTGTCCAACGTTCGCGCTGATGCCCCGAGGTCCCCGGCGGTTCCGGCTTCCACCAGCACCCAGCCCACCCCGGCGCGGGCCAGCTCGGCGGGATCCGCCCCGGCCAGCAGCAGCGCCTGCACGCCACGGGCCCGGGCCCCTTCGCCGGGCACGGTGCGCCCAGCGACGCTCAGATCACCGGTGACCAACACCTCGGCGCGCACCCAGCGTGGCAGCGGGTCGAGGACCGGTGCCGGGCCGGCCCACGCGAACCGCCGCATCGATCCGGCCGGCAGCACCGTCACCGGGCGGGGATCGGTATTGATCTGCGCTGCCACCGTGCGCCACCCGGCCGGGTAGTGCACCGGCGCCACCTTGCCCCCGGCGCCCCAGGCCAGATCCGGCAGCACCGCCGTCAACGCCACGCAGCACAGCAACGCCGTCACCGCGGGCGCCAGCCAACGGCGGGCCGCCAGCACCACACCCGCACCGGCCAGCACGTAGCCGGGCATCGCCAGCGCCACCCACTTCTGGCCGTCACGCAGCACGCCGAACCCCGGTACGGCATCGATCAGCGACGACAGCGCGGCCATCCCCGGTCCGGTCGCCAGCGCGGCCGGGACCAGCACCGACACCGCGGCCAGCACCAGCAGGGCGCGCGGTGCCCGGCGGCGCAGCACCACCGGCAGCCCGGCCGCCACCACCCCCAACAGCACCGCGGCCGCCGCCAGCGTGAAAAGCGTGGTCCGGGACGCGGGGACGGCCGCCGCATTCCAGATGCCGCCCAGGCTGGCCAGACTGCCCAGGGTGCCCAAACCCGGCTCGGCGCGGGCGGCGAACGCCGCCACCCCGGGCGCGCCCGGCGCCGCCCAACCCGACGAACCCCACACCGACGCCGTCAACCAGGGCAGCGCCGCCAGCACCGCAATCCCCAGCGCAGCGACGGCACCCAGCGTTCGGGGACGTTCGGCTGCCAGCAGACACACCAGCGCCACCGTGGCGGCCAGCATCAGCCCGGTCGGTGTCAGCCCGGCCAGCGCCACCCAGAACGTCAGGCCCAGCCACCCGCGCCGGCCGCGCAGGGCGAGCGCCGTCGCCGCCACCCACGGCAGGCAGCCGTACCCGACGAGCAGGCTCCACTGCCCCTGCAGCAGCCGCTCGGCCACATACGGATTCCAGATCGCCAGGGTGATCGCCACGAACTGTCCGGGTCGCCCAGCTTCCGGCAGCCCGGTCGCCACCAGGCGGGCGGCGCCGCAGCCGGCCAGCCACAGCCCGACCACCAGCAGCGCCGTGACCACCACACCGCCGTCGATCAGGCCGGAGGCCACCGCGACCGCGAAATCCTGCGGGACCGCGCGCGGCGCCGACTCACCCAGACCCAGCGCGGCGTCGGTCAGGTAGGACCGCGGGGTGGACACCGCGTCACGCAGCAGCAGGTATCCCGGGCCCAGCAGCGGAGCCACCGCCAGCACCGCCAGCAGCAGCGCGTATCCGGGTCCGGCCCAGCGCGGCAGCCGGCTCACCGCGGACTACGGATGTTCCGTGGAATCCTGCTCGGGCTCGTCGTCATCGGGTGGAGTCTCCTCGGACGCCCTCGCCTCTTGCTGCAGGCCGGGGAACTGGGCCGGGATCTTCTCGGTGACGGCCTCCGCGCCGGGTACCGGTTCATCGGCCCGTTTGCTGCGGCCGGCGCCACCGAAGAAGCCCTCGAAGAAGCCGTGCTCGGCGGTGTCCAGGCCCGGATCGATCCGCGCCGCCTCGGTGCGCAGACCGAACCAGCCCAGCAGCGCACCCCCGAGCAACGCGATCAGTCCGGTCGCGGTGAAGCTGATCGGCAGCACCCGCGACCACAACGAAAGCCGGTCCCGCTCATCGCGGGCCGCGCTGACCTGGGATTCGACCGTCTCCTCGGTGGAGGTGATCTTGTAGTCGGCCAGGGTCAGCTCGGGGTTCTGCGGGTCGCGCGCGTAGTACTGGTTGGCGTGCTCGCGGGACTTCACGATGGTCCCCGACACCGGGTCGACCCAAAACGTCCGCTGCGTGGCGTAGTAGCGGGTCATGGTGATCTGCTCGTCGGGGTTGTCGCTCTCGATGCCCCACATCGACGCCGACGTCGTGATCTGACCGTCCTCGTCGTGCCCGTAGAGCGAGATGTAGCGCACCGGGTCTTTCGGCTTGCCCTTGTCGTCGCAGCCCACGTTCTGGACGAACTTGTAGGTGGTCAACCCGTTGACGTCCTCTTCGCCCTGGTACTTGGCGTCGTAGGCCTGCCGGGCGATCGGGTCGAAGTACTTGTAGGTCTTCTGCTCGGTGTGGAACGGGAACCGGTAGGACAGCCCCTCGTGCGGCACCGGGCTGGAGGTCGGCGGATTCTCGTCGCCGACCGGGCGCGGGTTCTGCACCGATCCGCCGGGATGGGAGTCGTCGGCGACGGCCTCGGCCGTGGTGCGGTTCAGCGTGACGGTGTCGACGATCGCCAGCAGCAGCCCGTTGTCTTTCTGCTGATCAGTGCGCCGGACCGACGAGCCGACCTGCAGGGTGACCACATCGGCGTTGGCCGGCGACTCGACACTGATCTGCTGCTGGAACGCCAGCGGCACATCCTTGCTGACGATCACCTTCTCGCCCTGCAGGGAGGCCGGATCGAGCGCGGTGCCGGAGCCTTCGCTGATCAGCGTGGCGTCGACGTCGAGCGGGATCTTGGCGATCTTGTCCGCGGTGTAGGTGGACAACAGCAGCGCGGCGATCAACAGGGCCGCACCGAGTCCCATGGCGGCGCATGCCGCGATACGCAGCATGACTGCTCGGTTCACGTTGCCGAGCCCTCCTTCTAGCCCATCACGTCGGGGTGTGCCCATCGCCGTCGGCTTGGGTCGTGACGCAAGACCGGATTGAACACTAACAAAGCGTGTGGAACCTCGGGGTTCGCGATGCGGCGCGGCCGGGCACACTTGTCGTTGTGCGCGACGATCAGCAGGTGGGCGGGACGCGCAGTTTCCTGCCCGCGGTCGAGGGCATGCGTGCGTGCGCGGCCATCGGTGTGGTGGTCACCCATGTCGCCTTCCAGACCGGTCACTCATCCGGTGTCGGCGGCCGGCTGCTGGGTCGCTTCGACCTGGCGGTTGCGGTGTTCTTCGCGCTGTCCGGATTCCTGCTGTGGCGCGGACACGCGGCGGCGGCACGTGGCCTGCGCCGGGTTCCCCCGACCAGCCACTATCTGCGGTCCCGCGTGGTGCGGATCATGCCCGCATACCTGGTGGCGGTGGTGGTGATCCTGCTGCTGCTGCCCGACGCCGCCGGCGCCAGCCTCACGGTGTGGCTGGCCAACCTGACCCTGACCCAGATCTATGTGCCGCTGACGCTGACCGCGGGCCTGACCCAGATGTGGAGCCTGGCGGTCGAGGTGAGCTTCTACGTCGCGTTGCCGGGGCTGGCGCTGTTGGCGCGCCGGCTGCCGGTGCGGGCCCGGGTACCGGCGATCTTCGCCGTCATGGTGCTCAGCTTCGGCTGGGGTTACCTGCCGATCCATGCCGCCCACGGCGCCAACCCGTTGAACTGGGCGCCGGCCTACGCCTCCTGGTTCGGGGCCGGCATGCTGCTGGCCGAGTGGACCGTCAGCCCGATCAGCTGGGTGCACCGGCTGGCGCGCCGGCCGGTATGGGTCGCCGGTGTCGCGGTCCTCGCCTACCTGGTGTCGGCGTCACCACTGGCCGGCCCGTCCGGGATGACCCCGGCCACGGTGAATCAGTTCGTGGTGCGCACCGCGATGGGCGCGCTGCTGGCCGGTTGCCTGCTGGCGCCGCTGGTGCTGGATCGCCCCGAGACGCCGCACCGCATTCTGGGTAGCGCGCCGATGGTGACATTGGGCCGCTGGTCCTATGGGCTGTTCATCTGGCATCTGGCGGCGCTGGACATGGTGTTCCCGGTGATCGGCCGGTTCGCGTTCAGCGGCGACATGCCGATCACGTTGGCCCTGACCCTGGTGTTCGGTATCGCGCTGGCCGCCGTCAGCTATGCGCTGGTCGAATCGCCGTGCCGGGAAGCGCTGCGTCGCTGGGAAATCCGTGAACAGCACCCGGTCCCACCGCTGGACAGCGCCATCACCGACGACCCCGAGCCGATCGCACGCTGAGCGTCACGCCGCCCGGTGCAGCGGCTGGGTGCTGCACCGGAACGAGCCGCCGAACGACCGCGAGATCTGGAAATCGATGTACTCCACGGTGACGCCCCGCCGGACCAGTTGGGCGCCGATCGACGTGAACTGCGGGTCGGTGACATAGACATCCGGGCGGATCGGCAGGCCGTTGGTCGCCAGCCGCGCCGTGTCGGCCAGCGACACCTCGACCCGGTCCCACTCCCGCAGCAGCGCCGGGATGCCGTCAAGGAAGGCATCCGGGCACACGATCATCAGCCCGTCGCGGACCAGGCTGAGCGCGCAATCCAGATGCAGGACACCCGGATGTAGCCGAACCTGCTCGACGGTATAGCCGAACGGGCCCAGATACTTGCCCAACCAATCGATCCCGGCAGCGTTGGAGGCGAGTCCGGAACGTCCGACAAAGACGTGCTGGGCGAGCACCAGCACGTCCCCGCCCTCCAAGAACGGCCCGGGCCCCAGCCTGGCGTCGTCGGCGTCGGCCACCTCCGGCATCGGCACGGCCACGTAGCGGGCGTTGGACGGGTAGACGTGTGCGGCGAAGACGCCGCGCATCGGCAGCACCTCGATCCGTCGGTGACGGAACCGCATCGATCCCTCGATGACATGTTCGCCGATCGTGAAGAACGGGTCGCGGGCAAAGAAGTTGGCGTAGCCGTCGGTCCGGGCGGCCGCCTTCTCGGCGTCGGTCAGCAGGCGAGGACGCAGCACCTGTACGCCGCAGGCCTCCAGGAGTTGTTGCAGCGCCGCACGTTCGACCTCCCACGCGCGTTGTCGGCCCGGGTCGGCGTCGCGCAGGTCGCCGGTGAACGCGACCGCCGCGGCGTCCGGCAGGAAGTGCATGTCGGGGTCGTCGTGAATCCGCGGCGGGAGGGCGAGTTCACTGCGGGCGAGCACCACGGTCCGCAGCGGCGCGAACTCGCTGTCCACAAAAACCTGGGTCAAGCGTAGGCGCCTTGGGCCTCGAAAATCCGCCGCGGGTTGTCCACCAGCATGGTTCGGAGCTGCTCGTCGGTGACACCGCGGGCCTTGAGCGCGGGAATCACGTCGTTGTGGATGTGCAGGTAATGCCAGTTGGGGGCCGCCACCGAAGTCAGGTCTTCGGGCAGCGCATCGAAATAGCAGTTGGCGTCGTGTGACAACACCATCTTGTCGGCGTGCCCGCGTTCGCACATCCGCGCCACCGTGTCGACCCGGTCCTCGAACGGCAGGATCAGATCGATCCCGAAGCGGTCCATGCCGATGTAGGAGCCGTTGGCGATCAACTCCTCCAGGTAGCCCAGGTCGGTGGTGTCACCGGAGTGGCCGATCACCACCCGGGACAAATCGACGCCCTCCTCGGCGAAGATGCGTTGCTGTTCCAGTCCGCGGCGCGACCCGGCGTGGGTGTGCGTGGAGATCGGCACCCCGGTGCGTATGTGCGCCTGAGCGACGGCCCGCAGCACCCGTTCCACCCCGGGGGTCACTCCCGGTTCGTCGGTGGCGCATTTGAGAATTCCGGCCTTGATGCCGGTGTCGGCGATGCCTTCTTCGATATCGCGGACGAACATCTCGGTCATCACCTCGGGACCGTCCATCATCGTGCCCGGCCCCAGATAGTGGAAGCGGAACGGCACGTCGTTGTAGGTGTACAGGCCGGTCGCCACCACGATGTTCAGCTCGGTGGCGGCCGCGACGCGGGCGATGCGGGGTAGATAGCGGCCCAGCCCGATCACCGTCAGGTCGACGATGGTGTCCACGCCGGCCGCTTTGAGTTCGTTGAGGCGCTGGATCGCGTCCGCGACCCGGGCGTCCTCGTCGCCCCACGCTTCGGGATAGTTCTGCGCGATTTCGGTCGTCATGATGAACACGTGCTCGTGCATCAGGGTGACGCCGAGATCGGCGGTATCGACGGGGCCGCGGGCGGTACTCAGCGCTGACACCCACCCGATGCTAAAGCGATCACGGGGAGCTTGTCGGTGGAAATCGTAAGAGAGCCGACCTAATCGTGCTCGGCTCACCGCCGGTGATTACGATCGGCCCAACGCGAATTCCCACGGCGAACCGGAGGAGACACTATGGCGTTCACCCCTGCTGAACTGGCATTCCTGCGCCAACAAGCGATCGGCCGGCTGTGCACGGTCGGTCCGGCGGGGGATCCGCAGGTCCGGCCGGTCAACCTGCACCTCGGAGCGGACGACGCCACGATCGAGGTCTGGGGGCCGATCCTGGCCAATACGCAGAAGTGGCGCAACGCCGTCCGCGAACCGCAGGTGTCGTTCATCGTCGACCAGGTGGTCGCCCAGCCGCGCAACATCCGGGGCATCGAGATTCGCGGCGTTGCCACGGCATTGCCCGGTGAGCGTCCGGCCGCCGACGCCTTCAGCGGCGACATCCTGGTCATCAAGCCGCGACGCATCGTGACGTGGGGCATCGACGAAGGTGGCACCCACGTCCGCAACTTCTGACCAGGCGATCACGCGCGCGGCGGGTCGCCGCCGTGGGGTTGAGGCGATCGCCAGGGCGGCGGAGCCGGGTGCAGCGGGTCGCCGCCGTGGGGTTGAGGCGATCGCCAGGGCGGCGGAGCCGGGTGCAGCGGGTCGCCGCCATGGGAGTGGACGCCGGTGAGCAACACCGACGCCCACCCCACCGAACAGCGCGCCGAGGCCGGTCCGTGCCCGCGCGACGCGGTGGGCCGCCCGGTGGTCGAGGTGCTCAGCACGCGGGCCGTCCCGCTGGGCGGACCGCGGGCGATGACCGTGCACCGCACGCTGCCGCAGAAGGAGCGCTCGCTCATCGGGGCGTGGTGCTTCGCCGATCACTACGGTCCGGACACCGTGGGTCCCGGGATGGATGTGCCGCCGCATCCGCACACCGGCCTGCAGACCGTCAGCTGGCTGTTCGCCGGGGAGATCGAACACCGCGACTCCGGCGGTGTGCACGCGCTGGTGCGTCCCGGCGAGATCAACCTGATGACCGGCGGGCACGGCATTTGTCATTCGGAGGTCTCCACGCCGCAGACCACGGTTCTGCACGGCGCTCAGCTGTGGGTGGCGTTGCCGGACGCGGCGCGCGAGGCCGCGCGCGACTTCCAGCATTACGCCCCGTCGCCGGTAGATCTCGGTGGCGGAAGCGCCCGGGTTTTCCTGGGTGAGCTGGCCGGGGAAGCGTCCCCGCTGCGCACCTTCACCCCGCTGTTGGGTGCCGAACTCGCCATCGACCCGGGCGCTCGATTGCAGCTTGCGGTCTCACCCCAGTTCGAGCATGGCCTGCTGGTCGACACCGAGTCGCTGCTGTTGGCCGACACCGCCGTGGCGCGCGGCGAAATCGGCTACGTGGGCACCGGGGTGGCCACCCTGACGATCATCAACCCCACCGACGTGCCCGGGCGGGCACTGCTGTTGGGCGGCACACCGTTTGGCGAGCAGATCGTGATGTGGTGGAACTTCGTCGGCCGCAGCCATGACGAGATCCTCGCGTTCCGCGAAGCCTGGCAGAACGAATCCGACCGGTTCGGCCGGGTCGACGGCTACCGCGGGGCGATCGCGCGACTCCCGGCGCCACCGCTGCCCAACGCCCGCATCGTGCCGCGGCGCAATCCGCCGACGGCTAATCCACGGTGAGCACCCGCAGCCTTGAAACGTGACGTGCCTCACATTAGAATGACCAGTGGTCATCGTCCCCCGGGAGGAACCGATGCCGACCGTGACATGGGCTCGCGTGGATCCGAAACGCCGCGCTGCCGTGATCGAAGCCGCCGAGGCGGAGTTTGGGGCGCACGGGTTCTCCCAGGGCAGTCTCAACGTCATCGCGCGGCGGGCGGGTGTCGCCAAGGGCAGCCTGTTCCAGTACTTCGCCGACAAGCGCGACCTGTACGCGTTCATCGCCGATGTCGCCAGCCAGCGGGTGCGTTCCTACATGGAAGCCCGCATCATCGAGCTCGATCCCAGTAGACCGTTTTTCGAGTTCCTCACCGACCTGCTCGACGACTGGGTCGCCTACTTCGCCGAACATCCCGGAGAGCGCGCCCTGCACGCCGCGGCGAGTTTCGAAGTCGACACCGACGCCCGGATCAGCGTGCGCAACGTCATTCACCGCCATTACCTGGAGGTGCTGCGGCCCCTGGTGCGGGAAGCCCACGCCCGCGGGGATTTGCGCGGCGACTGCGATACCGATGCGCTGATATCCCTGCTGCTGCTGATCTTCCCGCATCTGGCGCTCGCACCGTATGTGCGCGGGATGGACCCGATCCTCGGACTCGACGAGCCCAGCCCCGAACAGCCCGCCCTGGCGGTACGGCGGCTGGTCGCGGTGCTGGCCGCTGCCTTCGAGCGGACGCATGCCTACCAGACCGACCTGAAGGAGGTCACCTCGTGACGCGAACACACTACGGCTCGCTTGCCGGTGGCGGGCTCAATTGGAACAGCTTGCCGCTCAAGCTTTTTGCCGGAGGAAACGCGAAATTCTGGAATCCCGCCGACATCGACTTCTCCCGCGACCGTGCGGACTGGGAGAAGCTGTCGGACCGGGAGCGTGAATATGCCACCCGACTGTGCGCCCAATTCATCGCCGGCGAGGAAGCGGTCACCAAGGACATCCAGCCGTTCATGGCGGCGATGCGGGCCGAAGACCGGCTGGGCGACGAGATGTATTTGACCCAGTTCGCGTTCGAAGAAGCCAAACACACCCAGGTCTTCCGGATGTGGTTGGACGCGGTCGGGGTCAGCGACGACCTGCACCGGTTCCTCGACGATCTGCCGGCCTACCGGCAGGTCTTCAATGAGGAACTGCCGGAAGCACTCAATGCGCTGACCGACGACCCCTCGCCGGCCGCCCAGATTCGGGCGTCGGTGACCTACAACCACATCGTCGAAGGCATGCTGGCGCTCACCGGCTACTACGCCTGGCACAAGATCTGCGTCGAGCACGCCATCCTGCCGGGTATGCAGGAACTGATCCGGCGGATCGGCGACGACGAGCGGCGCCACATGGCCTGGGGGACCTTCACCTGCCGGCGCCACGTCGCGGCCGACGACGCCAACTGGACGGTGTTCGAAACCCGGATGAACGAGTTGATCCCGCTGGCGCTCGAGCTCACCCAGCAGGGGTCGGCGCTGTACGCCCCGGACATCCCGTTCGGCTTGTCGACGGACGACCTGATGCGGTACTCCGCCGATAAGGGGATGCGGCGATTCGGCACCATCAGCAGCGCCCGCGGGCGCCCGCTGGGCGAGATCGACCTGGATTACTCTCCGCTGCAACTGGAGGACACGTTCGCCGCTGAGGACGAACGGGTGCTTGCCGCCTCAGCCTGACCGCGCCGGGTTCCAAAACGCGGGGCCTCCGGAGTTTCCGTGCGAAATGGGTGCTTTTGCGTCTGCGCGTGCGGAAAAGGGTCACACTCGGTGATACCGGGATCGCGGCGGTGGCGCGAACGTACTCGAGAGGACTGATACGTGCGGTGGTCAACGACAACCTGCTGATCGGCGTGCTGGGGCCGCTGCAGATGAGCACCAACGGCAACGTGGTGCGATTGGGCGGCCCCAAACAGCGAGCGGTGTTGGCCATGCTGGTGATCAACCGCAACCGACCCGTCGCGATGGAAGCGCTGATCGGCGGGCTGTGGGGGGAGCGACCTCCCGCGGATGCGCGGGCGAACATCCATACCTATGTGTCCAATCTGCGCAAGCTGATCGGGATCGACGGGAAGGCGGTGCTGGCCGCTGCACCACCCGGCTATCAGCTCGGCATCCCGGACGACGCCTGCGATTTGGCCCGGTTCTTGGCGGAAAAGAATGCCGGGGTTCGTGCCGCCGCCGCCGGGCGATTCGAGGATGCCAGTCGGCACCTCGCTGCGGGCCTGGACGAATGGCGCGGGCCGGCGCTCGACGACCTCCGCGACTTCGCCTTCACCGACACCTTTGCCACGTCGATGATGGAGGAGAGGCTGCTCGGCTACACCGCTAAGGCGGAGTCGGAAATCGCCTGCGGTCGACCGTATTCCGTAATCGCCGAGCTCGAACAGCTCACCGCTGAACACCCCTACCGCGAGCCGCTGTGGGCGCAGCTGATCACCGCGTACTACGTCCACGATCGCCAGGCGGATGCGCTGGGTGCCTATCGCCGGCTGCAACAGGCGCTCGCCGACGATCTGGGCATCGACCCCAGCCCGGCGCTGTGTGCGCTGCACGAGCGGATCCTGCATCAGCAACCGCTCGACGTGAGGAAGGCGGCGTCGACCACCGCCACCGCCACGCTCACCGTGCTCGATAGACGCACCGGGTCGTTTGGGCACGCCAGCGCCGCATGCCTGCGCGACGCTTCGGGTCACAGTTATCCGCTCATCGGTGCGGCCACCAGAATCGGCCGACTGGGCGATAACGACATCGTGCTCGACCACGCCGAGGTAAGCCGGCAGCACGCGGTGATCATCGATACCGGTGCCAGTTACCTCATCCACGATCTGCGATCGGCCAACGGTGTCGAGGTTGAGCGGCAGAGAATCCGGTCGGCAACCGTGCTCAACGACGGCGACCAGGTGCGGATCGCCGACTACGACTTCACCTTTCACATCCTCCCAGCGTGACGTCGGCGCTGTAGGCGATCGCGCATTGCACCAGCTCGGCTTTGCGCAGGCCGACGTCCACGTGCCGGAAGCTGTACGCCAATTGGCCGCGATGCGAACAGATATGCCGAATCGCTGACCCCGGATCCAGCGTGCAGAAACAGGTCTCAGAGGTTTCCCCGGGGGCGGCGCCCCGCTCCGCGAGGGTGATCAACTGAAATCCGAGACCGAGAAGGCGGTCCCGGAGCGGGCCGGTGGCGGTGAATATCCAACGGACGTCTCGACGCCGACTCGGGGGTGTCCAGCCGTGGATACATCCCGCTCCCGTCGCCAACAACTCGAGCACGGCCGCGTCGATATGGCGGGGAGACCGTCCGGGGTCCGGCGCGGCGACAAGCCGGGTCAGGTCCCAAAGCTTGCCGTTGTCCTCCAACGTGGCCATTGCCTGATGTGCGCGGGCCGCAGCCTGCATCCCGGTGCCCAGCATGGACCAGCTCAGCGAGTCGGTCACGTGCGCGACCGGGGTCAATCGCAGGCCGGCGATGATGCTGTTGTCGCGGTAGTCGCGCAGCGCCAGGTGCAGCGTCGACTCGAGGTCGTCGTAGCGGTCGGTGTCACCGCCGGCCCGCGCCGCAGCCAGGTCGCGGTGCAGCCGTTGATTGGACGTGCCGATCGACAGGTCCACCCGGCCTTCGCCCCGCGGGACCCCCGCGGGCCGGTCTGTGTCCGTTGCGTCTGATCCGGGCGTCGACAGCAGCAGTGGTGCCATGGTGGGACTCCTTCGCCGAGCCGGCCGGCGGCCGGTGATCTCAGTCTCGGATTCCCGCCTTGACGATTTCTAAAAGCCGAGTCGGTGCCCGTTACCCGACCCAGGCCGTCTTGAGGTTGCAGAACTCGCGGATCCCGTGTGCGGAGAGTTCACGGCCGTAGCCGGAACGCTTGATGCCGCCGAACGGCAGTTCCGGATAGGACGTCGTCATCCCGTTGATGAACACCTGGCCGGCTTCGATCTCGTCGATGAAGCGCCGCTGCTCGGACTCGTCGGTGGTCCACGCGGCAGACCCCAACCCGAAGGAGGTGGCGTTGGCGATGTCGATGGCCTCGTCGATGTCGGCGGCGCGATACATCGAGGCGACCGGGCCGAACACCTCCTCGGTGAACAGCGCCATATCGCGGCTGATGTCGGTGATCACCGTCGGCGGGTAGAACCAGCCGGGACCGTCGAGCCGCTTGCCGCCGCACTGGATCACCGCCCCGGCCGCCGCGGCCTCCTCGACCAGTTGCTCGACATCGGCGCGACCCGCTTCGGTTGCCAGCGGGCCGACGTCGGTGTCGGGGTCGGTCGGGTCACCGACCCGCAGGGCCGACATCTTCGCGGTGAACTGCTGCACGAAGTCGTCGTAAACATCGGTGTGGATGATGAATCGCTTTGCCGCGATACAGGATTGACCGTTGTTCTGCACCCTGGCGGTAACCGCGGTAGCCACTGCCTTGGACAGATCCGCGGACGGCATCACCACGAACGGGTCGCTGCCGCCGAGTTCGAGGACGGTGTGTTTGATTTCGTCGCCGCAGATCGCGGCGACCGACTGCCCGGCCGGCTCGCTGCCGGTGAGGGTGGCCGCGGCCACCCGCGGATCGCGCAGGATCTGCTCGACCGCGCTCGACGGAATCAGCAGGGTTTGGAAACAGCCGTCCGGGAAGCCGCCGCGTGCCAGCACATCGGCGAGGTACAGCGCGGTCTGCGGCACGTTGGAGGCGTGCTTGAGCAGCCCGACGTTGCCGGCCATCAGCGCCGCGGAGGCGAACCGCACCGCCTGCCACAACGGAAAATTCCACGGCATCACGGCCAGCACCACCCCGAGCGGCTGATAACGCGCGAACACCTTCGACGCCCCGACCGCCCCCGCATCGGCGGGCTCGTCGGCCAGCAGCGCCTCGGCGTGATCGGCGTAGTAGCGGAATCCCTTGACGCATTTGAGGGCCTCGGCTTTGGCCGACACCAG
Organism: Mycobacterium sp. NGS50; assembly: GCF_059812545.1. Classification (NCBI taxonomy): domain Bacteria; kingdom Bacillati; phylum Actinomycetota; class Actinomycetes; order Mycobacteriales; family Mycobacteriaceae; genus Mycobacterium; species Mycobacterium sp. NGS50. The sequence continues at coordinate 96,369 of NZ_JCALCW010000011.1, forward strand.
CGTCTTGCCCATCTCCAGCGTCATCATCGCCGCCACGTCGTCGACCTCGGCCTCCAGCAGGTCGGCGGCGGCATGCATCCACGCCGCGCGCTGCGCGAAGCTGGTGCGGCGATAATCGGCGAACCGCTGATACCCGCGGGCGATCGCGGCATCGATCTCGTCGCTGGTGGCCGCCTCGAATGTGGCGACTGTCTCCCCGGTGGCCGGGTTGATCGTGGCGATTCCCGCTGCGGGCATGCTGACCTCCGTTGGCTGGATCATTTCCTGGACTATCACGACACGTGCACGTTCCAGCCTGCCACCAACCTGTCGCGTAGGCTCCGGCAGTGATGCGCTACAACCCCCCACCCAACTGGCCGCCGCCCCCGCCCGGGTGGACACCGGACCCCAGCTGGACGCCCGATCCGTCGTGGCCGCCGCCACCGCCGGACTGGCCACTGTGGCTGCCTGACGCGGCACCGCCCAAACGCACGGCGCTGTGGATCACCCTTGCGGTTGTAGCCGTGCTCCTGCTCGTCGCCGGGACCGTCTTCGCTGTCGGCTTCCACAAGGCGGGCTCGGCCGTCAGCGCGTCCAACCCGTCCGGGAAACCCGACATCGAGCAGTTGACCAGGGATCTGCTGGTCGGCAAATCGGCGTTTCCCGACTTCGAGGGTGGTCTGCGGCGCAGCGGGCTGGGCAACAACGATCCGAAAGCCTCGGGTATCCCGGGCCTCAATGTCAGTCCCCAGGAGTGCGCCGACCTGTTCGGGTCCGCGAAAGCCGCGACGCAGAGCGCCTACGCCACGGTGTCCAAGCTCGACGCCGGCAAGTTGCGGTCCATGGAGGTTCGCCTGTCCATCAGCCCGGATCGCCGGGATCTGCGGGAGCAGGTGAAAAAATGCCAGAAGTTCACCGTGTCGCTGCAGTTGGCCGGGCATGACCTGAACCTGGACGGCACGCTGGAGACCTTGGATGCGCCCGGCGCGCCATCCTGGTCGGTGGCCACGGTGATGACCAGCTCGGGCTCGCCGCTGCCGGGTATTCCGCTGAAGATGGCGATGACGTTCGCGACCATCTCCGGCTATTGCCGGGGTGTGCTCGTGGTTGCCAGCTACAACGAGGTCAATCCCCGCGGCATGGGCAAAGACGGCAAGGGTGGCGGCTCGATCGACTCGGAGTCGGTCGACGATCTGGTCAAGCTGTTCAACGCTCAGGTTCAGAATCTGCAAGACGCGCCGTAACCGCCGCCGCCGACAGCATCGCCATCGACGTCAGCGCCAGCAGCTGCACCCCCGCGGAGTGCCCGACGTAGCCGTCCACCGACCGCCACGGATATTTCGACAGCACCGTCCCGGCCAGCGTCAGCCCGGCGGCACTTGATCCGACGGCGACCAGGTTGCGCAGGTGCCGACGGTGGCGCAGGACGTAGAGCAAACCCAGCGCGCCGCCGAATATGAGCACACCGCCGACCCCGGCGATCACCGCGGCGACACCGAGCACCGCCAGTGCGGCCGCGGCGGGCCCGGGTGCCCAGGGGCGTGCGGCCGGTGATGGCCGGGCCCGCCCCCGCCAGAACGTCAGCAAGGCCAACAGCGGCAGCAACGCCAATCCGCCGAACAAGCCCGCCCGATACGCCGCGTTCGATGCGAAGGTCAACGTGATCGGGCCGGCTGTCCCCGCGGGCACCACCCAGCCCTGCTGCCACCCGTTGACCCGTACCGGCGTCAGCCGGGTTCCGTCGGCGGTGCGCGCCACCCAGCCCGGGTTGATGCTCTCGGGAACCACCAGCACCCGCGTCGCCGGCGACGGGTCGGACAGCACCTCGCGTCGGGCCGCCCCCCACTCCCGCGCGGCGGCCGGCGACACCACGGCGCGCGGCGATTCGCCCTGCGGCACCACCGACAGCTGCGCCCCGTCGACGACGAACCAGTCTCCCGCGCTGATCAACACCTCCTGCTGTCCGGGCGGCAGCGCGATCGGTTCGGTTTCGCAGACGTGGGCGGCCACCGGGTCGCCGTCGAGCAATGCGCCCACCGTGGCGGTGACCGAGGTGTGCACGAACCGGCCGGCGACCGCGATCACCGGCCCGTGGTCGCACCCGACGGTGATGGTCCGGGACCGGTTGGCTGCCGGGTCGGCGGCGGCCACCGGCCGACCGTCGGCGCCCAGCACGGTGACCTCGGCCAGCCCGGGCGGTTTGAGCTGGTCGAAACCCACTGCGGTGCGGTCGATCACGTCCTCCCAGCCGAGCAGGCTCAGCGTGACGGTGTCGGTCACCCGCGGGTGCAGTGCCAGGGCAGCGGGCCGCGGCGGGGTTTCGTCACCGTCGGAACGCAGTTCACGAACCTGCGGGCCGTCCCCGAGGTCGACGGCCACCAGCGTCGGGCGGGCCGGCAGCGGCAACGCGCTGGGGGTCAGCCGCAGCCCGCTCACCTCGCTGGCCCGCGGCAACGTGACGGTCAGGGTGGGCGGCAACGTCTGGGCGACGACGCGCTGCGGCGCGGTCCAGGCGGTGGCCGGATCACCGTCGGTGGCGGCGTAGGCGGACCCCGCCAGGTCCAGCACGTCGGAATCGCCGCGGGCCCGAGCGGCGCCGGGCGGCGCGACCAGGTCGGCCAGATTGGGTCCCTGCCGGGACCGCACCCAGACGGTCGGGTTCACCGCGACCGGCCGGGTCACGCTCAGCGTGCGGCTGATGCTGACCTGATCCTCGGGTGCCAGCGCCATCGACGCCGCGCAGCGCACCCCGCCCGGGCCGGCCGCGCACCCCGACCGGCCCAGCGGCTCGGAGCCCAGATCCCAGCGGACCACGTCCGAACCCGGCGGCGCGGCGGGCACCAGTGCGGTGTGGCGCAACTCGACCGGGTGCGCGTATCCGGATGCGTCGTACTGGGTGACGGCCAGGTCGGTGATGCCGAACTGCACCCCGCTGGATCCGTCGTCGGTGCCGGTGGCGGTGATCCGCACCCACGGGGTCTCGCCGTAGGGCAGCGCCGCGGTGAGCGGCTGCCCGGCCTCGTCGAAGCGCAGCGTGGTGGTTCCGTTGGCGGTGGCGACCTCGATGCGGCGGACCTGCGCGCCGACGGCGGTCGCGCTGGGGGTCAGCGTGATGGTGGCGTTGCTGACCGGGTGCTCGAAATCGACCTGCAGCCACTGACCCACCGCGGCCTGCAACGAGTTGGACACCCACGCGGTCGTCGAGTCGCCGTCGACGGCGGCCGCCGGGGAGGTGGACGGTGTGACATCGGGGAGCGCGGTGGCGTCCGACGACGAACTCGACGCGGTGAGCCGCCCGCCGGTCCACCCGCCGAAGACCCGGTTGGCGCCGGGCATCGGATAGTCCGGCACCCGGTTGAAGGTGTGCCGGGCATCCTCGGCGGCACGGATCGCCGAGGAGTGGTTGTCCACCCGGCCGTAGTCGGTTTCCCGCGCCATCGGGGTGTCGGTGATCGTGACGGCCGGCGCGTCCAGACCGGCGCCGCGGGCGTCGCCGGTCAGCAGCACCGGGCCCAGCGGCGGGCGGCCCAGCAGCTGCCGGCGCTCGTCGAGCCGCAACAGCGCCTCCGACCCGCCGTCGACGCGGGTCAGCGTGTCCGCATCGGCGAAATACGGCGCGCCCGGGTTACGGCCCGCGGTGTCGACCCGGTAGATCTCGACGGCCGGGTAGGCCGGACGCAACCCGCTGTCGGAGACGAATCCCGCCACGTAGCCGGGGCCGACCGGCTCGCCAAACTGCGCCACCTTCTTCAGCCCCGGTGATCGTTCGACGGCGCGGTGAACCAGGATCGGCCGGGCCGAGCGCGACGTATCGGGGTCCAGATCGTTGCGCAGCACCAGATATGAGATCCCTTGGCGGGCAAGGGTATCCGCCAGCCCGGCGGACGGGCGTCCGGCGGCGAACAGCCGCTGCACCGAATCCAGCGCCCGGATGGTTTCCGGCGGTGTCAGCGGGATCGAGTCGCGCACCCCCCACGGGCTGTCGCCGAGGACCTGCAGGGGTTCGTCGTGGCTGGTGCCCCACACCTCGGTGGCGAACGGTGCGCCGGGCACCACCAACACCCGGCCCCGGGGTGTGCCGGTGTTGTGCTCGGTCAGCCAGTCGGCGCTCTGCTGCCAGTACCCCGGAATCGCGGTGAACGCACCGGGCGGGGTCAGCCGCCCGCTCCAGGCCAGTGAGGTGGAGACCATCAGCGCGACCAGGACGACGATGCCCACCGCGAACCGCTTGTGCTGCTCGGGGTGCGACAACGCGCGGCGCCACACCGCCGCCGGCGCGCTGCCCGGCAACGGGATGTGGCCCAGCAGTTCGGCGAACCCCAGCACCAGCGGGATCCGGATCACCGATTCCAGCTTGTGCACGTTGCGCAGCGGTGCCCCGGCGCCGTCGAGAAATTCCTGCACCGGGTGCGCGAGCGGGGAGCCCAGACCGCCGGAGTAGCCGACGGCCAGCAGCGTCACCCCGACCAGCAGCATGGTCACCGCTCGGCCCGCACCGGGCGCGCGGCGCACCGCGAGCACCGCCAGGCCGGCCAGGCCGGCCGCGGCCACCAGGCAGGTGGCCAGGATGTTCACCGGCTGAGTGACCAGCGACGAGCCCGCGGTGGCGTGCGGCGCCACGAACGGCGTCCAACTCTCGGTGCCGCGCAGCATCTCCACCAGCGACGTCCATTGCGTGGTGACGCCGGAGGACTCGATGAAGTCCAAGAACGGTGGGCTGATGCGGCCCAGCAACAGCAGCGCCACCAGCCACCACAGTGCCGCCAACGTCAGTGCCAGCAGCCACCATCCGGTGAACCGCCACCACAACCGGTTGGGCCGGTGACATGCCCACCAGATCAGTGCCGGCAGCCCGCCGGCCAGCGTGGCCACCGCGTTGACCGCGCCCATCAACGCCACGGCCATCCCGGCCTGACCGGCCAGCATCCGCGTCGAACGGTCGGGGTCGGCGCGCAACGCCCGGATGACCGGCAGCAGCACCCACGGCGCCAGCATCATCGGCAGGGTTTCCGACGAAATCGAGCCGATGGTGGTCAGCACCCGCGGCGACAGCGCGAACGCGGCGGCGCCGATCAGTCGGGAGGTCGGGCTGCCGATGCCCAGCGCTTCAGCGACCCGCAGCAATCCCCAGAACCCGACGCCCAGCAGCAGCGCCCACCACAGCCGCTGCGTCACCCAGCCGGGCAGCCCCAACAGGTGTCCGGCGAGGAAGAATGTGCCGTGCGGGAACAAATAGCCGTAGGCCTGGTTCTGTGCCTGCCCGAACGGCAGGTCGGAATTCCACAGGTTGGCCGCGCGCGCCAGGAAGCGCAGCGGGTTGGCGGTCAGGTCGAGTTTGGTGTCCGGCGCGATTTGCCCGGGGGATTGGGCCAAGCTGAGGACCAGCGCGGTCGCGCCGACCAGCCACAGCCAGCGCCGCGACAGCGGTGTAACCGATGAGGCCACCTGCGGCGCAGGGTCAGCGGTTGCCGTATTCGACCCGGTTGAGCAGCGAGGAGGCCGGGTCGCCACCGGCGAGCGGCGGTTTGGTGTCCTGCTGCACCATCAGGGTAACGCCGAAGACCGCGGCCGCGCCCAGCAGCAGTCCGACCACGATACTGGCGGCGGCCGGCACCACGAACCGGGGCATGGTCAGGCTCCTTAACGTCTTAGGGCTCGATACGAGGGCGAATCCCCGCCCGCCAACCTAGCACCGGTGCCGGGTGCCGACCGTGGCAGCATGAACAAATGCCAGGAATCCTGACGTCATCGCGCCCCCTTGTCGCCACCGCGGCCATGCTCACCACCGTGCCGGCGCTGCTGCTGGGCTGCTCGCCCAAATCGGAGCGGCCCGCGCCCTCGTCATCGGCTCCCGCGCAGCCTGCCGACACGCCGGCCGCTGCACCGGTGCCGCCGGGCTGCGGAGACCCGGCCGCCCTGCCCTTGCACGACAAGCTGGCCCAGCTGCTGATGGTCGGGGTGCGCGACGCCGCTGACGCGCGCGCGGTGGTCAGCGAACACCACGTCGGCGGCATCTTCATCGGCAGCTGGACCGACCTGTCGATGCTGAAGGACGGGTCGCTGAAAGACATCACCGACAAGGCCGGCCCGCTGCCGCTGGCGGTCAGCGTCGACGAGGAGGGCGGCCGTGTGGAACGGCTGTCGTCGCTGATCGGCAAGAGCCCGTCGGCCAAGGAGCTGGCGCAGAGCCGGACCGCCGAGCAGGTCCAGCAGTTGGCGCTGGAGCGCGGCCGCAAGATGCACGATCTGGGCATCACCATCGACTTCGCACCGGTCGTCGACGTGGTCGAGGCCAGCACCGCCGACGACACCGTCATCGGCGACCGCTCGTTCGGATCGCAGCCGGCCACGATCGTCGACTACGCCGGTGCCTACGCGCGCGGGCTGCGCGACGCGGGGTTGCTGCCCGTCCTCAAACATTTCCCCGGCCACGGCCACGGGTCGGGGGATTCGCACACCGGTCAGGTGACCACCCCGCCGCTGGACCAGCTGATCAACGACGACCTGGTGCCCTACAAGACGTTGGTGACCCAGCCCGGGGTCGCGGTGATGATCGGCCACATGCAGGTCCCCGGACTGACCGGCGACGATCCGGCCAGCCTCAGCCCCGCCGCGGTCGAATTGCTGCGTACGGGCAGTGGATACGGCGGCCCGGAGTTCAACGGCCCGGTGTTCAGCGACGACCTGTCGTCGATGGTCGCGATCACGTCCCGGTTCGGCGTGTCCGAGGCGGTGCTGCGGACGCTGCAGGCCGGCGTCGACATCGCGTTGTGGGTCACCACCGACGAGGTATCCGCGGTGCTGGACCGACTGACCAAGGCGGTGGCGGCCGGTGAGCTGAACCCGGCGGCGATCGACGCGTCGGTGCGCCGGGTGGCCGAAGCGAAGGGACCCAACCCGCACTGCGGACGCTGACGGCGGTTGCCGACCTTTGAGTAAGGTGAGGGCCGGCGATGAGAAGGAGCGGCGCTAATGGCCGGTGGAACCAAGCGGTTGCCGCGCGCGGTGCGCGAACAGCAGATGCTGGACGCTGCCGTGCAGATGTTCTCGGTCAACGGCTATCACGAGACCTCGATGGACGTCATCGCCGCCCGCGCCGAGATCTCCAAGCCGATGCTGTATCTGTATTACGGCTCCAAGGAGGAGCTGTTCGGCGCCTGCCTGAATCGTGAGCTCAGCCGGTTCATCGAAAAGGTCCGCGCCGACATCGATTTCCAGCAGAGTCCAAAGGAGCTGCTGCGCACCACGATTCTGGCGTTCCTGAGCTACATCGACGCCAACCGGGCATCGTGGATCGTGCTGTACACCCAGGCGACGAGCTCGCAGACCTTCGCCCACACCGTGCGCGAGGGACGCGAGCGGATCATCGACCTGGTGGGCCGGCTGCTGCGGGCCGGCACCCGAAACCCCGAGCCGGACACCGACTTCGACATGATGGCCGTCGCCCTGGTGGGTGCCGGTGAAGCGATCGCCGAACGGATCAGTACCGGCGACACCGACGTCAACGACGCCTCCGAGTTGATGATCAACCTGTTCTGGCGTGGCCTCAAGGGCGCCCCGGGCGGCGCCGACGGCGCCCCGTTGCATTGACTCTGCGCTCAGGGCGTGCCCTACTCGAACTTCTGCGCCGACGACGCAGAGTCAACGACTTATGAGGCCGCGAAGAGATCCTGGATGGTGTCGGTGATCTCCCTGACCGCGCCGTTGAGTGCGAGGTACTCGAAACCGGCTGCCAGCGTACCCAATCCGATGATGCCCGCGATCGGCAAGCCGATGGCGTTGAGGATGTCGCCTTGGCCGAGTTCCTGGGCGAACACGCTGGCCGCATACGCCGGCGCGGTGGTGAGCATGGCGTTGAGGATGTCGGCGGTCGGAAGCAGCGTGGCGTACGCCGATGCGGCGATGCTGCTGAACGCGTTGACGATATCGGTGAAGCTCGGCATCGTGTCCATGGTCATCGACCCGGCGCTCCCGAACATGTCCGCCGCGCTGGGCAACGACAGGTGGGATAGATCATCGACGAAGGCGTTCCAGCCGTCCTGGGCGCTCTTGCCCAGCGCGGTGAAGACATCGCCCCAATTGAGGTCGGTCGGGAACAGCTCGAACGTGGTGGGCACATTGGCCGGCCCGGCGTCCCAGCCCTCGGTGATGCTGCCGTAGCCAAGATTCACCAGGATGCGCATACTCGGTTCGAACAAGTCGTAGAGCGGTTGGCCGATCACCGGGATCGACTGAAGCGGCGCCAGCAGCGGCAGGATCTCGCTGGGGATCATGAAATATTGGGTGTTCCCGGCGTAGTCGTCGCTCATCGGCAACTCGATCGCCGACGCCAACTGCTCGGGTGTCAGGGTGGGATACATGGTGTGCTCGTACACGATGCCCATCACGGCGTTGAGGTCCGAGAGGAAATTGATCGGGTAGCGCGGGAAGTCGGCGTAGCCGTCGTATTCCAGGGTGTAGACGCTGGTGTCCCACGGCGTGTTTTCCGGGATCGCGCCGTTGAACGTGATGCCCAGGCTGGGGATGGTCGGGTAGCTGCCATCGTCCAAGACATCGAAACGTTCGAACAAGCCGCCGTTGGGATTGTTGGGAGCGCCCAGCAGCACGAAGGACAGCTGGTCGGCGGTGGGCTGTTGGTCCGCGGGCAACGCCAGCAGATCGCGCATCACCACGGTGGAAATGGTGCTGCTCTGCGAGTAGCCCAGGATGACGAGGTTGTTCCCCTCGGCGAGCTGTTGGTCGATCGTGTTGTGCAGAATGGTCACGCCTTGGGCGATCGACGGGTCCAGCTCCAGGCTCTTGACGCCGCTATTGGGGTAGAGGCCCTCCGGGGTGAACAGACCGTTGGTGGCATCCACCGGGTAGCGGGGCTGGCCGTCGAAGAACGGGGTGGTGGGGTTGATGTAGCGGGCACTGAGTGCGTCGATGTAGCTCTGCGGCGGGATCGGCAGGCCGCTGCCGCCCATGATCCACGACTCGGTGTCGAGCAGGTGGGCTTGGGCCAGCACCGTTTTCGCCCCGCTCGTCAACGGCGGAGTGATACCGGGCAACACCCCGACGGTGGCGGCGCCGAAGATCGCCAAGGGCACGACACCGAGTTGGCGCAGTATCCGACTGGTCATGACAACCTCCGTTGACGTCGAAACGAGGAGCGATACGTATATGCCTGTCCTTACAATGTCCTCGAGGCAAAGTCATCAAGTCTGACCAGCAGGAACGCCGGCGCGATCCGAGTTGACTGTTCACCTGATTAGTCAGATTAGCTGTGATTGAGCTGTTAATGCAATAGGGGAATTCACATGACCAAGGCCACGCGGGCCGAACAGCGTGTCGCGACGCGTCACGCCCTGGTGGGTGCGGCCGTCGAGCAGCTGCGCACCGACGGCGTCACCGCGGTGACCACCCGTCGGGTCGCCGGCGCGGCCCGCGTGTCGCAGAGCACGGTGATGTACCACTTCCCCAGCCGGGAGGACCTGTTGACGGCCGCGGTCGCGCAGCTGGCGATCGAGCTCGCCGATCAGGCACGCGCGCATTTCGAGGAAACCGCCGCCGCCGTCGCGCTCGACCTGGAGGGCTACCTCGACCTGATCTGGCGCGAGTTCACCACGCCGCAAGCGCTCTCCGTCGCGCACCTGTGGGCGGCATGTTGGACGGACCCTCAGCTCGCCGAGACGGTGAAGTCGCTGGAACAGCACATCTACGGGCTGGCGGTCGCCTCCGCTGAGGCGCTGCCCGCGCCCGGCCCCGGCTTTTCGGCACGGGCCTACATGGACACCGTCATGGTGGTGGTCCGCGGACTGGTGATGTCGATCCCGGTGTGGGGCATCGACGTCATCAGCGCGCGGTGGGAGGCCAGCAAGGTCACACTGCTGCGGGCGGCCGGCTCATCGCCGTAATGCGGGCACTCCACTCGAACTTTGCCTGGCGCACGCGGAATGAACGGGCTAGAGGCTCCGCAGCGTCGCGGTCAGGTGCGGATAGCCCTTGGCGATGTTGCGCAGCGCCAGGTCCCAGCCGTCGGCAACGCGGTCGACGTACAGCCCGGCGTTGGCCGGCAACAACAGCGGCTTGGCGAACCGCACCGAATAGCTGACCGCGTCGGGCAGCTGTCCCTCGATGTTGGCCAGTACCGCTGCGGCGGAGAACATTCCGTGCGCAATCACGGTCGGGAAGCCGAAAAGCTTGGCGCCGAGGGAGTTGGTGTGGATCGGGTTGTGGTCGCCGCCGACGCTGGCGTAGCGCCGGATCTGCCCCGGCGTGATCCGCACGATGGTGTTGGGCGGCCCGAACTTCGGCTGCTTCTGGGCCGGCGGCTTGGGCTCATCGGACAGGCTGGTGCGCTGCTGATGCAGAAACGTCGTGACCTGATGCCAGGCGACGTCGTTTCCGACGCTGACGTCGGTCACGATGTCCACCAGCAGACCCTTGCGGTGCTCGCGCAGATTCTGCGCCGCCACCGCGACGCTCACGGTGTCGGTGACCGCGATCGGACGGTACTGGGTGATGTGATTCTCGGTGTGCACCGAACCCATTGCCGCGAACGGGAAGTCGAACCCGGTCACCAGCGACATCACCGTCGGGAAGGTCAGCGCGAACGGATAGGTCAGCGGCACGGTGTCGCTGTAACGCAGACCGGTGACCGACGCGTAGTCGGCGACGTTGGCAGGGTCGATGGGCAACTCGTCGACCGTCACGGTGCGAGTCGGCAGGGTGTCGCTGCGCGGAATGAATGGCAGCGCCCCGGCCGCCGCGCGCAGCATGTTGGTCAGACCACTGGGCAGTGCGCTCATGCGCCGCTCCTCCTCATCGCTGCGCTCTGCATCGTCGTCGGCGCGGTCATCTCAGGCACCCAGCATGGCCTGGCCGCAGACCCGGATCGTGTTGCCGGTGACGGCGTTGGAGGCCGGGTTGGCGAAGTACGCGATGAGCTCGGCCACATCGACCGGCTGGCCGCCCTGGAACAGCGAGTTGAGCCGGCGTCCCACCTCGCGGGTGGCCAGCGGGATCGCCGCGGTCATCGCGGTCTCGATGAAGCCGGGGGCGACGGCGTTGATCGTGATGCCCTTCTCGCCCAGGCTCGGGGCCAGGGCGTCGGTCAGGCCGATCATGCCGGCCTTGGTGGCCGCATAGTTGGTCTGGCCGCGGTTGCCGGCGATCCCGGCCATCGACGACAGCCCGATCACCCGGCCGCCGGCACCGATGCTGCCGTTGGCCACCAGGCCTTCGGTGAGCCGCTGCGGAGCCAGCAGGTTGACCGCGATCACCGCGTCCCAGCGGGCGTCGTCCATGTTCGCCAGCAGCTTGTCGCGGGTGATGCCGGCATTGTTGACCAGCACGTCGGCGCGCCCGTCATGGTGTTCGCGCAGGTGCGCGGTGATGGTGTCCACCGCGTCGTCGGCCGTCACGTCCAGCGGCAGCGCGGTACCACCCACCCGCACAGCGGTTTCGGACAGCGCCTCGGCCGCGGCCGGAACGTCGATCGCGACCACCCGGGCGCCGTCGCGGGCGAACACCTCGGCGATGGTCGCACCGATGCCGCGGGCGGCGCCGGTGACGATCGCGACCTTGCCGTCCAGCGGCCTGTCCCAGTCGGCCGGCGCGGTGGAATCGGCGGAACCGACGTAGAACACCTGACCGTCCACATAGGCGGAGCGGCCCGACAGGATGAACCGCATCGTCGATTCCAGGCCGGTGGCGGCCGCTGACGCCTCCGGCGACAGGTAGACCAGCGACACCGTCGCGCCGCGCAGCAGCTCCTTGCCCAGCGAGCGGGTGAAGCCCTCCAGTGCGCGCTGCGCGATCCGCTCATCGGTGGAAGCGGTCTCATCCGGTGTGGTGCCGACGACCACCACCCGCCCGCTGCCGCCCAGGTTGCGCAGCACCGGGGTGAAGAAGTCGTGCAACGCCTTCAGCCCAGCCGGGCTGGTGATCCCGGTGGCGTCGAACACCAGCCCGCCGAAGCGGTCCGCCCAGCGGCCGCCGATATTGTTGCCCACCAATTCGTAGTCCTCGGCCAACGCGGCGCGGAGTGGTTCAACAACACGACCCTCCCCTCCGATCAGCAGCGATCCGGCCAGCGCCGGCTCGCCGGCCCGGTAGCGGCGCAGCGTCTCGGGCTGCGGAATACCGAGCTGCTTGGCCAGAAACGACCCGGGGCCGGAGTTGACGACCTGGCTGAGCAGGTCGGTGGGAAGTTTGGGAGCCATGCAGCTGCCTTCCGTGTGGGGTGTCGTCGCTATGGACGACCGTACGCATCGACCACGAACTTACTCCAGAGTAAGAACTGTGGGTAGTATGACCCCGACGGCCGACCATTCCAATCGACCCCACGGAGGCATCGTGGCGACAGCAAGTGCCAAGAAGAACACCGCCGGACGCCGCGTTGCGGTGCTCGGCGGCAACCGTATTCCGTTCGCGCGTTCCGACGGCGCCTACGCCCAGGCATCCAACCAGGACATGTTCACCGCCGCGCTGGGCGGTCTGGTGGACCGGTTTGGTCTGGCCGGGGAGCGGCTCGACGCGGTGATCGGCGGCGCGGTGCTCAAGCACAGCCGCGACTTCAACCTGATGCGTGAATGCGTGCTGGGCTCGGCGCTGTCGGCGTACACGCCGGCGTTCGACATCCAGCAGGCCTGCGGCACCGGCCTGCAGGCGGCGATCGCCGCAGCCGACGGGATTGCCGCCGGGCGCTACGAGGTGGCCGCGGCCGGCGGGGTGGACACCACCTCCGACGCCCCGATCGCGTTCGGCAACGACCTGCGCCAGACCCTGCTGGGGCTGCGTCGCTCCAAGTCCAACGTGCAGCGGCTCAAGCTGGTCGGCAAGCTGCCGGCCAGTCTCGGCGTGGAGATCCCGGTGAACAGCGAGCCGCGCACCGGCATGTCGATGGGTGATCACGCCGCCGTCACCGCCAAGGCGATGGGCATCGCCCGCGTCGCGCAGGACGAATTGGCCGCGGCCAGTCACCAGAAGATGGCCGCCGCCTACGACCGCGGCTTCTTCGACGACCTGATCACCGGATTCCTGGGCCTGTACCGCGACGACAACCTGCGGCCCAACTCGAGCGTGGAGAAACTGGCCACGCTGCGCCCGGTGTTCGGCGCCAAGGCCGGCGACGCCACGATGACCGCGGGCAACTCCACCCCGCTGACCGACGGCGCCTCGGTCGCATTGCTGGCCAGCGAGCAGTGGGCGGCCGAGCACTCGCTGACACCGCTGGCCTACTTCGTCGACTTCGAGACCGCCGCGGTCGACTACGTCAACGGCCCGGACGGACTGTTGATGGCCCCGACCTACGCGGTGCCCCGGCTGCTGGCCCGCAACGGCCTCACGCTCGGTGACTTCGACTTCTACGAGATCCACGAGGCGTTCGCCTCGGTGGTGCTGGCCCATCTGCAGGCCTGGGAATCCGAGGAGTACTGCACGCAGCGGCTGGGCCTGGACGCCGCGCTGGGGGCCATCGACCGGTCCAAGCTCAACGTCAACGGGTCGTCGCTGGCCGCCGGGCACCCGTTCGCCGCGACCGGCGGACGAATCCTGGCGCAGACCGCCAAACAGCTGGCCGAGCGCAAGGCCGAGCAGCCCGACAAGCCGCTGCGCGCGCTGATCTCCATCTGCGCCGCCGGTGGTCAGGGAGTCACCGCGATTCTGGAGGCGTGAGACGTTTGTCTGCGCCGTCGACGGGTAGCCGGTAGGTCGGATTACCCCGTGCGCTTGTCAACCCCGACCGACGACCACACGGGGTAATCCCTGGGCAACCCGTCGCCGGACAGGGGGGATCCGGCGATGGGTTTCTTGCCCGGAACCTCTTCTCGCGCGACGAAATCAGGAGTACGCTCGCACATTACGACGGGTTCGGGAGTGACCGATCCAAACAGCCGGTAGAGCGGGTGCAATCCGGCGGCGCAGGACATAGGGCGACGCCCCGCAGTCCTCCCGAACCCGCCTTACTTTGTCTCCATCCGGTTGAGTTGCGCCCCCATCCCGTTGAGGCGGTACGCCATGCAGATCAGCACGCTCACATCGCTCAGCGACTCCGCAGGCCGGTCCCCGGTCGATGCCACCGTCGAACGACTGGCCCAGCTGCGCGACGAAGGATTCCGCCGGGTCTGGCTGACCCAGATGCCGTTTGAACCCGACCTGCTGACGGTGCTGGCCGTCGCGCTGCGCGAGGTCGACACACTCGAGGTCGCCACCGGGGTGATCCCCATCCAGAATCAGCATCCGATGCTGCTGGCGCAGCGCGCGCTGACCCTCAGCTTGATCGGCAACGGACGCTTCGTCCTCGGTCTGGGGATGACCCATCAGGCGGTCACCGAGGGCATGTGGGGCATTCCGTGGGACAAGCCGGTGCGGCGGCTGCGCGAATATCTCGACGGCCTGCAGCCGCTGCTGGCCGGACAACCGGCCGACGCCCCCGGCGAGACCGTCACCACCCGCGGCGCACTGCGGATTGCCGGTGCGCCGGCCCCGGATGTGTACATCGCCGCGCTGGGCCCGCAGCTGTTGAAGTTGGCCGGCCAGCGCACCGCCGGAACGGTCACCTGGATGACGGGTCCCAAGACGCTCGGTGAGCACATCGGGCCGGGGCTGCGTGGTGCTGCCGCTGCGGCCGGTCGGCCCGACGGCGCGGTCCGGGTGGTTGCCGCCCTGCCGGTCGCCGTCACCGACGACGTCGACGCCGCGCGCGCGGTGGCCGCCCAGCAGTTCGCCATGTACGGGCATCTGCCGTCCTACCGGGCGATGCTTGACCGGGAGGGCTTCACCGGCCCCGAGGACGCCGCCATCATCGGCGACGAACGCACCGTCGCCGACCGCATCGACGGACTGCGGGGCGTCGGGGTCGACGAGTTCGTCGGCATCGCCTTCGACGAGTCGGCCGAGGGCCGCGCCCGCACCCGCGCGCTACTGCGGCAGCTGGACCGGTAGGACGACGGCGTCTGCGCCCGCAATTACTGCCCGAGCGGCACTTTCACGACGCGACGCGCCGCGGAGGCGTCGTGAAAGTGGCTCTCGCGGAAGCCGGACTTAGCGGCGCCCGGAGCGTGCGGCGCTGAGCGCCCGATCCCACAACAGCAGGGTGGCGGACTTCAGCTGAGCCGGTTTCGCCAGATCCTTGGCCATCAGCGCGGTGGCTGCGGCTTTCGTCTTGGCCGACGCCTTGGACATGTGGCCGGAGTCGAACGGCGGCTGCGGGTCGTATTCCATCGACAACTGGATGACCTTGGCGCGTTCCTCGCCGCCGATCCGGCCGGCCAGCCACAGACCGAGGTCGATGCCCGCCGACACCCCGGCGCAAGTGACGATGTCGCCTTCGTGCACGATGCGCTCGTCACCGACCGGGGTGGTGCCGAACGCCTTCAGGGCGGGCAGCGCCATCCAGTGTGACGTGGCCCGCTTGCCGGTGAGCAGGCCGGCGGCGGCCAGGATCATCGAACCCGAGCACACCGAGGCCGTCCAGGTCGCGGTGACATGTGCGTGCCGCACCCAGTCCAGCAGCTTCTCGTCGCGGGCATGCGTCATCGTCGTCATGCCACCCGGAATCAAAATCAGGTCAGGGGAGGGGGTTTCGTCGAAGGAATGCGTTGCCCCGACGACCAGCACACCGGAATCCGCGGCGATCGGACCGGGTTCGTGCCACACGAAGCGAACCGCGGCGTCCGGCAGCCAGCGCAGCACCTCGTAGGGGCCGATGAAATCCAGGGCAGTGAAGCCGGGGTACAGCACGATGGCGATTTGCATGAGAGTCCTTTCCGGGTTCAGGCGAAGGTCTTGCGGTAGTGGTCGGGGGAGATGCCCAGGCGGCGGATGAAGGTGCGGCGCAGGGTTTCCGCGGTGCCGAAGCCGCACCGGCCGGCGATCGCGACGACGGTGTCATCGGTCTCCTCGAGCTGCCGGCGCGCGGCCTCGGTGCGCACCTGCTCCACATAGGCGCCGGGCGCCACCCCGATCTCCTCGGTGAACACCCGGGTGAAATGCCGCGGACTCATCGCGGCCCGGGCGGCCAGGTCGGTGATGCGGTGTGGGCCACCGGGTTCGGACTCGACGGCATCCTGCACGTCGCGGATCGGGGCCCGGCGGGCCCGGGGCACCCAGACCGGCGCGGCGAACTGGGTCTGCCCGCCGGGCCGGCGCAGGTACAGCACCAACCAGCGGGCCACCGTCTGCGCGACATCCGTGCCGTAATCGTCCTCCACCAACGCCAGCGCCAGATCGATGCCGGCGGTGACCCCGGCCGCCGTCCACACGGTCGGCGAGCTGCGGACGAAGATCGGCTCCGGATCGACGGTGATCGCCGGGAATTCACGCGCCAGCGCATCGGCGAACGCCCAGTGCGTGGTGGCGCGGCACCCGTCGAGCAGGCCCGCCTGCGCGGCCAGGAATGCTCCGGTGCACACGCTGACCACCCGCCGCGCCTGCGGCGCCGCCGCGGTGACCCAGGCGATCAGCCGCGGGTCGTGGCGAGCCTGGTGGACACCGGAGCCGCCGGGCAGGATCAGGGTGTCGATCCGGTCATCCGGGTCGGGCAGTTCGGCACCGGAGAGGGCCAACCCGGCCGGAGTGGACACCGTCTGCCCGTCGACCGAGACCACCGTCGGCTGGTAGGCGTCGGCAGTCTTGCGGGCGGCCAGCGCCAGCGACGCGGAGGAGAACACCTCGAACGGGCCGACCACGTCGAGCGCCTGAATGCCCGGATAGCCGAGGATCACCACGTTGCGGGTCATGGTGACCAGTGTCGACCGAGCGAGGCGATGGCGTCTACGCCATATATCCCACAAATCAGGACATCACGATTACCACCGAGCAGACGCAAAAGTGCTGTTGTAACGCGGTTACTGGGCACATTTGTGTCTGCTCGACCATGCAGACAATGCAACAGGCCCCCAAGGGATCACCCCGGGGGCCTGCGCGGTCTGCGGATTTAGAAAGCCGCTTCGTCGAGCTCCATGATGTCGTTGTCAAGGGTCTCGATCACCTGACGGGTGCTGGTGAGCAGCGGCAGGAAGTTCTTGGCGAAGAAGGACGCCACCGCGATCTTGCCCTCGTAGAAGGCGCGGTCGGCGTCGCTGGCCCCGGCATCGAGCTTCTCGACCGCCACGGCAGCCTGACGCTGCAGCAGCCACCCGATCACCAGGTCACCAACCGCCATCAGGAACCGCACCGAGCCCAGACCCACCTTGTAGAGGCTGGAGATGTCCTCCTGCGCGGCCATCAGGTAGCCGGTCAGCGATGCAGCCATCGCCTGCACGTCGGCCAGCGCGGTCGCCAGCAGCTCCCGCTCGGACTTCAGCCGGCCGTTGCCGGTCTCGTTCTTGACGAACTCGTCGATCTGCCCGGCCACGTGAGCCAGCGCCACACCCTTGTCGCGGACGATCTTGCGGAAGAAGAAGTCCTGAGCCTGGATCGCCGTGGTGCCCTCGTAGAGCGAGTCGATCTTGGCGTCGCGGATGTACTGCTCGATCGGGTAGTCCTGCAGGAAGCCCGACCCGCCCAGGGTCTGCAGGCTCTCGGTGAGCTTGGCGTAGGCCTGTTCGGAGCCCACACCCTTGACGATCGGCAGCATCAGGTCGTTGACCTTCAGGGCCAGCTCGGCGTCGTCTACGCCGTGCACCGCCTTGGCCACCGAGGCGTCCTGGTAGGTCGCGGTGTACAGGTACAGCGCGCGCAACCCCTCGGCATAGGCCTTCTGGGTCATCAGGGCCCGGCGGACGTCGGGGTGATGCGTGATGGTCACCCGGGGCGCGGTCTTGTCGGTCATCTGGGTCAGGTCGGCGCCCTGCACCCGCTCCTTGGCGTACTCCAGAGCGTTGAGGTAGCCGGTGGACAGCGTCGCGATGGCCTTGGTGCCCACCATCATGCGGGCCTGCTCGATGACGTCGAACATCTGCGCAATACCGTCGTGCACCTCGCCGACCAGCCAGCCCTTGGCGGGGACGCCGTGCTGACCGAACGTCAGCTCACAGGTGGTCGACGCCTTGAGGCCCATCTTGTGCTCGACGTTGGTGACGAACACACCGTTGCGCTCGCCCATCTTGTTCGTCTCGAAGTCGAACAGCACCTTGGGCACGAAGAACAGCGACAGCCCCTTGGTGCCCGGCTTGCCGCCCTCGGGGCGGGCCAGCACCAGGTGGAAGATGTTCTCGAACATGTCGTCGGAGTCCGCGGAGGTGATGAACCGCTTCACGCCGTCGATGTGCCAGGAGCCGTCGTCCTGCTTGACGGCCTTGGTCCGACCGGCACCCACATCCGAGCCGGCGTCGGGCTCGGTGAGCACCATGGTGGATCCCCAGCCGCGCTCGGCGGCGGTGATGGCCCACTTCTTCTGCTCCTCGGTGGCGAGGTGGTAGAAGATGCTGGCGAATCCGGCGCCGCCGGCGTACATCCACACCGCGGGGTTGGCGCCGAGGATGTGCTCGTTCAGCGCCCAGACCAGCACGCGCGGCGCCGGCATGCCGCCGAGCTCTTCGGGGAGACCGACCTTGTCCCAGCCGCCCTCGATGACCGCGGCAACCGACTTCTTGAAGCCCTCGGGGATCGTCACCGAGTGGGTCTCGGGGTGGAAGACCGGGGGGTTGCGGTCGGTGTCGACGAACGACGCGGCGATCGGTCCATCGGCCAGACGCGCCATCTCCGCGAGCATCTCGCGCACGGTGTCGACGTCCAGGTCGCTGAAGTCGCCCTCGCCCAGTACCTTGTCGACACCGAACACCTCGAAGAGGTTGAACTCCTGGTCACGAACATTGCTCTTGTAGTGGCTCACTACATTCCTCCTCAATGAGAATGCCACCTGTGGTTGGGTACTCCATGATTAAGTTACCCACCAGTAACCTTGCTAAAGGTAACTTGTCAGTAACTTGAGTGCAAGTGATTGTGACGTAGATTCCACCAACCGGTTGGGTTCATCGGGCTTGTGCCCTTTGACCTGCGACGACGCGGTGCGGCTTCGACAACGGTGCCGGTGTCACGGGGAGTGTCGCCCCATGTGATGATGGATCCCGAAATGGGTAGCGCGGAAAGCTTGACACCGACGTCATTGCGAGAGGCCTTCGGGCACTTTCCAACCGGCGTGATCGCCATTGCCGCCGAGGTGGACAACACCCTGGTGGGCCTGGCGGCCAGCACCTTCGTACCGGTGTCCCTGGACCCGCCGCTGGTGTCGTTCTGCGTGCAGAACTCCTCGACGACCTGGCCGAAACTCAAAGACCTGCCGCTGCTGGGCATCAGTGTGCTCGGCGAGGCGCACGACGCCGCCGCCCGCACGCTGGCCGCCAAGACCGGGGATCGGTTCGCCGGGCTGGACACGGTCACCAACGAGCGCGGCGCCGTCTTCATCAAGGGCACCAGCCTGTGGCTGGAGACCGCCATCGAGCAACTGGTCGAGGCCGGTGATCACACCATCGTCATCCTGCGGGTGCACGGCCTGACGGTGGATACCGCGGTGGCGCCCATCGTGTTCCACCGCAGCGTCTTCCGCCGGCTCGGCGAATAGCACCGGCACCGGCTGAAACGCCGCGACCCCCGACTGCCGGGCAGTCAGGGGTCGTAGCGGGGAACGTCAGCGACGGAACAACTTGTTGCCCAGCCACACGATCGGGTCGTAGCGGTCGCCGGCGACCCGCTCCTTCATCGGGATCAGGGCGTTGTCGGTGATCTTGATGTGCTCAGGGCAGACCTCGGTGCAGCACTTGGTGATATTGCACAACCCCAGCCCCGCCTGGTCCTGAGCCAGGTCCCGCCGGTCGGCGGTGTCCAGCGGGTGCATTTCGAGCTCCGCGATGCGCATCAGGAACCGCGGACCGGAGAATGCTTCCTTGTTCTCCTCGTGGTCACGGATCACGTGGCAGACATTCTGGCACAGGAAGCATTCGATGCACTTGCGGAACTCCTGCGAGCGCTCGACATCGCGCTGATCCATCCGGTACTCGCCGGGCTGCAGGTCCTTGGGCGGCGTGAACGACGGGATCTCGCGTGCCTTCTGGTAGTTGAACGACACGTCGGTGACCAGGTCCCGCATCACCGGGAAGGTGCGCAGCGGGGTCACGGTGATGACCTCGTCCTGGGTGAAGGTGGACATCCGGGTCATGCACAGCAGTTTCGGCATGCCGTTGATCTCCGCCGAACACGACCCGCACTTGCCGGCCTTGCAGTTCCACCGGACCGCCAGGTCGGGGGTCTGGGTGGCCTGCAGGCGGTGGATGATGTCGAGCACCACCTCGCCCTCGTTGACCTCGACGGTGAAGTCCTCCAGCGCGCCGCCCTCGTCGTCGCCGCGCCAGACCCGCATCTTCGCGTTGTACGCCATCTAGCTGCTCCGTCCAGGGTGTTGGGCCAGCTCGTCGTTGGTGAAGTACTTCTCCAGCTCGCCGATCTCGAACAACTCCAGCAGGTCCTCGCGCATCGGGATCTGCGGTTCCTTGGTCACGCTGACGTTGGGCACCACCGGGTCATCGCCTGTAGTGCGGCAGACCAGCAGCGTCCGACGCCACTCGGCGTCCATCGCCGGATGGTCGTCGCGGGTGTGTCCGCCGCGGCTCTCGGTGCGCGCCAGCGCCGCCTTGGCGACGCATTCGCTGACCAGCAACATGTTGCGCAGGTCGATTGCCAGGTGCCAGCCGGGATTGAACTGTCGGTGGCCCTCGACGGCGACATTCGCGAAGCGGGCCTTGAGCTCCTCCAGCTTCACCATGGCCTGCTCGATCTCGTCGGCCTTGCGGATGATCCCGACCAGCTCGTTCATCGACTCCTGCAGTTCGGCGTGCAGCGTGTAGGGGTTCTCCGCCTTGGCCGAACCGTCGGGCCCCGCTGGACCATCGAACGGCGCCAGCGCCAGCTTGGCCGCCGCGTCGACCGCCTCGGGGGAAACCGCCGGACGGCTGGTGAGCTTCTGCACGTAGTCGGCCGCGC
This sequence comes from Mycobacterium sp. NGS50, assembly GCF_059812545.1. Taxonomy (NCBI): domain Bacteria; kingdom Bacillati; phylum Actinomycetota; class Actinomycetes; order Mycobacteriales; family Mycobacteriaceae; genus Mycobacterium; species Mycobacterium sp. NGS50. The sequence continues at coordinate 117,252 of NZ_JCALCW010000011.1, forward strand.
CGAGCCCGGCCCGCCGGCCGAACACCAGCAGGTCCGACAGCGAGTTGCCGCCCAGCCGGTTGGAGCCGTGCATGCCGCCCGAGCACTCCCCGGCGGCGAACAACCCGGGTGTGGTCGCCGCCCCGGTGTCCGGGTCGACCTCGATACCGCCCATCACGTAGTGGCAGGTGGGTCCGACTTCCATGGGGACCTTCGTGATGTCCACCTCGGCCAGCTCCATGAACTGGTGGTACATCGACGGCAGCCGCCGCTTGATCTCCTCGGGTGTCAGCCGGGAGGCGATGTCGAGGTAGACGCCGCCGTGTGGAGTGCCGCGTCCGGCCTTGACCTCGGAGTTGATCGCGCGGGCCACCTCGTCACGCGGCAGCAGGTCCGGGGTACGCCGGGCCGAGTCGTTGTCCTTGAGCCACTGGTCGGCTTCTTGCTCAGTCTCGGCGTACTGGCCTTTGAACACCGGCGGGATGTAGTCGAACATGAACCGGGTGCCGTCGGAGTTCTTGAGCACCCCGCCGTCACCCCGGACACCCTCGGTGACCAGGATGCCCTTCACGCTGGGCGGCCACACCATGCCCGTCGGGTGGAACTGGATGAACTCCATGTTGATCAGCGTCGCCCCGGCGCGCAGCGCCAGCGCGTGGCCGTCGCCGGTGTACTCCCAGGAGTTCGAGGTCACCTTGAACGATTTGCCGATGCCGCCGGTCGCCAAGACCACCGCCGGCGCCTCGAACAGCACGAAGCCGCCGCTCTCGCGCCAGTAGCCGAACGCACCGGAAATACGTTTTGTGTCACCGGCCCCCTCGTCCACGACCAGCTCGGTGATGGTGCACTCCATGAACACCTTGATCCGCGCCTCGTAGTCACCGAACTCGGCGTAATCCTCCTGCTGCAGCGAGACGATCTTCTGCTGCATGGTGCGGATCAGCTCCAGACCGGTGCGGTCACCGACGTGGGCCAGCCGCGGGTAGGTGTGTCCACCGAAGTTGCGCTGGTTGATCCGGCCGTCCTTGGTGCGGTCGAACAGGGCACCGTAGGTCTCCAGCTCCCACACCCGATCCGGTGCCTCGCGGGCGTGCAACTCGGCCATCCGCCAGTTGTTGAGGAACTTGCCGCCACGCATGGTGTCGCCGAAGTGGACCTTCCAGTTGTCCTTGGAGTTGACGTTGCCCATCGACGCCGCGCAACCACCCTCGGCCATCACCGTGTGCGCCTTACCGAACAGCGACTTACACACCACGGCGACCCGCAGGCCGCGTTCCCGCGCCTCGATCACCGCGCGCAGCCCCGCGCCGCCGGCACCGATCACGACCACGTCGTAGGCGTGCCGTTCGACCTCAACCATGAAACCTCGCTTGTTCTCAAACCGGATATGGGCGTTAGTTGCTAGCCAATGAATCGCAGGTCACTGATGGTGCCGCTGGCCACCAACATGATGTAGAAATCAGTCAGCATCAGGGTGCCCAGCGTGATCCAGGCGTATTGCTTGTGATGCACGTTGATCTTGCTGACCTGAGACCAGATCCAGTAGCGCACTGGGTTCTTGGAGAAGTGCTTGAGCCGCCCGCCGGTCACGTGCCGGCAGGAATGGCAGGACAGCGTGTAGATCCACAGCATGATGACGTTGCCGAGCAGGACGAGGTTTCCCAGCCCGAAGCCGAAGCCGTGCGGGCCGTCCTCGGAGTGGAACGCGACGATGGCGTCGTAGCTGTTGATGATCGAGATGATGGCGGCGATGTAGAAGAAGTACCGGTGGGTGTTCTGGATGATCAGCGGGAACCGGGTCTCGCCGGTGTAACCGGCCCGCGGCTCGGGGATCGCGCAGCCGGTCGGCGACTGCCACACCGTGCGGTAGTAGGCGCCCCGGTAGTAGTAGCAGGTCAGCCGGAACAGCAGCAGAAACGGCAGCGTCAGCGCCGCATACGGCAACCACCACACGTCGGGCATCAGCTGGGGCCAGAACTCGCTGGCCTCTTTCAGGCAGCCCTTGTTGACGCACGGTGAGTAGAACGGCGTCAGGTAGTGGTACTTCTCGACGAAGTAGTGATTCTGCTGGAATGCGCGCGCGGTCGCGTAGATGAGGAATGCGGCGAAGCCCAGGTCGATGCGCAGCGGAGACATCCACCAGCGGTCGGTGCGCAGGGTTCGCTGGGATATGCGGGCGCGGGTCCCGGAGAAAACGCCGGTCCCCGGGCGGTTCGCGGTCGGTGCGCTCATCTGGTCTGATCCTCTACGTGGTTCATCAGGGGTGCTCAGGCTGGGCACCCGGTATCGCGGGGATAGGTCAGGGTTTGTCCTGGCCGCCGACACCTTCGTCGTCGACGTCGCGCCAGAACTCGAAGTCGTAGTCGGTGTCGGGAATCTGGATCTTCTCCTGCGTGTGCTGTGCCGCCCAGCGCTCCAGGTCGAGTTCGTTGGCGTCGATGTCGAGCAATTCGACGTCGCTGAGGATGCGCTCGGCGTCCAGGACGATTCGGCGCATCCCGGGGGCTTCACCGAACCGCGACTTCAACGCGGTCACGCACCGGCGTAGGCCACCGATCAAGTTGTGGAGCTCGGCCAGTTCGGCGGTGCTGGACAACGGACCTCCTTGGGCTGAAGGTGTCAAGGGTCACATTACGACACCCGATGCTAGCGACATCACGAACCCGGCGTGAGACAGGTCACGTCTGGGTTCCGTCCCGGACGATCGACATGGAAAGGTTGACGAAATGCCCAGTCAGGACGTTCTGGCCGAGCGGGCTTCGGCCCTGCTGGCCCTGCACCAACCCGGTAATCCGGTGATCCTGCCGACCGTGTGGGACGCCTGGTCGGCGAAGTTGGCGGTTCAGGCGGGCTTTGCGGCTCTGACGGTGGGCAGCCACCCGGTGTCCGATTCGATCGGCAAGGCCGACAACGAGGGGATGAGTTTCGACGACCTGCTCGCCCGCGTCGCGCAGATCACCGACGCGGTGGCGGTGCCGGTGTCGGTCGACATCGAATCCGGCTACGGGCAGGCGCCGGCCAGGCTGATCGACGGACTGCTCAGCGTCGGCGCCGTCGGGCTCAACATCGAGGACAGCGTGCACAGCGAGGGCAAGCGGCTGCGGTCATCGGGCGAGCATGCCGAACTGGTCGGGGGTCTGCGCGCCGCGGCGGACAGCGCCGGGGTGCACGTGGTGGTCAACGCGCGCACGGATCTGTTCCTGCGCAAGGACGGTGACGACGCCGATCGGGTCGATCGCGCGGTGGCCCGGTTGACCGAGTCCGCGCAGGCAGGCGCCGACGTGCTGTACCCGGTCGGCCGCCACGACCCGGATACGTTGCGGCGCTTGGCGGCTGAGCTGCCGCTGCCGGTCAACGCGATCGCGGTGCCGGATCAGGATGATCCGGCCGCGTTCGGGCCGCTGGGTGTGGCGCGGATCAGCTTCGGCCCGTTCTTCCAGGCCGCACTGGGCGCCCACGCCAAGCAGATCCTGACCCGCTGGGCGTAACGCGTAACTTAGCGCCACCAGACGCAAATGTGCCCATTTCCCGCGGGAAATGGGCACATTTGCGTCTTTTCGCGGGGCCCGCGCGCTACTTGGTGATCGCGATCTTCTGCGCCTGGGTTCCGGCGTATACACCGGCAACCCGCACGGTCAGCACACCCGCGTCGTAGGACGCCGAGATGGCGTCGCCGGTCACATGGGCGGGCAACGTGAAGGACCGGCGGAATGAACCGTAGCGGACCTCGCGCAGCGTGCGACCGGCCTCATCGGTCGTCCGCTCATCGCGGCGCTCCCCATGCACCACCAGACGTCCGCGGTCCAACTCCACCTGGACGTCCTTGTCGACGTCGACACCGGGCAGTTCCAGGCGCACGACGGCGTCGTCGCCGTCCTTGTCGACGTCGGCCGCCGGATGGAATCCCTCGGCGAGCGGCTTGTACCAGTCACCGACGGCTGCCGGTCCGAACGCGTCGCGTACCCAGCGGTCAGTGTCGAAACGTCGTGCCCGCAGTGTCAGGTTGCTCATCGATCTCTCCTCGTTTGTGACGACCGACCGGGTGTCGGTCCGCTACCCGTACAAACATGAGTGGAGGTCGCTTAAGTTCCGCATGGAGTCAGCTGTGAGCGAACGTCGCGGCCCGCCGCAAATGTGAAGGGCCCCACAACTACTGACAGCCGAATTACATCTGGGTGAGTGCCTCGTAATCTGGACGTCACACGGCGCGACATTGCCGCAATATCGGCTACTTACCCTTCGTCTCATGGCCATCACCGAGAACCATGCTGCCGGGCGCGACGTTGTCGTGGTCGGTCACGGCATGGTGGGCCACCGGCTGGTCGAGGCCCTGCGCGCCCGTGACACCGGGGGCCGGTGGCGGGTCACCGTGTTGGCCGAGGAATCCGACGCCGCCTACGACCGGGTCGGGCTGACGGCCTATACCGAGAGCTGGGATCGCGACCAAATGGCGTTACCCGGCAACGATTACGCCGAGGACGAGCGGGTCCGGCTGCTGCTGAGCACCCGGGTCACCGAGATCGACCGGGCGAACAAGACGGTGCTGGCCGCCGACGGAACCCGGTACGGCTACGACAAGCTGGTGCTGGCCACCGGGTCCTACGCTTTCGTCCCGCCGGTGCGCGGCCACAACCTGCCCGGCTGCCACGTCTACCGGACCCTCGACGACATGGACCGCATCCGTTCCGACGTGCAGGCCGCCCTGGACGGTGGCCACACCAGCGCCGGCGTGGTCATCGGCGGTGGGTTGCTCGGCCTCGAGGCCGCCAACGCGCTGCGCAGCTTCGGGATGACCCCGCACGTCGTCGAGAAGTCGCCCCGGTTGATGTCGCAGCAGGTCGACGAGGCCGGCGGTGCGCTGTTGGGCCGGATGATCACCGAACTGGACATCGTCGTGCACACCGACACCGGCCTCGAGGAGATCGAGCAGGTGACGCACGCCGACGGCACCAGCACGCTGGAGGTGCGGGTGATCGAGGACGGCACCGAGGGCATCATCGAGGCGGGGCTGGTGATCTTTGCCACCGGTGTGCGGCCGCGCGACGAACTGGCCGCCGAGGCGGGGATCACCCTCGCCGCCCGCGGCGGCGTGCTCACCGATCTGTCTTGTGTCACCAGCGATCCCGACATCTATGCGGTTGGCGAGGTCGCCGCGATCGAAGGCCGGTGTTACGGCCTGGTCGGTCCGGGCTACACCAGCGCCGAGGTGGTGGTCGACCGGTTGCTGGCCGGCGGCGCGGAGTTCCCCGAAGCCGACCTGTCCACCAAACTCAAGCTGCTCGGTGTCGACGTCGCAAGCTTCGGGGACGCCATGGGCACCACCAAAGACAGTCTGCAGGTGGTCATCAACGACGCGGTGAACCAGACCTACGCCAAGCTGGTGCTCTCCGACGATGCCAAGACGCTGCTGGGCGGCATCCTGGTCGGTGATGCATCCGCCTACGGGATTCTGCGTCCGATGGTCGGCTCGCAGCTTCCCGGTGATCCGCTCAGCCTGATCGCGCCCGCCCAATCCGGCGACGGTGCAGCAGCATTGGGCATCGGCGCGCTGCCGGACTCCGCGCAGATCTGCTCGTGCAACAACGTCACCAAGGGCGACCTCAAATGCGCGATCGCCGACGGCTGCGGCAGTGTGGCCGACCTGAAAACCTGCACGACGGCCGGCACCTCCTGCGGGTCGTGCATCCCGCTGCTCAAGCAACTGCTGGAAGCCGAAGGCGTCGCGCAATCCAAGGCGCTGTGCGAGCACTTCAGCCAATCCCGCGCCGAGCTGTTCGAGATCATCTCGGCGACCGAGATCCGCACCTTTTCCGGCCTGCTGGAGAAGTTCGGCACCGGAAAGGGCTGCGACATCTGCAAGCCCACCGTCGCGTCGATCCTGGCCTCCACCAGCTCCGAGCACATCCTCGATGGCGAGCAGGCGTCGTTGCAGGATTCCAACGACCACTTCCTGGCCAACATCCAGCGCAACGGCAGCTATTCGGTGGTGCCGCGCGTCCCCGGCGGTGACATCAAACCCGAGCACCTGATCCTGATCGGCCAGATCGCACAGGAATTCGGGCTTTACACCAAGATCACCGGCGGCCAGCGGATCGACATGTTCGGTGCGCGGGTGGACCAGCTGCCGGAGATCTGGCAGCGGTTGGTCGACGCGGGCATGGAATCCGGTCAGGCGTACGGCAAGTCACTGCGCACCGTGAAAAGCTGTGTCGGCAGCGACTGGTGCAGATACGGCCAGCAGGACTCGGTGCAGATGGCCATCGACTTGGAGTTGCGCTACCGCGGTCTGCGGGCGCCGCACAAGATCAAGATGGGCGTGTCGGGGTGTGCGCGGGAATGCGCGGAGGCCCGCGGCAAGGACGTCGGGGTGATCGCCACCGAGAACGGCTGGAACCTTTACGTCTGCGGCAACGGTGGGATGACACCCAAACACGCCCAACTGCTGGCCAGCGACCTCGATGATGAGACGCTGGTGCGCTACATCGACCGGTTCCTGATGTTCTACATCCGCACCGCCGACCGGTTGCAGCGCACCGCGCCCTGGCTCGAAGCGCTCGACGGCGGACTGGAGCATCTGCGCGAGGTCGTCTGCGACGACTCGTTGGGCTTGGCCGGGGAATTCGAGGCGGCGATGGCCCGCCACGTCGCCGGCTACGAGTGCGAGTGGAAAGGCGTCCTGGAGGACCCGGCCAAGCTGTCGCGGTTCGTGTCCTTCGTCAACGCCCCCGACACCGCCGACGACACAGTGACATTCGTCGATCACAACGGCCGCATGATTCCGACCCCGGTGCCGATCGGCATGCCCCGGGTGCGCGACAAGAAGGAGGCGTCATGACCCTACTCGACGACAGGACCGCAGTGCCGTTCTCGAATGGGACGGCTTGCAACGACCCGGCATGGACCGCTGCGTGCGCCTACGACCACCTGATCCCGGGACGAGGCGTCGGGGTGCTGCTGGCCGACGGGTCACAGGCGGCGTTGTTCCGCCTCGATGACGGAACCCTGCACGCACTGGGCAACATCGACCCGTTCTCCGGCGCGGCGGTGCTGTCCCGCGGCATCGTCGGCGACCGGGCCGGCCGGTCGGCGGTGCAGTCGCCGATCAAGAAGCAGGCGTTCGCCTTCGACGACGGCCGCTGCCTCGACGACCCCACGATGGGTGTGCCGGTGTACCCGACCCGGGTGGTCGACGGCTACGTCCAGGTGGGTCGCGCCGCCTGATCGCTATCCGGCGGCGCCGCGGCTAGATCCGCGCGAGATTGCGCTGGTTCGCGGCGTGGAACTTCTCGGCGATCAACGTCGCCAATCGGGGATGGGTGCCCAGCGGTTCGCTGACGACGTCGGCGCCGCTGTCCCACAACTGCTCCTGGAACAGCCCGTCGGCCAGCAGGTAGGACGCCACCACGACCCGCCGTGCGCCTCGGGCACGCGCGGCGGCAACCGCTTCGGGCACACTGGGCCCGCCGGTGGCGGCGAACGCCAGATCCACCGGGGAGCCGATCAGCTGCGCAAGCATCCCCGCCGTGCTGCGCAGGTCGGCGCGCGCCACCGCGTCCGAGGTTCCGGCCGCCGCGAGGATCACCGCGTCGCCTGGCCGCCAGCCTGATTCGATCAGTCGCTGAACGACGATGCGAACCACCTGTCGGCTGGGCCCCAGGGCGGGGGTGACGGTCACATCGGGGTGCCCGCTGGCCGCGACATGGGCGGGTAGATCGGCGCGGACGTGGTAGCCGCGGGACAGGAACGTCGGCACCACGATCGCCGGATGACCGGTAGCTGCCGCCAGAACGTCGCTGGGGGTGGGGCCGAGCACATCGACGAAGGCCACCTGCACGACGCGGTCCAGGTGCCGGCTGACGCGCTGTGCCAGATCGCCGATCATGGCGACACCACCGGGTTTACGGGTGCCGTGGGCAACCAGAATCACACTCATGCCGCGCCCGTTGCCTCATCGATCGCCAGCCGGTAACCGCGCTTGACGACGGTGGTGATGATCCTCTTGTCGCCCAGGGTGGTTCGCAGCCGCAGCATCGCCGTTTCCACTGCGTGGGTATCCGAGCCGTTGCCCGGCAGGACGCGCAGCAGGTTGCCACGGCTGACGACGGCGCCCGGCTGGTGCGCCAACGCCTGCAGCACGGCCATTCCGGACGGGGACAGCGGCTTGACCTTGTCGTCGACGAAGACGCAGGTACCCCGAATCTCGATGCGGTGTCCGGCGGCGTAGACGGTGTGGGTCCGCAGCAGGGGCAACTCGTCGATGATGTGACGGGCCAAGGCGCCGAGCCGCATCCGCTGCGGCGACGACGCGGGGATACCCAGCAGGCTCAGCGGGCGGGCGGTGACGGGTCCTACACACATCGCGCGCACTTCGGTGCGCAACGCGTCCAGAACGCGGTCCCCGATGCCCAACTCGTGGGCCCGGCGCATCAGGGATGCCGCGGCCGGCGCCGAGGTGAACGCGACGGCGTCGAATTGCCGCTGTGCGATACCGGCGACGATCTGATCGAATGCGCCACCGCGGGGGGCCGGCAGCCAGCGGTACACCCGAATGGGCACGACGTCAGCACCGGCGGCGAGTAGACCGTCGAGCAGCTCGGGCGCCGGGTCCGAATCCACGCTGCCGTGCATCTGCAGCGCGATGCGTTGCCCGGTGACACCGGATTTCAGCAGGTAGCGCAACACCTCGGCGGACGACTCGGATTCCGGTGACCACTCCTCGGGCAGCCCGGCGGCACGCAGCGCGCCGGTGGCCTTCGGCCCGCGGGACAGAATCCGGACCCCGGCCAGTGCGGCGATCAGATCGGTTGCCAGGCCCCACCCGTCGGCGGCATCGATCCAGCTACGGAAGCCGACGGCTGTGGTCACGATCAGCATGTCCGGCGGCTGCGCGATCAGCGCCTCGGTGTTGCGATGCAATTCGTCGTCGTCGGGCAGATTGATCATGGTGATCGCCGGTGCGGCAGCCACTGTCGCGCCGTAGCGGCGCAGCAGGGTGCACAGCTCCTCGGCGCGGTGGGCAGACGTCACCGCAACCCGGTAGCCGGTGAGCGAAACCTGATCGGGCTGGCTCATAGAAGAGGTTTACGCCCGCGGTGTTTCGCCGCTGTTACCGGCCAATTGCCGCCGCGTTGCCTATTGGGCGCGGCTTGTCACAGCCGGCTGGCCGCGACTTCCGCGGAGGACGCGGACGGCACGGCGGGCGCCGTGACCGGACGCCGCACATAGCGACGCCACGTCAACACCGATGCGGCCACGTAGGCGGCCATGAAAACCAGATACGCCGACGTCTCCGAACCGGTGCTGGCGTAGGACTGCCGCAGCGTCAGGTTGATCGCCACACCGCCCAGGGCGCCGACGGTGGCGGCCAGCCCGATCAGGGCACTGGCGTGGGTGCGGGCCCAGTGCTGCCGTTGGGGTTCACTGACATCCAGCGAACGGCTGCGTGCCTCGAAGATCGACGGGATCAGCTTGAACACCGACCCGTTGCCCACGCCGGCCAGGATGAACAGCGCGATGAAACCGACGATGTAGCCCACCAGGGTCAGGGTGTGCGTTTGGCCGTTGATGTGGTTGGGGCCGTGCATGTGATCGTCATGGACACTCAGCGCGACCAGCAGCCCGGACGCCACGATCATGCCCACGAACACCGCCAGGGTTACCCGGGCGCCGCCGACCCGGTCGGACAGCTTGCCGCCGACCACCCGCGCCAGCGATCCCAGCAGCGGTCCGACGAACGCGACCTGCAGGGTATGCAGCGACGCGACCCCGGGGCTTTGCCCCATCGCCTCGAAGTTGACGTGCAACACCTGGCTGAACGCGAACGCGAACCCGATCCAGGACCCGAATGCGCAGGTGTAGAGCAGTGTGACCACCCAACTGTCCGGGACCGACAGGATCGAACGGATGTGGCCCACCTCCAGGCTGTGGTCCAGGTTGTCCATGAACAAGGCCGCGGCGATCGCGACGACGGTGAGGAACACCAGATACACCGCGCACACCCAGTACGGCTCGCGGTTACCCGCGGTGGACAGCACCAACAGCCCGACCAGCTGCACGACCGCCACGCCGAGGTTGCCGAAACCGGCGTTGACACCCAGCGCCCAGCCTTTGAGCCGCTGCGGGTAGAAGGCATTGACGTTGGCCAGCGATGCGGCGTAGTTGCCGCCGCCGAGTCCGGTCAGCGCAGCGCAGGCCAGATACGGCCACAGCGGCAGGCCGGGATGGGCGAGCAACACGATCGTGCCCACGGCCGGGATCAGCAGCACCAGCGACGACAGCACCGTCCAGTTACGGCCGCCGAACTTCGCGATGCCCAGCGTGTAGGGGATGCGCACACAGCCGCCGACCAAGGTCGCGGTGGCGCCGATCAGCAGCTTGTCGCCGGGGGTGAAGTGGTAGATCGGTTCGGGCATGAACAACGCCATCACCGACCACAGCGACCAGATCGAGAACGCGACGTGGTCGCCGGCGACCGTGCAGATCAGGTTGCGCCGGGCGATGCGGCTGTTGCCGGCCTCCCACGCCCCGGTGTCTTCCGGATTCCAGTCGGCGATGTGGTGCGAGCGCGTCAATGAAGTCTCCTCGGTCGTCCCTGCTGTGGCCACGCGGCGGCGAGTGACCGGCGCGACTGTAATGGGGCCGACTTGGAGGCGGCGGGGAGAAATCTGGGAGTTAGATGTACGTTAGTGAACGGCGGCGTCAACTAGCCGACGTCAACTGCTGGGGACAGTAGAAGCGTGCCGAGAGTGCCGCGAACTGGGCCGCCCCGTCGGTGCTGATCGCCGGGTTGTGGTGTTTGAGATCGGACAGCAGCTGAAGCCCCGATTCGCCCCCGCTGATCAAGCCACATACCGATTGGGCGGCCGAGATGACCTGACCGGGGTCGCTGTAGGTGATGCCGGCGCTGCGCAACGAACCGAGGAAGGCTGCGTCGGTACTCTCGCCCGGCTCGGCGTGGGCCGGTGCGGACAGCATCACCAGCGTGGATGCGGCCAGTAGTGCGGACAGTATGCGCATGGGTTCCTCCTCTTTCGCGGTGAACTAGCCCAACAGGGACGTGGATGCGGCGGATGGTGTTGGCTTGCTGCGGGTCAGGTGCACGGCGTGATTGCCGGGCTTCTTCGCCAGTTCGGCGACCAGATCGTCGAGGCCGGCCTCGTCGACCTGCCAGTGCTGCACCTTTTCCGGCCGTCGCTGCAACTGGGCGAGTACCTCGTCGAGTTTGACCGGCGCCTTGTCGTCGGTTCCGGCCGAACTGCGGGTCAGCACACGAGTTCCGGGGTTGACCCGCGGTGCGGTGCCGCCCATCGCGCCGCCGGCCATGCTTCCCAGCGCCGCGGCGGGCAGCAACCCGGTGCCGACACCCATCGCCGGGGCCGCGGCGACCGCGCTGCCGGGCAACATCGAGCTGGCCAGCCTGATCGCCGGTGTGGCGCTGGCCCAATTGGGCGGCACCGACAGGCGTCCCACCACGGAGGCTTCCCCCACACCCGCCGAGGCGGTCGGGACCGCGCTCGACGAGAGACCGGATCCCAGGCCGAGGCCGGCACCCAACGATGATTTCGGCAGCTCGACCGGTGTCGGCGGCTGAAAGAACGTCTTGAACTGGACCATGCCCAGGTTGGGGGCGCTCATCGAGTCGTTAGCCAAGGTGGAGAACTTGGTTACCGACGCCAGCGTCGAGAAGCTGCTCGAATACATCGATCCTGCAGCAGGATTCCCGGTCAGGCTGCCCAGCAGGTTGCCCATCTGGGTGTTGTAGCCGGTGGTCGCTGTGGCCATGTTCTGCAGGAACTCCTGAATCTGCGACATGATCGACTGCACGCCGGTAGCGCCCGAGGTGCCGGTGTTCTGCGCCGCGGCGGCCGCTTGGGCGGACAGCCCGGAACCGCTGGTGGTCTGCGGTGGCGTAGTGAACTCGGTCAGCTTGGTGGCCGACGCCGATGCAGCCGCATAGCCGGACATGGCGGCGGCATCTTGCGCCCACATCTGTCCGTACTGCGCTTCGGTGGCCGCGATCGCAGCAATGTTCTGCCCGAATATGTTGGTGGCCAACAGTGTGGCCAGCTGGCTGCGGTTGGCCGCGATCGCCTCGGGCGGCACTGTCGCCGCGAACGCCGTGTCGTAGGCGGCCGCGGCAGCCATCGACTGCGCGGCGGCCTCCTTGGCCTGCGCCGCGGTACTGGACAGCCAGGCCACGTACGGCGCCACCGCGCCCGCCATCGACATCGACGACGGGCCTTCCCACGGACCGTCGACCAGCCGGGAAATCGCGTCGCTGTAAGCGGTTGCGGCGGAGGACAGCTCGGCGGACAGCGCGTCCCAGCCAGCAGACGCGGCTCGGAGCGAACCGGCGCCGGGACCGGAATACATTCGCGCAGAGGTTATCTCCGGCGGCAACATCCAGAAATCCATTGTCATGCCCCTTGTCTTCAGTCCTCGGGCGGTATCACGATGATGTTGACCGTGGTCGGATCGTCGGCCGCGTCGAGGGCGGTGACGGTGGCCCCGAGCACACGGCCGCTGGACTGCACGACGGTGCGTGCAGCGGTACCGCTGAGTGCGCGTCCGGCCAGGCTGGAGAGCGCCATCTCGGTGAATGCGCCCGTCTGGCCGCCGGACACGATGGCCGGGGCGACGCTGAGGCCGGCGCCCGGCATTGCCACCGCTGCGGTATTCGCGGCCGGGACCGCCGCGGCCCAGTTCGTGGGCACCGACAGCCCACCGACCAAACCGGCGCCGCCGATCGTTCCGGACGCCGATGAACCCGCCGACACCAGGGCCGGTGACTGCAGGGAGATGTATCCGCCCGAAAGCGGTCCCAGCCCACCGACAATCGGCTTGGGCCCGGCGAGCAGGGCGTTGACGCCGGGCACATTTTGCGCCAGGCCGAGGATCTGCGTGGCGGTCAGCCACCAGCCGCCGGGGATGCCCGCCAACCCGACCGGGCTGTAGGCCCCGGTGAGGTTCGACGCGATGGTGGAGGTACTGGACAAGACCGATTCCAGCCATGACGGCGAAGTCGTTGTGGTGCCGGCCGTCGACGCCGCCTGCAGAGTGCCGGGAATCGTTATCTGGGAAAGCGCCGATTGCACACCGGTGCCCGCCGACGTTCCGGCGCTTTGGGCGGTAGCCGCACTCTGGGCGGCCAATCCGCCCTCATTGGTCGTCTGCGGCGGCGGGCTGAATGCCGCCAGTTGGGTGGCGGTCGAGGACGCTCCGGCATAGGCGTACATCGCCGCGGCGTCCTGCGCCCACATTTCGGCGTAGTGAAATTCGGTGGCGGCGATCGCTGGTGTGTTCATCCCGAGGAAGTTGGTTGCGACCAGCGTCGCCAGCAAGGATCGGTTGGCGGCCACCACCGGCGGTGGCACCGTCGCCGAGAAGGCGGTCTCGTAGGCCGCCACTGCCGCCCTGATCTGGCCGGCGGCGAGTTCAGCCTGAGCGGCCGTGCCGCCGAGCCACGCGATATACGGTGTGGCCGCAGCGGCCATCGCCTCCGATGACGGGCCTGACCATGCACCGCTGAGGATTCCGGCGATGGTCGCATCGTAGGAGGACGCGGCCGAGCTCAGCTCACCCGCGAGGTCATCCCAAGCCGTTGCGGCCGCCAGCAGCGGTCCCGGACCCGGGCCGGAATACATTCTGCTCGAGTTGATTTCTGGCGGTAATGCTCCGAAGTCCATATCAGTTAACCCCTAACTGCTCCGAAAAGCCCGTCGCTGCAGGTCATTCGGAACTGACTAATGCGATTGTGGTATCTCGGTATTCGCGTTCCGTTGCGGCCAGATGATGAACAGGTAAAGAGGAAATCACCGGCGCTGCGCCTATTTGATTGATAGGGAAGGAATTGGATTGCAGGAAACCAAGAAAAGCCCAAACGTTGCGGACAAAGGGGTGGTCTACGATCCCCTGTTGCGCCACGGCCGATGTCGGCGGCGAAGCGGGAATCCCAGGGTTTGTTTCATGGCGGCCTCGCTATACCGGGAACCAGTGCTGGACGATATGAGAGAGCGCCATGTAGAGCGGAATACCGATGGTGACGTTGTAGGAGAATGTCAACGCCAGCGATGCAGCCAGTGGCAGTGAGGGACTCGCTTCCGGGATCGCCAGCCGTTGAACCGCGGGAACGGCGATGTAGGACGCGGCCGCGCAGAGCACCGCAAAAAGCAGGTACGTCCCGGGGGCAAACGGCGTATTGGTTAGGCCGGCGTAGGCGTGCGCGGTGATGATGCCGAGCATCGCGAAGATGTTGGGTGCCAGCAGGCCGAAGGCGATGAAACCGCGACCGGCGTACCGCAGGTCCTTCATCTTCTGTGCGGCGGTCATGCCCATCTCGAGCAAGAACAGGCACAGCGCACCTTGGAACGGTGCGACGAAGAATGGGTTGGCGTCGTGCACCACCTTGTCACCCTGAAGTCCGCTGATCAAGCCGATCATGATGCCGCCGAAAAGCAGACACAGGCCGGGATTCAGCAATACCTCGCGCAGCAGTTCGGGTGAAAGTAGCGGCTGGCGCGCATTGCCTCGACCAGCGGCGGCGGGGCGGGGTGCTGTTTCGATCTTGAATGTGCCTGCACGTCCGGCGGCTGCGCCGAGGCTAGCCGGTACACGCCGCTCATCAGGCATGTACCCGTCGGCGTCCAACCCGCGGTGTCGCAGTCGAGCGGCGAGATAGAGCGCCACCAGACAGCCGGGGATCTCCATCACCGCCAACATCACCGGCATGTAGGCGTCGAACGCGATTCCGGCAGCGGCCAGCACGCCCACGCAGGTGGCGAAGGTTCCGGCGGAATCCGATCCGTAGTACCCGGCGATGGTCGCCCTGTCGATCCGGCGGAGCGAGGTCATCCGGTTGAGCAGCAGGTAGGCGGTGAATCCGATCGACAGATTCAACACGAAGCCGACGGCGATGAAGCCGACGACGCTGCCGATGCTGGACGGTTTGATGGCAGCGAGCTCTTCACCACCGTGCCAGCCGATGGCGAGCAGCAGATACATGGTCAGGCCCTGATAGATGACCTGCGGAAACTCGAACTTGACCCGCAACGACCGCATCAGGAAGCCGAAATAGAAGAACAGCAGCAGCGGCTTGAACAGGTTGTGCCGGAAGTTGTTCCAGAACTCGAGAAGCATCAGCACCTCTCAGTCCGGGCCATGACCTGGCGACATCGCGAGTGTGTCGTCGACCCTGCCGCGTCGTTGTTAGTAGTCACGTGCGTCTCCTAATTTCGAACGAGCATACGCAACACTGGTTGTGCGGTGGCTCCATTAACGCTGGACGTCTCCTGTGAATGCTGCGAGCGCCGAACAGCGGCCGGGAAACGGGGACAGCAGCAGCGGCCGCGACGGCTCCGCGACATTACGCAAATGAGTGAATTAGGTTGCTACGCATGGGCTATGACACGGCATGTGCATGCCGATCGGTGTTTCCGGGCGGGCTTGCTACGAGCCCCGGTTGCGCCACTGGTTATTGCGCCGGGCTTGTAAATAAGCGACGACGTCCGGCTGTGTCATGCATGCCGGCACCCTTGAGTTCGAAGTCACGAGGTGGCTCCCCTCGTCGGATGCACTGCACGCATGGATATCACACCCGTGCCAGAGCGAGCCTGCCCTCGTGTACCGAGATCGGCCGGCGTACATACCGCGCCCAGGTCAGCGTGGCGGCGGCCAGGTAGAACACCAGAAAGATGACGAACGCGGTGGTTGCCGACCCGCTGGTGAGATACGACTGGCGCAACGCCAGATTGATACCGACACCGCCCAGCGCCCCGATAGCTCCGGCGAGCCCGATCAGCGCCCCCGCCATCGCGCGCGACCATTGCTGACGTTCCGGTTCGGTCAGCGGCAGCGATCGGCTGCGGGCCTCGAAGATCGACGGGATCATCTTGTAGACCGAACCGTTGCCGATCCCGGACAGGATGAACAGGGCGACGAACCCGAGGACGTACCCGAGCATCTCGACGCCGGTCACCGCGGCGCCGGTGTGGTTGATGCTGATCGCGACTAGCAGGCCGGCGGCCACGATCATGCCGGCGAAGACCGCGACCGTGACTCGGCCCCCGCCCACCCGATCCGCCAGTTTCCCGCCGTAGACCCGCGCAACCGAGCCCAGAAGCGGGCCGATGAACGCGATCTGGGCGGCGTGCAGCGACGCGGCCGATGCGCTTTGGCCACCGGTGGCGAAATTGATCTGCAGCACCTGCCCGAAAGCGAAGGAGAAGCCGATGAACGAGCCGAAGGTGCCGATGTACAGCAGAGCGACCACCCAGGTGTCGCGTTCGGACAGGATTGACCGCATCGCGGTGAGGTCGATGCGGTGGTGGTCGAGGTTGTCCATGTAAAACGCGGCACCGATACCGGCGATGGCCAGCAGCACCAGGTACACCGCGCCGACCCAGTACGGTTCCCGGTTGCCGGCGAGGGCGATGACCAGCAGGCCGACCAGCTGGATTACCGGGACCCCGATATTGCCGCCTCCGGCATTGAGGCCCAGCGCCCAGCCCTTGAGCCGCTGCGGGTAGAACGCGTTGATGTTGGTCATCGACGACGCGAAGTTTCCGCCACCGAGTCCGCATAGCGCGGCACACAACAGGTACGGCCACAGCGGCAGCCCGGGATGGGCTAGCAGCCACAGGGCGCCCAGCGTCGGAATCAGCAATGCGAACGCCGAGCACATCGTCCAATTTCGGCCGCCGAAGGTGGCGGTGGCCAGCGTGTAGGGAATGCGTAGACATCCCCCCGCCAGGGTGGCGGTCGCGGCCAGCAGGAATTTGTCACCGGTGGAGAAGCCGTAGACGTCTTCCGGCATGAAAAGCACCAGAACCGACCAGATCGTCCAGATCGAGAAGCCGACATGTTCGGCGACCGTCGACCAGATCAGATTGCGACGGGCGATGTCCTTGTTGCCGGCCTCCCAGGCGACGGCGTCTTCGGGATTCCAGCCGGTGATGAGGTGCGTGCGGGGCATGCGGCCACGTTAGGAAGGCGATGTTGCCCGGATGCTGCCTGCGGTCACCGCCCGATGAACATCAACTCACCGGGATAACCGGTGTGAGGGTGAGCGCCGTCAGTCGACGCGAGTGGCGTGCACCACAGTGAACGGCAGATGCACCCGTTCGTCGGCGAGCAGCGGCGCAATGGTCGTCATCCGGGAGAAGCTCTCCCGCATCTGTGCCACGCGGGCCGCTCCGAACTGCTGACGAACCTCCTCAGGCAGGTCGTCTGGTGCAGCGCCGAATCCGGCAGTGTTGGCCAGATACGTCGTGGGGCCGAGGAAATCGATCCGCCAACCGCTGCCGCCCAGGGTGTCGCGAAGGTCGGATTCTGCGACCGCCATGTTCGGCGCGACAACCCCGTTGACGTTGCCGTCGGAGAAGCAGAACAGGTGCAGACGAGCGCCGGTGCGAGTCAGCCGATGCAGTCCGGCGGCATAGGCGCGGCGGCCGTCTTCGTCGAGGCAGTGATACAGCGCGCTGTCGATGACGGTGTCAAAGCGTCCGTCGTAGCCGGTCAGGTTCGTGGCGTCGGCGACAGCGAAGGACACCGTGACACCCGCCTCGGCGGCCCGGGTGCGGCAGCGCTCGATCGCTGCCGGTGAACCATCCAGCCCGGTTACCGAATACCCGCGGGAGGCAAGGAAGATCGCGTTGTCACCAAGCCCGCAGCCGACGTCGAGAACCTCGCCGCGGATCGCGCCGACAGCTTCCAACTCCATCAACCGCGGCTGCGCCTGGCCGACATCCCAGGGGATGCCGGTGGGCGCGGGCAGACCGGGCAGGGTCGGCTCACCGCGGTAGAGGCGGTCGAATCGTTCCGGATCAGGTTTGAAGTCGGAGTCGCTCACCCCCACGACGCTACCTACCAGATGGTGCCGTCGCGCCAGTCGCAGGTCAGCGCCATCGTGGGATCCAACTCAGCCGTGACGGGCAGCACGAACACCGTCCCGTCGGCGTCCGGGGTATCGGTCCGCCCGCTCGGCGCCAGTACCGACGTCGCGCCACGCCACGGCAACCAGCCGCGAGAAGAGTAGATGCGGCTGGTGAACCCCGCCGAGCTGAGCGCACCCAGCTGATAGGCGCCGCGGATCACCTGTTCGCACGCATCCAGCACCGCGGTGGCCATTCCCTGCCCCCGCCAGTCCTCTTGCACCGCAACGGCTTCCACATAGCCGCAGCGAAGTGAGGCACCGGCGTGGAGCAGTCTGCGTTGGACCACGGCGCCGTGGGCGATCAGCGCGCCACGATGCCAGATGAGGGCATGCATGCCGCCCAGCGCGTGCTGCCAGTCGGTGTCGGTGAACTCACCGCCGTACGCCTCGACAAGCATCCGATGGGTGCCGCGGCGGGTTTCGTGGTCGAGATCGGCGGTGTGGACCAGGCGGGCGGTGTAGATCTGGCTGTGCACACTCTTTGGTCTACCAGCTGGGGCGTCCCGACGGGAGACTCCGCGGCCGCGACCAGTGCAGCCGCACGTACTGGCCGGGCCGGATCTGGGCCAGCTTGTCGACGTCGTCCTCGGTGACCACACCCACCACCGGATAGCCGCCGGTGACCGGATGGTCGGGCCCGAGGATAACCGGCAATCCGTTGGGCGGCACCTGAATCGCACCGCGCATCGCGCCTTCGCTGGGCAACTGGCGGTCCGGCCAACGGTGCTGCAACGGGCGGCCCTCCAGCCGCATCCCGACCCGGTCGCTGTGGTCGGTGGCCATCCAGATGGTGTGCACCAGGGCGTCGGGGTCCTCCAGCCAGTCGTCGCGCGGCCCGGGCACCACCTGCAGGTCCAGCACCCCGCCGTCCTCGATGGCGGCCACCGGCGCCTGCTCGAGCTCGGGATAGCCGGTGGTGTGTTCACCGACCGTCAGTACATCGCCGGCCCGCAGCGGCAACGGGCCGATGCCGGCCATCACGTCGTAGCTTCGCGAGCCCAGCACCGGCGCCACGTCGATGCCGCCCCGCACCCCCAGATAGGTGCGCAACCCGGCATACGGGGTACCCAGCGAAATCACCTCACCGTCGCGGACATGCTGGATGCTGTTGGTGCCGAAGACAACTCCATTGACGCTGGGGTCGGTGTCGGCGCCGGTCACCGCGACGTCGACGTCGCCGCCACGGACCCGGACCGAGAATCCACCGAACATCACCTCGATGGTCGCGCGGTCGTCCGGATTGGCCACCAGGCGATTGGCCAAGGTGTGCGAGCGCCGGTCGGCCGCACCGGAGCGGCTGACGCCGAGATGGGCCTGCCCGTCACGGCCGAGATCCTCGACCAGCGCCAGCGGTCCGGTACGCAGGATTTCCAAGGTGGTCACAGCCTTCTCCTCCCAGTGTGTCCGGCGCCTACACGGCCCGGAACTGGACCCAGCGTCCAGGGGTCAGCAGCGCCGGTTCGGGTCGGTCGATGTCCCAGAGCACCGCATCGGTGTGCCCGATCAACTGCCAGCCGCCGGGGGAGCGGCGCGGGTAGATGCCGCTGAACTCCCCGGCCAGCCCGACGGCGCCGGCGGGTACCGCGGTGCGCGGCTCCGACCGTCGCGGTATCACCAGTCGCGGGTCGCCACCGATCAGGTAGGCGAAGCCCGGGGCGAATCCGCCGAATCCCACCTGCCACGGAGTCGCGGTGTGCGCGTTGATGACTTGGGCGATCGTCAGCCCGGTGTAGTCGGCCACTTCGGGCAGATCGGCGCCGTCATAGACGACGTCGATCACCACGTCCACCCGGTCCGCGGGCGGCGCGGTGGGTGTGGTGGCGGGATCGACCCGCAATTTCCGCAGCCGCTGCCTGGTCGCCTCGCGGTAGCGGGCGGCCTCGAGCTTCACCAGCACGGTGCGGGATGCGGGGACGATGTCCACCACGCCGGGCAGCGCCGCCTCACGCAGTGCTGCCGACCACGCCAATACGTCGGCGGTGCTGTCGAACTGCAGCAGCAGCGCCCTGTCGCCGTAATCAAGGACGGATTCGGTCACCGTCAGATCTGTTGCCACGCTCATTCATCGACGCTACCGCCGAGTAACCAGGCGCGGCCAGGAATTTTCGAACACTGCCAGAGGTGCCTTACTCAATGCTCAGAGGGGGCGTCAGCGGGCGAGCGCGGCGATCAGTGGCGGCAGCTGATCGGCCACCAGCGGGTAGCTCAGCGGGGAGGCGAAAGCGATCGCGGCACCCAGATCACCGGTGGTGAAAATGCTGCGATCTGCCAACGGCGCGACCTCCGGGTCCGCGAGCAGCGCGGCCTTGTCGTCGTCGCCCTCGGTCGTCCAGATCAAGACCTCGACACCGCCGAGCACGTTCTTGAGCTGATCGTGCGGGATGACGGCGCGCTGCCCCGCGGCGAACGAGTTGGCGGCCTCGCCGATCGTCAGACCCATCTGGCTCAAAATTCCGGTGCGCCAGCCCATCACCGCGACCGCATTGCCGCGCTCGAGCCGGCCTTCCAGCAGCAGGGCTTTCTTGCTTTTGAAAGCGGGGTGGGCCTTCGCCACCGCGGCGAACTTCTGGTCGACCCCGTCGACCAGGGATTTCATCTGGTCGGCCTGAAACACCGCCGTGCCGATCGCGGTGGCCTGGTCGTGCCACGGCTCGAAGAAGGCCTCGCCACCGGACTGCGGGATCGTCGGGGCGATCGCGGTCAGCTTCTGGTAGGTGTCGGCGTCGACCCCGGCGTCGATCGCCACGATCAAATCGGGTTTCAACCCGGCGATCTGATCGAGCTGAATCCCGTTGTCCAGGTTCAACACCACCGGCCGGGCATCGCCGAGCTTGGGCTGCGCCCACGGCCACGTCGCGAACGGCTGATCCCCGAACCAGTTGGTCACCGCGACCGGAACCACACCGAGCGCCAGCAGGAAATCCTGTCCGGTGTACCCGGCGCTGACCACCCGCTTCGGCGGCTCGGGAACGGTGGTCTCCCCGAAGAGATGCGTGACGGTCACCGGCCCGTTGCCGTCGGGTTTGCCGGCCGGCTTGTCCGACGAACATCCCGCCGCCACCAGCAGCCCGGCCGCCCCGGCGACACCGAAGAACCCCCGCCGACTCAACTGTCGCATCGCGTGAGATTAGCTGGTTTCCGGATGCAGGTCACGGCCTACGGGTGCGGCCGCTGACTGCCGGTATAGCCCTCCCAGGGGCTGTAGTCGGCGATCAACTCCTCCTGCGGCGGCCGCTGTTCGGCCGGCACGTGCTGCAGGTTGATCCGGATCCGGTACCAGATCGAGCTGGGCCCGCGCATTCCGTCGACGAGGACGTCGGCCGGCTGCAGCTGCTCGGCCACCGTGGCGTGGCGCTGGCGCCAGCGGTCCAGTGCGGCCAGCGCCTCGTCGCGGGTTTTGGTGCGGGCGATCTCGATCAGCGGCATTGTCGACTGCCGACGGCCGGCGCCTTTGGGCGCCTTCTCGGCGGGGCCGAGCTCCTCGGCGAGGGCCAGCAGCGGGTTCAGGCCGCCGGCGCTCGCATCCATCCCCGCCCACGGGTCACCGAGGGCGGCGAACCGGTCCGGCACGGTATCCACCGTGAATGCCTCCGGGCGGCAATCGGGCACCTCGTGCCAGTGCAGTGGGGTCGACACCCGGGCGTCGGGCGTCGCGCGCACCGAATACGCCGATGCCACGGTGCGATCCTTGGCGTTCTGGTTGAAGTCCACAAAGACCCGGGTGCCCCGCTCCTCCTTCCACCAGCGGCTGGTGGCCAGGTCAGGGGCCCGGCGCTCGACCTCGCGCGCCACCGCCTCGGCGGCCAATCGCACCTTGGTGAACGGCCAGTCCGGGGTGATTCGGGCGTAGACATGGAAGCCTCGCGACCCGGACGTCTTGGGCCAGCCGGTCAGCCCGTGTTCGGCCAGCACGTCGCGCACGACCATGGCGGCGTCGACAATCTGCTGCCAACCCACGCCGGGCATCGGGTCCAGGTCGATCCGCAGCTCGTCCGGGTGGTCCAGATCGCCGGCGCGCACCGGGTGCGGATTGAGGTCCACGCAGCCGAGATTGACCGCCCACACCAGGCCGGCGGCATCGTGGATGACGGCCTCGGCCGCCGAGGTGCCCGACGCGTAGCGCAGTTCGGCGACGTCCACCCAGTCCGGTCGGTTGCCGGGTGCGCGCTTCTGAAAGATCGCCTCCACGGCGATCCCCTTGACGAAGCGTTTGAGGATCATCGGCCGATCCGCCACGCCGCGCAATGCTCCCTCGGCGACCGCGAGGTAATAGCGGATCAGATCCAGTTTGGTTCGGCCCGACTCGGGAAAGATCACCTTGTCCGGATGGGTGATCGCAACGCGGTGTTCGCCCACCTGCAACGATTGCGGACCGGTCATGAGCTCGATGGTAGGTTTCCCGGCCGAACTGCGACGGCTGTCACATATTGTGAACGCATGCCTAACCTCTTTGACCTGCCCGGGCAGGTTGCGGCCAAACTCCAGGTGCTGAGCGATCGCGGATCCGCCGAGCTGCACTACCTACGCAAGATGATCGAATCCGGCGCGCTCAAGCTCGAAGCGCCGCAGGTGCTGGCGGCCGCGGTCGCCGACGCGGTGCGCTGGGGGGAGCTGGGCATGATCCCGGCCCTCAACGCCCGCCGTACCCCGAACCGCACCGCGGTCATCGACGACGAGGGCACGTTCACCTTCAAGGAACTCGACGATGCCGCGAACGCCGTCGCCAACGCGCTGGTCGCGATGGGGGTGCGCGGCGGCGACGGGGTAGCGATCCTGGCCCGCAACCACCGCTGGTTTTTGATCGCGAACTACGGGGCCGCCCGGGTCGGCGCCCGGCTGATCATGCTCAACAGCGAGTTCTCCGGGCCGCAGATCAAGGACGTGTCTGAACGCGAGGGCGCCAAGGTCATCATCTACGACGACGAGTACACCGCCGCCGTTGCGCAATCCGATCCGCCGTTGGGCAAGCTGCGGGCGCTGGCCACCAACCCCGACACATCCGAACCCTCGGGCAGCACCGACGAGACACTGGCCGAGGTGATCGCCCGCAGCAGTACCGCGCCCGCCCCGAAGGCGACCAAGCACGCGTCGATCATCATCTTGACCTCCGGCACCACCGGCACCCCCAAGGGTGCCAACCGGGGCGCTCCGCCCAGCCTCGCCCCGATCGGCGGGATCCTTTCGCATGTGCCGTTCAAGGCGGGCGAGGTGACGTCGTTGCCGTCGCCGATGTTCCACGCACTGGGCTACCTGCACGCGACGCTGGCGATGTTCTTCGGGTCGACGCTGGTGCTGCGCCGCCGGTTCAAGCCGGCCACCGTGCTCGAGGACCTGGAGAAGCACAAGGCCACCGCGATGGTCGTCGTCCCGGTGATGCTGTCGCGGATCCTCGACCAGCTGGAGAAGACCGAGCCCCGCCCGGATCTGTCCAACCTGCGGATCGTGTTCGTCTCCGGCTCGCAGCTGGGCGGCGAGCTGGCCAGCCGGGCGATGAAGGACCTCGGACCGGTGATCTACAACATGTACGGCTCGACCGAGGTGGCGTTCGCGACCATTGCCCGGCCCCAGGATCTGCAGTTCAACCCGTCCACGGTCGGGCCGGTGGTGCGCGGTGTGAAGGTCCGCATCCTCGACGACAACGGCGACGACGTGCCGCAGGGCCAGGTCGGACGCATCTTCGTCGGTAACGCGTTCCCGTTCGAGGGGTACACCGGTGGCGGCGGCAAGCAGATCATCGACGGGCTGCTGTCGTCGGGGGACGTCGGCTATTTCGACGAGCGCGGCCTGCTCTATGTGTCCGGGCGCGACGACGAGATGATCGTCTCCGGCGGCGAGAACGTCTTCCCCGCCGAGGTCGAGGATCTGATCAGCGGACACCCCGACGTCATCGAGGCCACCGCGCTCGGCGTGGACGACAAGGAGTGGGGTGCGCGGCTGCGTGCCTTCGTGGTCCGCAAGTCCGACGCCACCGTCGACGAAGAGGGCATCAAGCTGTACGTCAAAGAACACCTGGCCCGCTACAAGGTGCCCCGCGAGGTCGTGTTCCTCGACGAGTTGCCGCGCAACCCCACCGGCAAGATCCTCAAGCGCGAGCTGCGCGAGCTGTAATCGCCCGGGCAACTCACCCTTCCCGGCGAGCAGACGCAAACTCGCACGATCGAGGGTCAGATCGTGCGAGTTTGCGTCTGCTCGGCGTGCTGTCCACGGGCCGAAGGCGGGGTGACTGGCCGACCCTGGGTGAGCTGGCCACACTTCAGGGATGCATGCCGCGGCCTTGGCGCTATTGCGGGACGCGGGCGGGTTCGCCACCACAGCGCAGTTGCTGACCGTGCTGACCCGCCAGCAACTGGACGTGCAGGTGAAACGGCGCGGCCTGATCCGGGTATGGCGTGGCGTCTACGCCGCGGCCGAGCCCGACCTTTTGGGACGCCTTGCGGCACTCGACCTTCTCATGGGTCAGCCGACGGTGGCCTGTCTGGGAACGGCCGCACGGTTGTACGGATTCGACACCGAAAACACCTCGGCAATACACATTCTGGACTCCGGCACCCGGATGCGGCCAACGCTGGGGCTGATGGTCCATCAACGACGGGGGGCCGAACTGCGGCTGGTCTCAAGTCGTCGTGCAACAGCGCCGGCGTGGACCGCAGTAGAGGTCGCGCGCCAGCTTCCGCGCCCGCGGCTATTGGCAACCCTCGACGCCGCATTACAGTCGGGCTGGTGCAGCACCGATGACCTTGAGCGGGCGGTACGTGCGCAGTGGGGTAGACGCGGCATCATCGCGGTTCGTGAGCTGGCACCGTACGCCGATGGGCGGGCGGAATCGGCGATGGAAAGCGAAGCGCGGCTGGTGATGATCGATTACGGTGTGCCCTTGCCCGAGCTTCAGTACGAGATCGCGGGTCGCGACGGCGCGGTATACCGCGTCGACTTTGCCTGGCCAGAAGCACGTTTGGTGGCAGAGTACGAGAGCGTGGAATGGCATGCCGGCCGATACGAGATGATCAGGGACAGGATGCGCCTCGGGTACGTGCAAGAGGCCGGTTGGACGGTCGTACCCATCGTGGTCGACGACGTGCGACGCTACCCCGCTCGCTTCGTGGACCGACTCAACAGACACTTGACGCGTGCCCGCGCGGCCAGCTGATGGCGCTCGCGAACTGCTGCGCGTCTGCTCACGAACAGGGGCCCAACATCCGGCGAGTGTGCGGTTTGGTACGCATTGAGCGGCGTGTTGGGTACCAATCCGCACACTCGGTCAAATTTCATCCTCTATCCACGGGGCGAAGCCCCCTGGATAGCTGCTCCCGAGCAGGGGCGGTTCAGCCGTCGAAACCGGTTGCGCCGTCCAGTTGTTCGCGAAGAACATCGATCTGCCCACAGTGACGGGCTGTCTCCTCGATCATGTGCACGTAGATCCAGCGCAGCGACACGCGGCCGAGTCGGCGGTGCGGCACGGTGTGCTCCAGCGAGTACTGCGCAGCGATCCGGCGCGACTGCGCACATTGCTGCTGATACTCGGCGACGAACGTGGCCATCGATTCGTCGGGCAAGAACTCGAACTCCCACTCCCGCTCATGGAGTCGACGGTTGTCATCCCGGCTTTCCTGCAACAGCTGGTCGAACCAGCCGTACTCGGCCCAGCGCAGATGCTTGACCAGACCGCCCACGGTCGTGGCCGAGGCGACCAGCCGACGGCGGGCGTCGGCGTCGGAGAGCCCGGACACCTTGCGCGCCACGATGTCTCGATAGTCGTCCAGGAAGGATTCCAGCGTCTCCCGCTCGTCGCCATCAGCACGGTCGCGGCGGATGGGCGGTACCTCGGGCATACCGCCGACGCTAGCGAGGCGGCCGAGCAGACGCAAAGTCGCATGATTCCGGCCGGAATCATGCTACTTTGCCTCTGCTCGCGGCGCTGGTGCCCCTAGGGATCGCGCGGCAGTCCCAGCAGTCGCTCGGCGATGATGTTGAGCTGCACCTCCGAGGTGCCGCCGTAGATGGTGGTGGCCCGGCTCATCAACAGATACTCCGTCCACTTGCCGGGCAACTGGCTGCCGTCACCGATCGCGGCGTCCGCGCCGAAGGAGGACACCCCGAATTCGGCGTAGCCCTGCCCGGTTCGCATCGACAGCAGCTTGGAGATGGCCGCCGCCGGCATCGGGTCCCCGCCGGCCAGGGTCAGCAGCGTCGAGCGCAGGTTGAGCAACTTGGCGGCGTGGCCCTCGGCGATCAATTGCCCGGCCCGATGCTGGGCGACCTGGTCGAAGCTGCCGTCGCGGACGAACTCCACCAACTGGTCCAGGCTGGCCAGGAACGGCATCTCGCTGCCGCCGATGGACACCCGTTCGTTGGTCAGCGTGTTGCGGCTGACCTCCCAGCCGCGGTCCACCTCGCCGAGCACCATCGAGTCGGGGACGAACACGTCGTCGATGAACACCGTGTTGAACATCGCTCCGCCGGTGAGCTCCCGCAGCGGCGATACCGTCACCCCCTCACTCTTCATGTCGAGCAGGAAGTAGGTGATGCCATTGTGTTTGGGAGCGGCGGGGTCTGTCCGGGCCAGCAGTGCACCCCAGGCGGAGAACTGGGCCGCCGAGGTCCAGATCTTCTGCCCGGTGATCCGCCAGCCGCCGTCCACCTTGACGGCCTTCGTGGTCAGGCTGGCCAGATCCGATCCGGCGCCCGGTTCGGAAAACAGCTGGCACCAGATCATCTCGCCACGGAACGTCGGCGGCAGGAAACGCTGCTGCTGCTCGTCGGTGCCGTAGCTCACGATCGACGGGATGATCCACGCCGCGATACCCATCTGCGGGCGCTGCACCCGTCCGGTGCTGAACTCCTGGGCGATGATGATCTGCTCGACCGGGCCCGCGCCGCGGCCCCAGGGCTTGGGCAGGTGCGGCTGCACCCACCCGCCTTCGGCGATCGCGACAGTGCGCGCCTCGCGGGGGATCTCCTTGAGCGCAGCCACCTCGGCGCGGATCGCGGCCCGTAGCTTTTCGGTGTCGGGGTCCAGATCTATGTCGACCTTGCGCATCCCGCCGCCGGTTGCGGTGTCCACGACCCGTTGCGGGTAGCTGGCGCGCCGGCCGAATGAGGCGGCTAGGATCAAGGCGCGCCGGTAGTAGACGCCGGCATCGTGTTCCCAGGTGAAGCCGATACCGCCGTGCACCTGGATGCAGTCCTGGGTGCAGCGTTGAGCGGCGGCCGGAGCCAAGGTCGCGGCGACGGCGGCGGCGAACTCGACCGCGGATTCGGCTGCGTCGCCGCCTTCGTCGATGGCGCGGGCCGCGTCCCATACCGCCGCGGTGGCCCGTTCGGTGTCGGCAATCATCTCGGCGCACTTGTGTTTGATGGCCTGGAACTGGCCGATCGGCCGGCCGAACTGTTCACGGATCTTGGCGTATCCCGCTGCGGTGTCGGTGGCCCAGCGTGCGACCCCGACCGCCTCTGCGGACAACAACGTGCCGATCAGTGCGTGGGCGGCGGCGCTGCTCAGACTGCCCAGCACGGCGTCGTCGCCGATCTCGACGGCGTTGGCGCGCACATGGGCGATGGGACGCAGCGGGTCCACGCTGGGAACCGGCTCGATCTCCAGTTGGTCGGCGCGCAGCAGCACCCACTCGTCGCCGCTGTCGATGGCGACCGGCAGCACCAGCAGGGAGGCCTGCGCGGCGCCGGGTACCGATCGCGCTTCGCCGCGAATCACCAACCCGGCTCCATGACGGGTCGCGGTCAACGTCGATTCCTGCGCGTAGGCACCGATCGTGGCGCCGGAGGCCAAGTCGGCCAGCACCGACGCGTTCGGGTCGTGCGCGGCGATCAACGCGCCGGCGATCGCCGAGGGGACGAACGGCCCGGGGACGGCGCCGTAACCGAATTCGGCCAGCACGATGGCCAGCTCCAGGATGCCGAACCCCTGTCCGCCAACCGATTCCGCCAGATGCACACCGTGCAGGCCCTGCTCGGCAGCGGCCTGCCAGTACGGCGGCGGATTGCTGATCGGTGTTTCCATCGCCGCGTGCAGCACCTCCGACGGTGCGACCCGCGCCACCAGGGACCGCACCGATGCGGCTAGGTCTTGATGCTCGGACGTAATCGCAATGGGCATTGGCTTGCCTTCCCCTTTGAAGTTCGTGCCAGACCGTACCGAATAACCGGTGGGTTGGGAGCGAGCTTACTCATCGGTCAGAACGTGATCCAGCCGTGTTCACCAGATGGGCCGGCGCCTCGCCGTCGCGCAGTCGGCGGCAGTTGTCGATCGCGATGTCCAGATAGCGCCCCATGGTGTCGGCGGTGTACCAGCTGACGTGCGGGGTGAGCACCACATTGCCCAAGTCCAGCAGTGGGTTGTCCGGTTGCACCGGCTCGACGGCGAACACATCCAGACCGGCCGCCGACAGCCGGCCGGCTTCCAGCGCCTCGACCAGGGCACCCTCGTCGACGACCGCGCCGCGAGACGTGTTGACCAGCACGGCACCCCGCTTCATCCGGGCCAGCGCGGTCCGGTTGAGCAACTCGTGGGTGGCCTCCGTCAGCGGCAGGTGCAGCGAGACGAGGTCGCTGGCGGCGAGCAGGTCCGGCAGTGGCCGCCAGCCCGGATGCCCGTCATCGCGGGTGCTGGTATGCAGCACCGCCGCGCCCATCGCCGACACCATCTGCGCGACGCGTTTGGCGATGTTCCCGTAGCCGACGAGCCCCACGGTGCAGCCGCCGATGTCGCGGCACTCCTGGCCCAGTTCCGGGTCGGCGGGCCAGCCCCGACCCTCGCGGGTCAGCCGGTCCAGCACCGTCAACCGGCGCAGCGCCGCCAGCATCAGCAGCACCGTCCCCTCGGCCACCGACGCCGCGTTGGCCCCGGGCATGTTGGCGACTGCGATGCCGCGCTCGGTGGCGGCCGCCACGTCGACGGTATTGACTCCGGCGCCCAGTTTCTGGACCAGTCGCAGCCGCGGCCCCGCCGCCAGGTCCGCGGCCGACAGCGGTCGCAGCACATGCCAGATCACTTCGGCCGCGGGAATTTCAGCGCAAAACGTGGCGTCATCGTCGGCTGCGCACCATCGGACATCCAGCCAATCGGCTTCGCGGGCAACCCGTTCGCGCACCGTTTCACCGGGAACGAAGTGGGCCAGAACTCTCAGGGCCACCGCGCGGCGATCCACTCTGCGACGGTGTCGGCCTGCTGGTCGCGCGTACCCGGGGTGGTGAAGTAGTGGTCGGCGTCGATCGAGCGCAGCGTCTTGTCGCTGCCGGCCAGCGCATCGTGGATGCGTTGGGCGTCGGACGGGAACACCCCGGTGTCGGCGTGAGCGTTGATCACCAGCGCCGGACAGTCGATGCGGGCCAGGTGCGGCTCGGCCCGGGTCTGCGCGGTACGCAGGCTCCACATCCCCAGCCAGTTGCGCAGTGTGCAGGCCGCCGCGATGCCGCGTGCCGAGCGGTTGGCGGTCACCGGAGCCCCGGCGTAGCAGGAATTGGGTTCCCGGCCGGTCGGTTCCAGGCTCGGATCGACCATCCGTGGATCGGCCCAGGTTCGCATCACCGTGAACGGGCGATCGGAAAAGCCTGCAGCGCGCACCCGTTCGAGCTCGGCCTCGGCCCAATCGGTGATGGCATGGTTTCGGGCGACCTGGGCCGCCCGATAGCGGCCGACGAACTCCGGCGGGTACGGCGGCCCGTTGCGCTCGTCGAACAGGTCGAGTTCGGGATCGGTGGCGACCGGGTCGTTCTCATCGACGACGGCGGCGTCCATCCATGCGGTCAGCACCTCGGGGCGACCAGGGTGAGCGGCGCTGGCCACATAGCCGTCGGCGGCAGGCAACTCGGTCACCCCCGCCGCCGGTCGCATCCCCGGAAACGGTGTCACATTCGGGTCGACGGCCTGCGACTGATAGGCGGCCATCAACGAGCCACCACCCGAATTACCCAGCAACACCACGGTTTCCACGCCGGCTGTCTCGCGTAGCCAGCGCACTCCGACGCCGATGTCGACCAGTGCGTGATCCAGCAGGAAGCTGCTCTCGAAACCGCGGAAGCGGGTGTTCCAGCCCAGGAACCCGATGCCGCGGGCGGCCATGTACTCGGCGAGATAGTGCTCGGAGAAGTCGATCTGATAGTGGGTAGCGATCATCGCCACCCCGGGTGTGTCGCCCGCAGGCCGGTGGTACACCCCCTGGCACGGGTGCCCGCCGGCGCCTGCGCGTTGCGCGGTAGGGGAGGGCAGGCCGATGAACTCGCGGACGATCGGGGTCATGAGGCTTCCTTGCAGTAGACGGCCCGGTAGAAGATGTTGCCCAGGGTGTCGATACAGGCTTGGTCGTCCGGTTCGGCGGCGCCGCCGGTGCCGCCGAGCTGGACGTAACAGAACTGGTTGAACATGGCCACGATCGCCTCGGCGATCAACCGTGCATCGTCACCGGCGCAGTGGCCGTCGTCTTGAGCGCGTTTGACCATCTCGGTGATGAACGAGATCGGGATGGCGCAGATGTCGGCCCAGTACTGGGCGAAGTCGTCGCTGATCATCGCCAGCTGGGACACGCTGATCATCTCGGCCAGCTGGTGCCGGTAGGTGTGCCAGTGCGCGGCGGCGGCCTGATGCGCCCGGTCCCGGTTGGACAGGCCGTGGCGGGTCACCGTCGCGGCCCGCTGGCCGGCTTCGTCGCGGAACCGCAACGCCCACTGCCGGACCATGTCCTCCTTGGAGTCGTAGTAGTTGTAGAACGACGCGGTGGACTTGCCGGCTTCGGCGGCGATGTCGGCCACGGTGGCAGCCAGGATGCCCTTGCGGGCGACGACCGAACGGGCGGCGGCATCGATCGCGGCCTGAGTCGCTCGACCGCGGGCGGTCGGCTGTACCGCCATCCTGGGCTGCGCCGACATCTGACTCCCGGGTTGCTCCGTTGATCCGATCTGAACCTGATGTTAGATTCAGTTTCAGGTCTTGACCATACGCCGGAGGATTGCTGATGATCCGACCACGCAACGCCAACAGCGAATTCGAGTTGGGTGGGTTCAACCACGTCGCGCTGGTGTGCGCGGACATGGCGCGCACCGTCGAGTTCTACTCGGGCATCCTGGGCATGCCGCTGGTTAAGGCCCTGGACCTGCCCAACGGTATGGGGCAGCACTTCTTCTTCGACGCCGGCAACGGTGACTGCCTGGCGTTCTTCTGGTTCGCCGACGCTCCCGATGGCGTACCGGGTATCAGCGCGCCCGTCGCGATCCCCGGGATCGGCGATATCGTCAGCGCGGTCAGCTCGCTCAATCACATCGCCCTGCAGGTGCCGCCGGAGAAGTTCGACGAGTACCGGGCCACCCTGAAGGCCAAGGGTGTGCGGGTCGGGCCGGTACTCAACCACGACGAGTCACCGATGCAGGTCTCGGCCACCGTGCACCCGGGGGTTTATGTGCGGTCGTTCTACTTTCAGGACCCCGACGGCATCACCGTCGAGTTCGCCTGCTGGGTCAAAGAGTTCACCCCGGAGGACGCCCGCACGGCTCCCAAGACCGCGGCGGACCGCCGGGTGGGTGCGGCGACTTAGACCCGGTACAGCGCCGGATCGCCGAGTTCGTCGACCAGCGCGGTCAGCTGGTCCACCAGCTGGTCGGGCTCGAGTTGCACGTCACCGGCCAGCCACGCGCTGATTGTCTGGGCCACCCCGCCGACCACAAAATGCGCGGCCGCCTTGATCCGGTCGTTGCCCGGCACCCGCAGCACATTTTCGACGTGGCGGCCCGACAGCATCGCGAACAGCGCGCTGGATTCCGCTCGTTTGCGTACCAGCACCGCGTTGGCCAGCTGGGTGCTGAACAGCAGCCGCCCGACCCGGGCGTCGCCGGCCACCGCCGCCACGATGTGGGCCATGCATGCCCGCGTCTGCTCGGCCGGGCCAACCGCCGCCATCGCGGCCTGGGTGCCGGTGGCCAGCGCGGTTACCACCCAGTCGAAGACCGCGGCCACGAACTCGTCCTTGTCGGTGAAGCTCTCGTAGAAATACCGGGCAGCCACGCCGGCGCGGCTACATACCCCGCGCACGGTCAGTTCGGTCATCTCCGGCGCGCCCAGCAGGTCGAGCCCGGCCGCCAGCAGGCGTTCCCGACGCTCGGCCAGCCGGTCAGCTGCTTGTACACCCCGGTACGGGCGCTCACGAACCGCGGAAGCCACGGCCACCATCTTGGCATCCGGTGGCCGATCTTGACAGCTGTCTGAGCCCACGGCAAAATCAGGAATCAAACGTTCTCACAATTAGCGAGGTGCGGCGATGGCAGTCCCATTGGTGGAGCGGTCGGTCAACGACGCGCCGCAATCAGGGCCGCGCCGGCGATCCTGGCTGCGCCAACCGCGCTGCACCGACGGCGCGATGATGGGCGTGGCGCTGCTGGCCGGCCCGGCCAACGTGATCATGCAGTTGGCCAGGCCCGGAGTGGGCTACGGGGTGCTGGAGAGCAAGGTGGACAGCGGCCGCGTCGACCTGCACCCGATCAAGCGGGCGCGCACTACGTTCACCTATCTGGTGGTCGCCACCCAGGGCAGCGACGCGCAGAAGGCGGCGTTCCGCGAGGCGGTCAACCGAGCGCACCGCCAGGTCCGCTCGACGGCGGACAGCCCGGTCAAGTACAACGCGTTTGACCGGAGCCTGCAGCTGTGGGTCGGTGCGTGCCTGTACAAGGGACAGGTCGACGTTCACCGCATCTTCCTCGGCGAGATGGACGACGAGCACGCCGATCGGCACTACCACGGTGAGGGCAAAGCGTTGGCCACCATGCTGCAGGTGCCGGAGGAGATGTGGCCGGCCGACCGGGCGGCCTTCGACG
Source organism: Mycobacterium sp. NGS50 (assembly GCF_059812545.1). NCBI lineage: Bacteria > Bacillati > Actinomycetota > Actinomycetes > Mycobacteriales > Mycobacteriaceae > Mycobacterium > Mycobacterium sp. NGS50. The sequence continues at coordinate 149,974 of NZ_JCALCW010000011.1, forward strand.
AGTACTGGCATCAGCAGCTGGACCAGGTGCACATTGACGACACGGTGCGCGACTACCTCTACCCGATCGCAGTGGCCCGGATGCGCGGGATGACGCTGCCCGGCGGGCTCCAGCGTCTGCCGGAAAGCCTCTCGCTGCTGATCACCGCCGGTTTCCTGCCGCAACGGTTCCGCGACGAAATGGGGTTCGCGTGGGACGACGCGCGGCAGCGCCGCTTCGATCGGCTGATGGGTTTGCTGCGGGTGGTCAACGGGGCGCTGCCCGGTTTCGTCCGGCACTTCCCGTTCAACGTTTTGTTGTGGGACCTGGACCGCCGCATCCGCTCCGGTCGCCCGCTGGTGTAGCCCGTCAGGTGCAGGGTGTCTGGGTGCCGCTGCCCGGACCGCAGGGGTTGCCGTTGCCGCCTCCGCCTCCGCCTCCGCCCCCGCCGGAGCCGGGCGTGACGCCGGCGGTGCCCGCAGTGCCGGCTTGACCGGAGATGCTGGCTGCGCCACCCGCGCCGCCGGCGCCGCCGCGACCACCGGGGCTGCCCGGGCCCTTGACGCCCGCGAAGCCACCGTTGCCGCCGTTACCGCCGTTGCCGCCGTCGCCGGACTGCAGCGCGGCGCTGCCGCCCGCACCTCCCTTTCCGCCTGCACCGCCCGCCGAGGTCGCATCACCGGTCGTGCCGTCACCGCCCTTGCCGCCGTCGCCGCCGTCGCCGCCGTTTCCGGACTGCCACGAGGCGCCGTTGCCGCCGTCGCCGCCTGCGCCGCCCGCGCCACCGATGCCGCCGTCGGTGCTGGCCGCACCCGCGCCGCCCGTGCCACCATTGCCGCCGTTGCCGACCAGGGGTCCGGCGTCGCCGCCCGCCCCGCCGTCGCCGCCCGCGCCGGCCGCGACCACCGCCGCCCCGCCGTCGCCGCCGTCGCCGCCATTGCCGTACCAGGAGCCGCCCGCGCCACCGTCACCGCCGGCCCCACCGTCGATGCCGTTGCCGCCGATCCCGCCGTTGCCGATCATTCCGGCGTCCCCGCCGGCCCACCCGGCAATGTGGTCGAGGCTGCCGTCGGCGCCGGTCCCACCGTCGCCGAAGAGGAATCCGCCGTCACCGAGGTCACCGAACAGCCCGCTGCTGCCGAAGATCGAGGTGTTGGCCCCGGTGAAGTCGTCGATGCCGTTGCCGATCAGGGCGCGCCCGAACAAGTCGATGTAGGGCTGGTTGAGCATGTCGACGAAGGCCTGGTTGTCGGTGATCCAGGTGTCCAGGCTGGTGTGCAGGTCCTGGTAGAACTGCTGCATGGCGTCGGTCGCCTCGAGAACCGGGGCCGACATCGCGTCCAGGCTCGCGCCGCCGAGGTCCAAAGTCGAGGTCGCGAGGTCCCCGGTGCCGATCAGCGCGCCGTCGGTTGCCGCACCGGTGGCGTTGTCGATCAGGGTGTCAATGAGCAGGTCGAACGGATCGGCGTGAGCTGCCGGCGAGGCGATCAGCGGGATCACTCCGAAGGCCAGGAATGCGCTGACGGCGGAGCCGGCACTAAGTACGCGACGCCGTCCGTGGTGATGCCGTCGAGCCATCTTTCCGCCTCCCTGAAAAGAACGTGAGTGTTCATAAGCTACCCGCAACGAGGTATTCGCGGAAGAACAGGGCGAATTTATCCGCTTTGTCGGGTATTGAGCGCCTTCTGAGTCGCGAACGCGTATCTAGACTTGATCTGCGGCGTCGCGACGGCGCCGGGACGTCGACCGGGGGCCGCGCAGTGCTGCCCGCCGGGCGGTACGACGTGGTCGAATGGGCAATGCTGTTCCGCCAGCTCGAATACTTCGTAGCGCTGGCGCGGGAACGCCACTTCGCCCGCGCTGCGGCTGCTTGCTACGTGTCGCAGCCCGCGCTGTCGGAAGCCATCCGCAAACTCGAACACGAACTGAAGGTTCCGCTGGTCCGCCGCGGACAGAAGTTCGAGGGCCTGACTCCCGAGGGGGAGCGCCTGGTGTTGTGGGCGCGGCGCATCCTGGCCGATCGGGATGCGCTCACGCATGAGGTCACGGCCCTGCAGACCGGCCTTACCGGAGAGCTGAGACTCGGGGTGATCCCCGCCGCGGCGAGCACCGTCGCCCGCCTGACCGACCCGCTGTGCGCCGCGCACCCGCTGCTGCGCGTGCAGCTCGAAACGAGCCTGCGATCAGCCGACATAGTCGAACGGGTGCGCCGATTCGAGCTGGACGCGGGGATCATCTACCCGGACCGCCAGGACACCGCCGACCTGGTAGTCACCCCGCTGTATACCGAGGAACAGGTGCTGGTGGCCGGCACCGACCTGCTCACCGGGCAATCGGAGACCATCAGCTGGTCGGACGTTGTGGAGTTACCGATCTGCCTACTGGCCGAGGGAATGCGCGGCCGCCGGCTCATCGACGATGCGCTGGCCGGTCAGGGTCTGAGCCTGACACCGCGGCTCCAGACGGACTCGATGGTGGCTCTGCTGGCCCACGTGGGCACCGGCCGGTGGGCCACCATCGTTCCGCAGACCTGGGCCCGCGCCCTGCAGATGCCCGGCACGCAGACGCTGCGGCTGCACAGCCCGGTGCTGACCGCCGTGGTGGCGCTCGTCACCAGCGCCGCGCAACCGGGCTCGGTACTGGCGCGTGCGTTGCTGCAGACCGCGCGGCAAACCGGCATGGGTGATGCTGTGGACGGGAGCCGCCCCGATCGCTGACCACCTCCGTCAAGCGTTCGATCGGTCCGGCCTATCACCTGGTCGAAATTGCGTCTTGGACGCCAAAGGGCACTGCCCAGCACACTGAAAACCACTTCCGCAACGACGAATTCAGCAGCCACGCCGTTGCGGTGGCACAACCGCGACGATGCGGGCCGCGACGCCCGGCCACGTGAACCGCGACCAACCGCCGAGAGGTTTTCATGACGGATACTGCATGCGCGACAGCCATTTTCGGCAGCGCACTGTGTGCCGCCCTCACGCACCAGCCGCCTGCCTCACCGTTGGGGGCATGATGGACGACGCATCGGCTGCCCTCGACGGTGCCCGCGTGGCTATCCCGGGCAACGCCGGGGCGGGGGACTGGCTCATGCTCATCGACACCATGCGGGACGGGCATCCGCACCTCGTCAGCCGGATCAGCGAGTCGATCCGGGCCAAGATCCCCGCCTACCGATCGATCTCTCACCAGGCACTCGACATCGAGGTGGAACTCGAGATCGACCGGGTGTTGCGTTCTGCGCGCGCCGGCCAACAAGTCTTCGACGACGGGGATCTCGCGGAGCTCGCCGCCATCGGTGAAATGCGGGCCGGCCAGGGAGTCCCCGTCGACGACCTGCTGCGGGCATGGCGCATCGGCGTCGAGCTGGTGGTGAGCTACGCACGCGAAATCGCACGCAGTCTCGCCATCGATGACGACCAGGTCCTGAAGTTCGTCCAGTCGATGCTGGCGTGGTCGGATGCCGCCATGGTCACTACGGCCAGCGCGCATCGCCGAGCCGAGCTCGCCCGGGTGACAGCCGTGGACCACGGTCAGACGGAGTTTGTTCGCGGCGCGTTGCTGGGCGCCATGCCCGCCGTCGAGCTGCGGGTCCACGCCGAGATCTACGGGCTGGACCCCGCCGGCGAATACCGCGCGATTCGGGGTCGCCTGGATACGGCCACCTCAGCACGCCAGCTGGAGATGGCCCTTGGACTGCAGAATCCGGTGGACCGGAGAAAGGGTTTGTGCGCGGTCATCGACGGCGACCTCGCCGGGTTCCTGCTCGAGCCGCCGCCACGTGACCTCGACGGGATCGTCGGGTTCGGACCGCCACGGCGGCTGGAAAGCCTGGCCGAGTCCTACCGGCTGGCGGCGCGGGCACTGGTGACCGCGGAGGCCTGCAGCCTGCGGGGCGCCCACGACATGGCGTCATTGGGCCTGCGTTCGGCGGTCGCGATGGACGCCGATATGGGTGAGCTGCTGCGGCGGCGCTATCTGGAACCGTTGACCGCGGGGGGATCCGCCGACGATCTGATCGCCACGCTGCGCGCGTACCTGGCATGCGGGCTGCGGGTGGAGAGCACCGCGACGCGGCTGTTCGTCCACCAGAACACGGTGCGCTACCGGCTGGCCCGCTTCGAGGAGCTGACCGGGGCGAGTCTGCGTGAGACCGAAGTGCTCATCGAGGTGTGGTGGGCGCTGGAGCTGTCGGCGATGCACATGTAGGGGCCACCAACGGGTGACACGAAATCTCGGAGCTGGCTCCGTGGCCATCCGATCGGAGAGGGCGGAGAGTTGAGGACTGCGGTACCCGGCGACCTCGCGGTCTCGCTGTGGGGCCGCTGCGATCGGCATCGCCGGCGGAGCGGGTTCGTTCCGGCCTGCCGGGGGTAACGGGCGTCATGCGGGGACTGGCCAAGGACGCCGGACTCACCGTCGAGCAAGTCGGGCAGATGGTAACGCTGGCTGTGCCGTCCGAATACCCTAGGCGCGCTGCGCTTCTCAAACAAGTCATCGCACTCTATGGCCGGGTTTCCGACGCCGTCGTCTGGAGTGCTTGCCGAAGCGCAAGCCGCTCGCTTCGTCGACGGATGTGAAAAGCATTGGGGAAAGCAAGAATTCATTATGGACGCTGAGTTTCGGCGTGCCCAGATCGCCGGACGGCGGCGGGTTTGGAGTCGTCACCAAAGTCGGTGGAGAAATCTCGGAGTGGACTCCGTAGCTTCCCGTCCTGAACCGCAGCAGGCTGCTAGCTGCAGCGGAAAAGTGTGGAAATCCCTACCTGAGGAGGAATTGATGGGTGACCGAACTCGTTTCGACTTCGTCGTCGTGGGCGGCGGCACCGCGGGATGTGTTGTCGCCGGCCGCCTGGCCGAGAACCCGAATGTCAACGTCCTGATCGTCGAGGCCGGCGTCGGAAACCCGTGGGAGCTTGACGGGGTGACCACCCCGGGGACGGCGATGGAACTCCGCCACAGCCAATACGACTGGGACTACAAGGCGAAATTCGTCGACCGTGGCGTGTGGGAGCGCATCGACAAACAAGACACTCGCGGCAAGATCCTCGGTGGTAGTTCGTCAGCCAACTACTTCAGCTGGGTTCCCGGCTGTAAGCCGACCTACGACCGGTGGGGGGAGTACGGCGGCTCGGAGTGGACCTGGGACCAGTTGGTCCCCTACCTGCGCAAGAGCGCGAGCTACCACGACGACTCCGGAATGTTCTCCTCAGACCTGCAGAAGATCGGCCAGGGCGGGCCGCTCCCGATCTCGCACAACCTGATCCCGGAGCTGCAGCCCTTCCGTGACGTCATCACCAAGGCCTGGACGTCCCGAGGCGAGCCGCTGACCGAGAACATCTTCGATGGTGAGATGAAAGGCCTCACACATGCGGTCAACACCATCTACAAGGGCGTGCGCTCCGGCAGCTTCCTGTTCGTCAAGGACAAGCCCAACGTCACGATCGTCTCCGAGGTTCGCTCCAAGCGCCTGATCATCGACTACGCCGACCGCACCTGCAAGGGCGTGACGATCATCGACGCGGCCGGCAACGAGGTCGACTATTACGCGAACCGTGAAGTCATCCTCGCCCAAGGCGTGTTCGAGAGCCCGAAGCTGCTGATGCTCAGCGGTGTCGGTCCCGCTCGCGAGCTGGCCAAGTACGGCATTCCGGTGGTCGTGGATTCGCGCCACGTCGGCCAGCACCTCTATGACCACCCCGGCGTGCCGTTCGTGCTGCGCATCAAGGACGGCTTCGCTTTGGACAGCGCGCTGCTGCGCCCCGGCCCCCAACATGACGCAGCGGTCGCGGCCTACGAGAAGGACCACTCCGGACCGCTGGGCTCGGGTCTGCTGGAGATGATCGGGTTCCCCCGCATCGACAAATACCTGGAGAACGACCCGGTCTACCGCGAGGCCAAAGCGGCCAACGGTGGAGTCGACCCCTTCTCCCCAGAAGGGCAGCCGCACTTCGAGATCGACTTCGTTCCCGCGTTCGGCAGTGCGTTCCAATGGCAATACCCGACGCCTCCCGACGGGGACCACATCACGGTGATGGTGGACCTGGTCCGCCCCGCCTATGACGGCGGTGCGGTGACGCTGAACAGCGATGACCCGTTCATGGCACCCAACATCAACCTGAACTACTTGTCCAGTGAGCTGGACATCATCGCGTTGCGCGAAGGGGTTCGGTTCGCCTACGACATTCTCACCAAGGGTGACGGATTCAAGGACCTCGTCGTCTCGCAATACCCGTGGGATATGCCGCTGCACTCCGATGAGTTGATGAGGACGTCAGTTCAGGACCGGGTTCAGACGTCGTATCACCCGTGCGGCACCAACCGACTGTCCAAGAACATCGACCAAGGCGTGGTCGACCCGCAACTCAAGGTCCACGGCGTCAACAAGCTCCGGGTCATCGATGCCTCGGTGTTCCCGATCATCCCGGACTGCCGCATCCAGAACACCGTCTACATGGTCGGTGAGAAGGGCGCGGACCTGATCAAGGCGGACCACAAGGACCTGTTCAAGTAGTGCAGCCGAGTGGGTTGTCGTGGTGACCGCGGCGTATCGGGGACGTGTCGAGTCCCTTGGCACAGCCGCGGCCACCGCTGGCACCTGCGGGTACCCGCGAGATTCTCGAGGGCTGGTTCGCCGGCAAACCGATCCGTTCGGAGTACCCCGAACGTCCGGGGCGGATACCGGCGCCCCGTCATGGGCGCAGTCATGACCAGTCCAGACCGCAATGAGGAGAGGTAGCGAAATGACGGACAACTTCACCACCACCGATGGGGGCGCTCCGGCGCCGAGCAATGAGCGGTCGTTGACGCTGGGGCCAGATGGTCCGATCCTGCTGCAGGACACCTACCTGATCGAGCAGTTGGCGGCGTTCAATCGGGAACGGGTACCCGAACGTCAGCCGCACGCCAAGGGAACGGGGGCGTTCGGGCGGTTCGAGGTCACCAACGACGTGAGCGTCTATACCAAGGCGGCGCTGTTTCAGCCCGGCGCGGTGACCGATGTGTTCGTGCGGGTGGCCGGCAACGCCAGCGAACGCGGCAGTGCCGACACGCTACGCGACTCGCGGGGGTTCTCGCTGAAGTTCTACACCTCGGAGGGCAACTACGACATCGTCGGCAACAATGTGCCGATCTTTTTCATCCGGGATCCGATCAAGTTCCCCAACCTGATCCGGTCGAACAAACGGCGCGCCGACAACGACTGCCACGACCACAACATGTCGTGGGACTTCTTCACCCAGTCGCCCGAGTCTTCGCATCTGGTGACCCTGATCATGGGGGACCGGGGTATCCCGAGAACGTATCGGCATATGAACGGCTACGGGCTGCACACGTTCAGCTGGGTCAATGTCGGCGGAGAGATCTGTTGGGTCAAATACCACTACAAAACCGATCAGGGCGTCCAGTGTCTGACCCAGGAAGAGGCTGACCGGCTGGCCGGGACCGACCCGGATTGTTGCCAGCGCGATCTGTTCGATGCGATCGCGCGTGGT